>JBKJNH010000355.1:0-3117 GCA_046596055.1 Candidatus Eiseniibacteriota bacterium
CGTCAAGATGTCGAAGTCGAAGGGCAACGTCGTCTCGCCCGACGCCCTCATCAAGCGCTACGGCGCCGACACCTCGCGGGTGTACACCCTGTTCATCGGGCCACCGGAGAAGGACGCGGAGTGGAGCGATGCCGGGGTGGAGGGCGCGTTCCGGTTCCTGAATCGGTACTGGCGGCTGGCGGAGCCGAGGCTGGAGCTCGTGCGCTGGGTCGCCGGCGGGGCGGCAAAGCCCGAGCTGGGCCCCAGGGCCCTGGAGCTCCACCGCACCACGCACCGCACGATCGCCCGCGTGACGAGCGACTTCGCGGAGTGCAAGTTCAACACGGCTGTGGCCGCGCTCATGGAGCTGGTGAACGCGGTGTCGCTGGACGCGAACGACGAGTCGTCCGAGCACGCCGTCGGCACCGACCGCGGCTGGGCGATGGGGGAGGCCCTCCGCACCCTGACCGTGCTCATGGCTCCCGTGGCGCCGCACGTGGCGGAGGAGGTGTGGCAGCGGGCGGGGGGCACAGACGCCGGCACGGTGTTCCGTGCCGGCTGGCCCGTGGCCGATCGGTCTGCGCTGATCGCCGAGACCGAACTGATCGTCGTCCAGATCAACGGCAAGGTCCGCGCCAAGCTGGACCTGCCGGCGGACCTCGACCAGGTGTCGGTCGAGCGTGAGGCCCAGGAGAACCCGAAGATCCAGGCGATGCTCGAAGGGAAGACGGTGCGAAAGGTCATCCACGTGCCGCACAAGCTGGTGAACATCGTCAGCTCGTAGTCGCACCTCTCCCGCTGCGCAACACGGCCTACCCCAGCACGACCACCTTCCGGACGACGTTGTACGACCCGACCCGCGCGCGCACGAAGTAGACGCCGCGCGGCGCGGCGCTGCCGCGATCGTCGCGGGCATCCCACACTACATCGTGGCGGCCCGCGACGACCGGACCGCGCAAGACCGCGCGGACGAGGCGCCCGGAGGCGCTGAAGACCTCGACGTCCACGTCGGCGGAGCGGGGGAGGTCGAGCCGGAAGTGCATCGCGCCTCGCGACGGATTGCCCGTGTTGAGTGAGAAGGCGGTGACCGACGGGATCTCGTCCCCGGGACCGACGTCCGTCGTCGCGATCGGCATCTCGAACGTGGCATCACTCATGTCCGCGCGCGATGGGACGTAGGAGTCGCTCACGCGCACCCGCGCGTTCCCGGTCGCCGGGGGCGTGACGATCCACGACATCGCGGTTCCAGACAGGTTCGCACCAACCGTCTGCCAGCTCGTTCCGCCGTCGCGGGAGACGGCGACGTCGACGCCGAGCACACCCTCACCCTTGTTCCACCGGATCTGTTGCGCGTACGCGAGCTCGAGCGGGGGGCGTGGGGAGTCGAGCGTCGCCCTCGGCGAGGCCGCCGTCGCTTCGTCCTCGAGGATCCACGGCACCGTCGTTCCGGCAAGATCCGACGGGATCGGCGGCAGGCCCGCTTGCGGCCAGATTTCGCCGCCGTTCGGGGATACGAGTTCGAGGTCGATCGCGAGCAGCGGGGCGGAGGGCTGTTCGATCACCGTGACCGTCCCGCAACCGCGCTGCGTGACGACGATGTCCGGCGAGCCGTTTGCGACGAAGTCTCCGACCGCGAGCCCCCACGCGTCGAGCGGCCCGAAGGTCAGTGGCGTGCCGAACGTGCAGTCGCCAGCACCGGGATAGACGAGGACCGTCGAGACGCTGTCGAGCGTGACGACGAGGTCGAGCTTGCCGTCGAGCGTGTAGTCCACGGAGAGGAGGTCGCGACCCGAGCCGGGCAAGGTGATCGTCTGGACGGGATTCGGGACGAAGCTGCATCCCTCGCCCCCGCTGACCTGGTTCTGGTACGTGCGCAGCGACCGACCCGTCATTGCCATCATGTCGGGGTCTCCGTCGCCGTCGAAGTCGCCGGAGGCAAGCCCGATTCCGGGTTCAATGCCCGTCGGAACACCCGAGCTGATCGTCTGGCAGCCGGGGGTCAGATTCGGGAGCATGCGGATGAAATTCCGGCTTGGGGAGTTGCCGACGTAGAGCAGGTCGAGAATCCCGTCGGCGTCCATGTCCACGGGCAGGACGCGGCGTGCGAACCGGGGAACGCCCGGCAGCTGCGGCCCGAGCGTGAAGCTGCCGTCCCCCACGCCGCCCGTGCCGCCCCCGCGCAGGACGAGAATGCCACCGTGACCCGGCGTCGAGGCCGAGTCCGTGAGGCACACCGCCAGGTCGAGGATGCCGTCGTTGTCGAGATCGCCGGCGGCGATGCCGTCCGAGCGACCGTAGAGTGGAATGTTCGTCGGCGGGGCGAACGAGTCTCCGAGCCCGCGATGGATCGAGACCGTTCCGGTCACGCCCGTCTGCGAGATGGCGAGGTCCATGAATCCATCGGCGTCGAAGTCGCCGATCGCCGCCTGCATCGGCTTCGCGACGAGCGGGATGTTCTGCGCCAGCTCGAACGTGCCGTCGCCCGCCCCGTCCGGGCCGTTCCCAAGCAGGAAGGAGGCCTGCGGCGAAACGGAGTCGTTGCACACGACGAGGTCGAGGACGCCATCGTTGTCGAAGTCACCCGTGGCGATCGCGGTCGGCCGCGGGTTCACGGACGAGGTCAACGCGTTGGGGGTGCAGGCCAGCGGCGGGAAGTGGCCGACGGCGGCGACTCGCGCCTGCGGCAGGGGACCGATGCCGGAGAATGTCCCGCCCGCGTACACGATCGGACCGTTTGGCAGGAGCGTGAACACTTCCCCGTCGGCGACGTCCGCGCTCCAGGGATCCACCGCTCCCGTTCCCAGGTCGAGCAGGGCGATCTTCTTGCGCGCCTGTCCTCCGATGATCGAGAACGCGCCGCCGGCAAAGAGTCCCGTCTCACCCCGGGCGAGACTGCGCACGTTCAGGTCCGCGCCCGGGTTCCACGGCTTGAGCGCCGCCGTCGAGCGATCGAGCGCAGCGAGGCGATTGCGCGCCTGGCCGCCCATCGTCGTGAAGTCCCCGCCGGCGCAAAGCGTCGTGCCGTCCACGACGAGCGCGCGCACCGTCGCGTCGGCGTTCCCGTTCCAGGCGGTGGGGGCGCCGTCCGCGCTCGCGAGGGAGGCGATGCGATTGCGCGAGATCCCGTTCACCGTCGTG
>JBKJNH010000020.1:0-4954 GCA_046596055.1 Candidatus Eiseniibacteriota bacterium
CCCCAGGTCGACGGAAGCGCCGGTGTCGGCCCGCACGATCCGCAGAACGTGAGCGTCGGGTTCTCGATTTCCCATGCGTGCCCCTCGCCATCCAGGTCCACCCAACTGGCCGAAGACGCGCTGCAGAATCGGGGATCCAGGCACTCGGAGAGCAGTGACAGGCGCATGTCCGTCTCGAATCCGTCGCAGGTTTCTGCGGGAACGCCGGCGCCGGGCACCGAGTACGTGTGATCGAACTCGATCCGTCCGAGGAAGTAGCGCACGTTGGGGTCGACCGTGGTGACTGCCGGCGAATACGTGCTGGCGAGCACGATGCGGATGCGTCCGGAGGTGGGGTCAAACGCGACGTCCTTGATCTGGAGCGACTGCGTGCCGACGCCCTGGAACGCGGGACAGCTCTTCGAGATCGCGGCAGACGGCGTGTGGTCGATGCGCACGAGGCTTGACCCCTGGCATCCCGGGGCATCGAAGCGCCATGCGTCCGGAATCGAACCCGTCCACGGATCCCGCCGCAGGTAGGCGGTCCATTGGTACGCCTTGTGCGGGTCGCCGTGCCCGGTGACGGACACGAATGCGCTGTACGGGTGGGCGCCATCGGACGGAGTCGTGCTCACGATCGGGCTGCACCCATGCCACGAGAGGGCGATCCGGCCGGCGGCGACTGCTGCACCGGGCAACGCGCACACGGTGAGGAGCGCCACAAACGGCGGAACAAGGACGAGCGAAGCGAGTTTCATGATGTCTCCCGGGTTCATCGTCGGTAGTGCCCCTTGCTCAGTCCCGACGTCGACGTCGCGGCGGGCACGACCTGGCAACCCCCGTTCACCGTCACGCTGCCATTGCCGATCGCGAAGGGCACCTCGAACTCGCGGGGTCGATCGTTTCGTCGGCCCCGATCGGGCTTCCCACGACGGGGCGAGATTCGTCGCCCCGACCGGATGCCCGGTGATGAATCCAAGCACGACGAAGAACGACGCCGATGCTGGCTTCCATGAACGCTCGTCCTGCCCAAGCGGGTCTCCCTAGTGGATTGCGCTCGTCGCAACCTCACCACGGCGCCCCCTTCGGCGCCAGCGCCACGACGTCCGCGATCTTCTTGGGGTCATTCGGGAACAGCTCCACCTGCGCCAGGCGCGGAACGAGGTCCACCCAGCGGCGCTCGCGCGCGAACACGCGACGGAAGATCGCTCGCGCCTCCTCCTCGCGTCCGTTCGTGTACATCGAGAGCGCGGCCCAGAACTGGAGTTCGACGACCTCGGGCGCGAGGCGTGCGGCCTCCTCGTAGTGCTTGAGCGCCGCCACCGGATCCTTCGCCGCGATCGCGTTGTCCCCCGCGTCCGACTCGTTGTAGGCGCGGCGCAGTTGAACCAGCCGCCGCAGCTCCACGTTCGGATGGGGATGATCCTCGACGCGCAGGTCCATCACGCGATCGACCCACGGCTTGCCGGTCGACGTGCCGCGGACGATCAGGATCGCCGCCGACTGCCGGCCGCGGATGTCACCGCCCTCCTTCTCGGCTGCGTCGAGCGCGGCGAGCAGCCGCTCGGCGAGGTCGCCCTTCGCCGTCTCGTAGGCGCGGGCCATGGCGGGCCACACGCTCGGCTTCCCCATCAGGTTGGCCTGCACGGAAAACTGCGCCCCCACCTCGTGCCCCGCCGCGGGGATCGATCCCGGACCGGTGTGCGCCGCGACGCGCCCTTGCGCGTCGACCATCGCGACCTGGCGCACGGAGGGATTGGGATCGGCGCGCTTGAGCGAATCAAGTGCCGCCGGCGCGCTCATCCCGCCGCGCATGAGCGCGATCCCGTTCGGCCCGTAGTCGACGAGGACGAGCGACTGGGTCGCGACCGCGCCCACTCCCGCCTCGGCCCACGGAACGATCGGCCCCACGCTGAAGTAGTGCGACTGCACGGCCACACCCATCTCGCCGGTGACGGAGTCGCGGGCGACGATCGAATAGGTGGTGACGGGGGTGAAGGGAGCGGGCGCGGCGGCGAGCAGGAGGCCGAGCGCGAGGGGAACGAGGGCGGGAGTGGGCACGCAGTCTCCGATCGAAGGGATCCGGCAGATGATTCGAGCCCGACGAGTCTACGCCGGGGCGACGCCGACCGGCAATCGTCCAACTGGTTCCGGAACCAGTTCAGAGGATGGATTCGAGAGCGCATTCAAGGCGTTGCCGGACAAGGCCATACGTTCCGTGCAACATTACCCGCTAGCGTCGGTACTCCGCCTTGATTGCGCCCAGGTCGACCCACCGGCCGGCGTCGGCGTGCCCGAGCCGCGTCGGATGGAGGCGAAGTCGGGTCCGGGATCGCGCAGGGAACGCTCCTGACCCTGAGGCACGGAGGATGAGTCGCGCCGAACGAGTCGACCCGGATCGGCCCGACGCCGCCAGGCTGCGAACACCGCCCCAGATTCCGCACGCGGCGCCGCAGCTCAGCGCCGGTACTGCCCCTTGATCGCCCCCCACGTGCCGGGCGCCGCCGGCAGCGGCGTGCAAGATTCGCGGAATCCGACCGCGCCATTGCCGACTCCAAACCCCACCTGCTGCCCCAGCAGGTTGCGCCACCAGCACTGGGTGGGCACGAGCTCGATGCAGATCGGCTGCTCGAAGCCGCCGCAGTCCACTCCCGGGGTCGAGACTCCGGGGACCGAGTATGTGTGGTCAAACTCGAAGCGGGCGAGGAAGTATCGCTGCGTCGGCTCGCGCGGACCGGAGCGGGCTTCGTACGTGTGGGAGACGAATCCGCTGAGCATGTTTGCCGGGACTCCGGTGCTTGGGGCCGCGTACCCGAACGCATGGACCTCTTCCGTCGTGAACGGCCCGCCGAACGCGGGGCAAGCCTTCGCGACGAAACTGCTCGGATGCGTGTAGATGCCTAGGAATGAGCGAGTCTGGCACCCGGCATCATCGAAGTGCCATGCATCGGGCACGGAGTCATTGTAACCGGACAGTGCGAAGCGGAACTGGTACCCGAAGTGCAGTTCGGCCTGGCCGATGGCGGAGATGTAGAGCGAGATCGGGCCCGGCGCGGCATCCGGGAGCACCGACTGGATCGGGGCGCAGGTGTTCCACGAGAGGTCGATCGTCGTCGCCGGGGCTGACCGGGGCGCCGCGAGATCGAGGAGGAGAAGCCCGGCGGGAATCAGGATCGTGAACAGCGGAGAAACCATCGGGCGCATGACCACCTCCCAGGTGGGGTGAGTCCGGATCGGGGGGTTGGGCGCCCCGGCGAGGGCCGGGCGGGCGGAACTACCCCTTGGACGATCCTGGGAGTCGTTAGTCAGGCGGGTTTCAGGCTCCAGGTCCCACAGCCGCCCCGCAGCCCCCTACAAATCGTGCGGCATCACGCTCCCTGGGGACAGGAAGTAGTAGTTCCAGGGGTAGTGCAGGAAGTTGGCCACGTCGCTTGTGTAGACGCAGGCGAAGTCCTTGAGCTGGTGGCCGAAGCGGCTGGCCTCGTTGCCCACGCGGAAGATCGAGCCCCACGTCGGGTTGTAGGCCGCCTCCACCTTGCGTCGCAGCGACCTGATGCGGCCGGCCAGCGACGCGGCGCGGTGGTCGAGATCGGCGATGCGATTCGCCAGCTCCTCGAGCTCGCGCAGCTTCGCCGTCCGCCGCCGATCGCCGCGGGTGCGACGGCCGCCGGGCCCGCTGCCGGTGCCGGCCAGCAGAGCCCTGAGCCTCGCCGGCAGGTCGCCGTTCGCCGTGCCGTTCACGGCCGCAGCGGCCGCCCCGGCGCCCGCCACGCCGACGAGCGCCCCCCCCGCCTGCCGCGCCCGTGGATCGTAGAGTGCGAGGACCAGCGCGGCATCCTCGTCGTCGTCTCCGCCGAGGGACAGCGACAGCTCACGCCACTCTCGACCGCGTGCGGCCTTCTCGAGTTCGAGCTGGTCGTGCTCAAAGGCCAGGCGCTCGAGTGTCTTGTAGGAGCGCGCCTGCTCGTGGGTCACGGCGACCTCGCGCTCGACCTCGGGCACGATCATTGCCGTACGCCATCCGAGCGAGCGCTTGGAGCGCAGGATGTCGCCGTAAGTGTGATCGCCGAAGTAGAGGATCTGGTCGCCCCCCACGCCCATCTCCCGCTCGAGGTACGCCGCATTCCCACCCGACCAGGTGGGCACGCCGGTGATGCTCTCGACCGGATCCCCCGCCACGACGCCGGCCTCGACCGAGAAGTACGCCGGCTTCCGCGACGAGACCACGATGTAGTCGAAGAAGCGCTCCCACGAACGGTCGTTCTTCCTGCGCTCGAGCAGGTGCGTCAGCAGCGCGGCGCTGTAGTACCACTCGGAGTTGGTGAGCAGGAAGAGTTTCTTCCCGGCGCGGCGAAACTCGTCCAGCAGGACGGGCAGGCGCGGATCGCGGCGCACGAAGTTGCCCACGTTCTTCGTGATCACGGTCTTGAGCGAGCCGTCCCCATGTGCCTCGTCGATCATCGCGCGCACGTCGGCGTAGAGCTGGACGAAGTCCGGTCGCTCCCCACGCCCCTCGAACAGGTCGATCAGCAGCAGATAGAGATGGACCTCGGGCAGGTGGAAGAGCGTGTCCACGGACACGAATCCGTCGCCGGAGAAGCGCGGCGTGCGCTCGTTGTACAGCCGATCGCGTTCGACCGTGTCCAGGCGCTTGAGCCCGTGCACGGCGCGCGAGACGTAGCGGAAGTAGTCCATCTTGAGCAGGTTGCCGCGCACCTTGTCGACGATCAGCCCGCGCACGACGAAGGACGGATCGTAGCGGAAGCGCAGGACCTCTGCCGGGTAGCCCCGCTTCTCGACCAGCTTCTT
The DNA here is from genome assembly GCA_046596055.1 of Candidatus Eiseniibacteriota bacterium. Classification (GTDB taxonomy): domain Bacteria; phylum Eisenbacteria; class RBG-16-71-46; order RBG-16-71-46; family DASYSL01; genus JANPEF01. The sequence continues at coordinate 4,789 of JBKJNH010000020.1, forward strand.
CTTGGTCAGCTCGAAGGCGAGCTTCTCGATCGGGATCGCGTCGTAATGCGCGAGCGTGTGGTCGAGGTCGAAGCCGACCGCTGCGATCTGCGAGAAGCGCAGGTTGCGGTTGACGAACACGCGCTCGGGCTTGGGAATGAAGCGGTCCGAGGGGGGAAAGGAGCGC
>JBKJNH010000084.1:0-6193 GCA_046596055.1 Candidatus Eiseniibacteriota bacterium
GCCGAGCGGGGCGACGATCTCGTAAGGGCCGAGACGGGACCCAAGAGTCAGTGGCATCGAGAGAATGTACCCCATCGTGCGTCGCCGGCCCGAACGGTATCAAACTTGTACCAGAACCATCGCCCAGCGACCGAGAGTACGCGTCACCATCGGACTCCACGTCCTCGGGGAACGTGTACGTAGCGCGCTCTATAGGCGTCGATCGTGTCCGATGGTTCCTCCCCGATGCTCGCATACAGCTTCCAGTGGGCCTGGTCGACGGGGTGGGTGGCGGGGCGGGGGGCGGCGCGACTGAGGGCGGTGACGGCGGAATCCACTGCGAGCCCTTGAGTTCCGGTAGCGGCGTGTGGGCTACCCTACCGGTTCAGCTGCGCCGCATACCCCGAGCGAAGGCTTGGCTCGCGCCGGGAATCTCGGGCACACTTCCTTCCTCTCAGGCAACGTTGCCTGGAGTAACCCGTTTGACCAGGGATGAACTTGCGAGGAGGCAATTCATGACCGGCACGCAGGCTCCTGCCCTCGAGGCCTTCAAGGCCGCCCAGAGGGAAGCTTGGGCACACTTTGCCCCGCTCGAAGCCTTCACCACTCCACCGGCCGCTCGGTTGGTGCGCTTTGCCGGCGTCCGTTCCGGCCAGCGCCTCCTGGATGTCGCATGCGGAACCGGCGTCGTCGCGATCACGGCCGCACTCAAGGGGGCGAAAGTCTCGGCGCTCGATCTCACCCCGGAACTGCTCGAGCGGGCGCGTGAGAACTCCAGGGTTGGTGCGCTCGATGTCGATTGGCGCGAGGGCGATGCCGAACAGCTTCCGTTCGCGGACCGCGAGTTCGATGTCGTCTTGAGCCAGTTCGGACACATGTTTGCTCCGCGTCCGGATGTCGTCACCGCCGAGATGCTGCGGGTTCTCAAGCCGGGCGGGACGATCGCGTTTTCGACGTGGCCACCGGAACTCTATATTGGAGGCATGTTCGCTCTGGTCGGGCGCTACATGCCGCCGCTGCCCGAGGGAATCTCTCCACCCGTGCAGTGGGGGGACCCGAACATCGTGCGCGAGCGACTCGGCTCGAGCGTGGACAGGCTGACCTTCGAGCGCGAGATCGAATACCTCCCTACGCTGAGCGTCAAACACAACCGCGGCCATATGGAGCGGACAGCCGGGCCAGTCATCAAGCTCGTTGCCGCTCTCGAGGTCGCCGATCCGGCCCGCCTCGAGAAGTTCCGTCAGGAGTACGAGACTCTCGCCGCCGAGTACTTCGAGGACAATCGGATGCGGCAGAGCTATCTGATGACCCGGGCGATCAAGATCTGACAGCGTCCGGCCGTGGGGTCCGTACTTTACGCGGCTCCAGGCAGTCGAAGTCCAAGGAGACCTCCGAGGGTGCAGGATTACTTCCGTTCGAGGCGGGGCGGCGGGATGGCACACGTCGTCCCTTCTGCCTGTCGCGGAGCTCACTGAATTGAAAGCTCTGACCTTCCACGGAATCCGGACGATCCGCCACGAGACGGTGCCCGATCCCGTCCTGGTGGACGCGGGCGACGCAATCGTCCGGGTCGAGCTGGCGGGTCTGTGCGGCTCGGACCTCCACGTCTATCACGGGCGTGAGGCGGGCCTCGATGCGGGAACCGTGATGGGCCACGAGTTCGTGGGCCGGGTCGTCGAGGTGGGAGCGGCGGTGAAGCGGATCGCCTCCGGCGAGCGTGTTGTCGCGCCGTTCAGCACGGCGTGCGGCGCTTGTTTCTTCTGCATGCGGGGCCTCTCCGCGCGGTGCGTCGACGCCGCCCTCTTCGGCTGGGTCGAGGGCGGCCGCGGACTCCACGGCGGCCAGGCCGAGTTCGTGCGCGTGCCTCACGCCGACGCCTCGCTCTTCGCCATCGACGACGACCTGCCGGCCGACCTCGCACTCCTGCTTGCGGATGTCGTGCCGACCGGATGGCACGCCGCGCGCATGGGTGAGGTCTCGTCGGGCGACGTCCTCGTCGTGATCGGCTGCGGCCCGATCGGGCTCGCCGCAGTCGTTGCCGCGCTCGAGTGCGGCGCGCGGCGGGTGTTCGCCATCGATGCGGTTCCCGAGCGCCTCGCGCTCGCGGCACGGTTCGGCGCCGAGCCGCTCACCCTCGACAGCGACGTGGCAGGGGTGGTGCGCGATGCGACCGAGGGGCGGGGAGCGGACGCTGCACTCGAACTCGTCGGCAGTCCTGCGGCGTCGCGCGCGGCATTCGATCTCGTGCGAGCGGGGGGCGTGGTCGCGATCGCCGGCGTCCATCACGAGAGCCACTTCGCGTTCTCGCCGGTCGAGGCGTACGACAAGAACCTCACGCTCCGTACCGGCCGCTGCCCGGCGCGCTCGCTGATGGACGAGCTCTTGCCCGTGGTTCGTCGCCGGCCCGAGCTGGCGGCGATCGTGACGCACCGGCGGGGGCTCGCCGATGGTGCGGCAGCCTATCGCATGTTCGACGAAAAGACGGACGGGTGCATCAAGGTGGCGTTCGAGCTTTGACCGAGCGGCGGCTCACGTTTCACGCTTTGGTGGCATCATGTAGTCCACTTCCACCGCCATGCCCGTGAACAGCCCCCAGTAGGCCGCAGCGGCGGCCATGTACTCGGCGCCGTGTTCGGGCGTCAGGTACACGCGGTTCCCTCCGGGAAACACCTTGGGCACTTCCCGCATGTCGTCCTTGGGGTCGAACGGCGGATCCACCACCACGGTGCCATCGGCTTGCAGCGTCAGCGTTTGTCGCACGCGCGGGTCCTCACTGGTGTACCCCGCCCGCACCCGGATGCACACGACGCGCGCTCCTTCGGCCATTTTCAGTTCGTGCGGACTCATAACCCCCCCTGACTGTCGTGCGCCTCGTGGCCGAACAGGATAGCGGAACCAATGTCGGGGCCAGACACGGTTCTTGCGAGCCATCGGGCCAGCGGGGGCGTCCAAATGTTATCCTTGCAATGAGACCGACCGGTCTATATACATCCGGGGAGGGGGGAGGCCATGAGCAAGGTCCGTGAGCGAATCCTGGAGGTCGCGTCGAAGCTCTTCTACGAGAAGGGCATTCGGGGCGTGGGGGTGGACGCCATCATCGACGAGGCGGAGGTGGCGCGGATGAGCTTCTACCGCCATTTCCGATCCAAGGAGGGGCTGGTCGTCGCCTGCATCACGCGACGCGATGAGGCCATCCGAAACTGGTTCGGCACCCAGGTGCGCCTGCTTGCCCCGGACCCGAGAGATCGCCCCCTGGCGGTGTTCGACGCGCTGGCCCGGCGGTTCGCCGCGGAGGGCTTCCGGGGCTGCGGATTCATCAATGCGATGGCAGAAATGTCGGATCGAACGAGCGCCGCCCATCGATCCGCTGCCGCGCACAAGGCCGCTTTCCAGGCCCTGCTGGCCCAGTTGCTGCGGGAGGCGGGGCTTGGCGAGGAGCACGCCGCCGACCTGCTGCTGCTCTTCGACGGCGCATCGGTGGCGGCCGTGCGCGAGGGCTCGGCCTCCCCTGCATTCCGCGCCAGGCGCATGGCTGCTGCGCTCCTCGGAATTCCCGAGCCCGGACCGAGAAAGCGGCGAACGAAGGCCGCCGCTCACTGACGCTCGTTCGTCGTGCGGAGACAACCTGAACTCCACCATATCGACACTTCGCCCGACTGCTCCAGGCGAACGGCTGCTCCAGCTCGACGTGCTCCGGGGCCTTGCGCTCTTTGGCGTGCTGCTCGTGAACATCGGCGACTTCAGCGGTTCGGTCCTCGCCCAGGAGGCGGGGCTGTCCTATCCCTCGGGATGGGGAGGGGCACTGCCGGCTTTCCTTGTCGGCATGCTGCTGGAAAGCAAGGCTGCTGCCCTCCTCGCGATGTTGTTCGGGGCAGGACTCGCCGTGCAGTGGGAACGCACGGCAATGCAAGGGCAGGCGGTTCCGTTCGCACTGCGCCGGGCTGGAGCGCTCGCCGTGCTGGGAGCGGCGCACAGTTTCCTGCTGTGGAACGTGGACATCCTCCTCGACTACGCAGTGATCAGCCTCTTGGTGCTGCCCTTCCTGCGTGTGCGCGCATCCCGGATCCTGTGGAGCATTCCGATTCTGATCTGCGTCACCGGGCTGTTGGCAGCCCTCGTCCTGCGGGTGCAGGACCTGGCGGATCAGCCGGGCCTGTCCTACAGCATGCAGCTCGAGAACTACGGCGCTGGCTCCTGGCTGCAGGCCCTGCGGTTTCGCAGCTGGGAAATGGTCAACGTTATCGGCCCGATGCGTCTGGCGAATCGCCTGCCCATCCTGACGCCCTTCTTCATTCTTGGCGTCTACTTCTGGAAGGTGGGCTTCCTTTCGCAGCCCGAGAAGCACCTGGCGACCATTCGCAGGCTGTTCTACCTCAGTTTCTGTCTCGGGCTGCTGGCCAACCTGGTGCCGCAGGAACGCCTTCATGCCGCAGTGGCGGGGATTCCCCTGCAGCCGATTCGGATCCTCATCAAGGCGGTCTGCTTCATGGCGCGACCCGGGCTCACGATCGGCTATGCCACCGGAGTCCTGCTCCTGCTGCAAAGCGCGAGATGGCGAGAATGGCTCGGACGCCTTGCGCCACTCGGGAGGACAGCGTTGAGCCAGTACCTGCTCCAGTCCGTCGTGTGCACCTGGATCTTCAACGGCTACGGGCTCGGCCTCTTCGGCAAGGTGTCGATCAACGCATGCATCCTCGGCGCGGGAGTGCTCTACGCGGTTCAGGTGTGGACCAGCAGCCTGTGGCTCAGCCGCCATCGCATGGGTCCCGTGGAGTGGCTGTGGAGGAGAATGATCTACGGGACGCCGCGATCGGCCTGATCTGACGGCCCGCCGATCTGGTCCCCGGACAACAAGAGCATCGCGTTCCTCGCGGGCGCTCTCTCGTGAAGGCCGACGGCGAGCGTTTCCTGATCAATCAATCCGTGAAGAGCCCGCTGCGCGGCTTCACGGTGACGAGAAACTGGCAGGCCGCGCTCGGGCGGGGGTGAGGCGCTCACGGAGCCTGTCGCAGGGCATGTTCGTTCCAGCCAAGGCTTTAGGAAACAGCTTGTTCGCTGAACGATGATGATCTGGTTGATCCCGGCCCGCACCCCCCTAGAATTCCATGAATGAACAGGTTCATACTTGGGGGGCCCCGCCCCCGGGGTGGGCCCCGGAGTTTCCGGGATCGAAACCATCTCTCCAGAGGTTCCCTCATGAAGACCTTCCGCGCGCTCTACCTCTCTGCGATCCTCGCCGTCGGTCTCGGCGTGGCCGTCGCGGCCACGACCCCGGCGTTGGCCGGCGATCGCATCACCGCGCCCGGCGTCTACGACGCCAGCGTCGTCTACATCCCGGGCATCTCCGTCCCCGGAGGCCTCCCGGCCTGCGTCGACGAGTTCGCTCAGCAGATCTACGTCGGCAAGCTCACGGTTACGCAGAGCGGTTCGGGCTACACCGTGACCTTCGTCGGCGACAACGAGACGGATTCCAATCTCAACGTGCGCGCGACGGCGAAGTTCAATGCGAGCTGGGGCGGATTCCTGCTTGGTCCCCTCGGCGGGCGCGACGATGTGCTCACCGGAATCGACGTCGCCAACCTCGAGAGCGCACGCGTCGTCGGCCGCGTCGCGGGCCAGAATGGCAAGCCGGGCACGGTGATCGTCCAGGTCGGCGCGGGCGGTGTGATCCAAAGCTGCCGGTTCGTCGGACCCGCCGCGCGCTGATCTCGTCGCGCCGAGTTGCAAACGCGCTCCGCGAAGGCATCCTTCGCGGGGCGTCGTTCGTTTGATCCACACCCGCGCCTCAGTCCCTCGACTCCAGCAACGACGCACGCGTTGGCCTCGTCATCGCTCCGCGCTCCCGAGTACGACGACGCGTCGCACGATCGCGCCGTCGCCGCGGCTGAGTCGCGCGAGATAGATCCCGGGCGCCAGGGTGTTCGTCTGCCCCATGTGCACGGCGTGGGAGCCGGCGCCGCTCACTTCGCGCGACCACACCCGACGTCCGGCTGCGTTGACGAGTTCCAGGCGGGCCTGCACCGCATCGGGCAACGAGAAGCGCAACACCACCGAGCCGCTAAGCGAGGGGTTCGGCACGATCGGCGCGAGCGCGAACGCCAGGGCGGCGTCACCGGGCGCCGCGACGGTCTGCTCGGGACCGAGCGACGCCGGTGCGCTGATGTTGCCGCTCGTGTCCGCCGCGACGATTGCGTAGAAGCCGCCCGCCGGGCCG
>JBKJNH010000108.1:0-3388 GCA_046596055.1 Candidatus Eiseniibacteriota bacterium
TACAACTTCCTCACGGCCTGGAGCAATCTCGAGGGCGCGCAGGTCGACCTGATGTTGCGGCGCACGAACGTGACCCAGTATGACTTCCCGGATACGGTGCCCATCGCCTACACCGACGATGCGCCGACGGACGTCCCGGGCGCGGGGCTCAAGGGCCAGGCGGACCGCATGGGCTTCGCCTACCTGCGGAGCCAGAACGACAGCGAGTGGCAGGGCCTGCGCCTGTTCGGGGCCGATGCTCGCGACACGCTCGAAGGCGTGGTCGTGATCAACGAGTTCAGCGCGCACCCGCCGAGCGACGGGCAAGAGTTCATCGAGCTCTACAACACGACCGGCCAGGACTTCCAGCTGAAGGGCTGGCGCCTGAGGATCGACGGCGCACCGGGCCGGGTCGTCGACTGCGCAATCGGCCTGCGGACGCCGCCGGTCGAGTTCCAGCAGAACGGCGATGGCGGATCGCGCGAGGGCATCGCCGGCACGCCGTGCGGCGTCCTGCCCGACCTCAATTTCTTCGTCGACTACGACTTCGTCGACCGCGTGTTCGATCCCGCTCAGGGCTACATGCCCGATCGCGGCGCGGTGCTCGAACTGTTCTCACCCGCGGGTGTCCTCGTCGATCGCGTGGGCTACGGATACCGCGGCGGCGCGCCGGTCATGCCCGCGCTGCCCACGGCGATCGCGCCGGCGTCCCGCGTGCCCGAGACCACCCTGCTGGCGCCCGGCGACTCGGTCGAGATCGCGACCGCACGCATCCCCAACGGGGTGGACACGGGCAACGACGCGAACGACTTCAACTCCACGTCGAGCCCGACGCCGGGCACGGACAACGTCGGCGCGGCGACGCAGCTCGGCAGTTCGCTGTTCGTGACGCGCGTGTTCTGGAACCCGCCCGCCGGAAGCGCCGACGCGGTCGAGCTGTTCAATCCGGGCTCCGCCGACATCGACTTCACCAACTGGTACCTGGGCAGCAACGACGGCACGCAGCGCATCGGCGTCCCGGGGAGCCTGTTCGGTCGCCTGGGCTCGACCGAGAAGCGCGCGTTGCGCCGCGGCGAGCCCGGCGCGTTCACGACCGACCTCGACTACCTGACCGTCGTCTACCTGTACACGCCCGAGTTCGTGCGCGTCGAGCAGATCGGCTGGTCGCGCGCCGACAACGAGCAGCCCGTGCTGTGCATGAACCGCGAGCCCGAGACCGGCGGCTTCCACGACGGCTTCGACTGGTTCACCTCGGGCGGCCAGGAGAACCTGTTCGCCGGTGAGCTGCGCTACGCGGCGTGCGACATCAGCGCGCCGACCGTCGACGCGGAGGACGTGAACACGCCCGTCGCACTCGCATTCCGCGGCGCGGTGCCGAACCCGGCGAGCGCGCGCAATGGCGCGCTCGTGTTCAGCGTGCCGGGCGCACGCTCGGGTGAAGGGGTCGCGGTGCGGCTGCGGCTGGTCGACGTCGCCGGACGCGTGCGCGCGACGCTGGTCGACGATGCGCTCGTGCCAGGCGAGCACCGGGTGCCGCTCGCCGGACGCCTGTCCCTGGCGGCTGGGGTCTACTACGCCGAGCTCGAAGTCGGCGGCCGGAGGCTGTCGCGACCGGTCGTGATCGTGCCCTGATCGGCCGCTTGCCAACGCTTGGATCGAAGGCCCCGCGAGAGTATCCTCGGGGCCTTCGAGGTTCACAGGAGGCACTTCCATGATCCCAGTCCGCCCGGGGTCGACCCGTTCCCGGTTCCCGCGCCCCCTCGCGTTTCTCTTCGCCCTCGCGTTCGGTTTCTTCCCTCTCGGACCCCATTCGGCTCTCGCCGCGTCGGGCACGATCGGCCCACCGGCCCTCGGTCTTCACTGGGAAACCGTTCCGGCCACGCCGTGCGCGGGACAACCGGTCTCGTTACGCTTCACGATGTGCGAGTGCGCGTACGACCTGCTCGACGCCGCGTTCGTGCCGAATCGTGGACTCACGGTCTCGGTCTCCGGTGACTCCAGCGTCGTCTGCGTGACGTGCCACCCGGACACCGCCGAAGTCGCCCTCGGGACACTCGTGCCGGGAACGCATCGCTACGCGGTCCGCATCGCGTTCCTTCCCGAGCGGCCCGACACGACGAACAGTCTCATCGAGTACGTCCAGTTCCCGGTTCAACTCGACTGTTCGCCGCCTCCGCCCATCCCGTATCTCGAGCGTGTCGTCATCGGCAAGTCCGAGCCATGCGAGGGCTGCGTCCCGCGCGTGTGCCCCGACGACTCCATCGACGTACAGCTCTCCGGCAAGTTCACCGACGACTGCACGTTCCTGTCGAAGGTCGAGTTGTTCCCGTCGCTCGCGATGGGCCCGGTCCCGCTGCCGCCGACGATCCGCCTCACGTACGGCACGAACAGCTGCCTCGGTCGACCGTGTCAGATCGGCCTGCACCCGTGGGCAGCGCATGTGCGCCTGCCCGGACTGCCGCACCTGCGCCTCGAGTATCCCCTCTCCATCGAGGCCTACCTCCATGACTTCTGCACGCCGGACTCCGTCGGCCAGTTCCTCGCACGGACGGTCCTCCCGTTCGTCGTCGCTGACTCGTGCTCGACGTCGGTCCCGCCGCCGGTGGACGTCTGCTACAACGTGGCCTGGTCCCACGACGGGAGAAGCCCCGATCCCGAGCGACCGGCGCGCTGCAACGCGCCGTGGCGGCCGAACGGCACGACCACGCTCACGCTCGAGGTCGGCTCGCGCGTGCCGATCGCCGGCGTCGAAGGTCGGCTTCGCCTCGAGAATGCGGGCGCGCTGAGCGTGACCGGAGTGAGCGCCTTCCTGCCGGGGTGGCAGGTGGCGTATTCGAACGACGGTAGCGGCCACTTCATCGCCTTCGCCGGACCGGGTGCCGAACCCATCGCGGCGATGGAGTTCGGATCGCCGATGCCATTCCTGCGCGTCGAGGTGAAGCACAATGGCCTGATCGACGTTGTGACGCCGGACATGGTGCGTCTCGCCGCGATCGACCTCATCGTCTCCGACCAGAACGGCCACGGCATCCTCGGGTGCCCCGTGCCAGCGATCGACCCGGGACCGAACGTGGCCACGCTGTGCCGCGCAACACGCTGTGACGCGAACACGGACGGTCACGCGGACGTGCGCGACCTGGTCGTCATGATCAACTGCCTGGCGCCGCCGTCGAACGCGCGCCTGGCGTGTCCCGTCGACTCGCTCTCCGAGGTCTTCGATTGCGACCGCAGCGGCTCGTTCGACCTCGACGACGTGTTCTGCTGCGTGCGCTCGATGCTGGGCGGCGACGGTCCGCCGGACTCGACCGGCGGCCTGCGCGAGGCGCCGGAGATCGCCGTGCGCTTCGGCCTGCCCCAGCCGGCGGACGACGGCACGATCGAGGTGCCGGTCCGCTTCGGCGGGATGACC
>JBKJNH010000123.1:0-3578 GCA_046596055.1 Candidatus Eiseniibacteriota bacterium
ATCGTCGCCAAGCCGTAGACGCCCACGGCCCAGAGCAGCACCCGCCCGCGATTCTCGATCGCCTCGGACGTGCGGACCATCACGATCCCGGCGATCATCGCCCCCACCGACGGCGCGGCGTAGAGCCACCCGTAGCCCTTCGCGCCGACCTTGAGCACATCCTGGGCAAAGATCGGCAGCAGCGCGGTGGCCGCGGAGAAGAACGTGGCGAAGAAGTCGAGCAGCATGGTCGACCGGATCAGCGGATGCGAGAAGGTGAAACGAAGGCCCTCGAGCGCCGACGCGAGGCTGACGTCGCTGCGCGTGTGCGCCGGCGGCTCGGGCACGTCCTTCATCGCCCACAGGGCGACCAGCACGGCGAGGAACGATGCGGCGTTGAGGGCGTACACCCACGGCAGCCCGGCCGTGGCGATCAGGATCCCCGCGATCGAGGGGCCGAGCACGGCCGCGGTCTGGAACATGATCGTGTTGAGCGAGATCGCGTTCGGCAGGACGTCGCGGGGCACGAGCTGCGGGATCAGCGACTGCCGCGCCGGGCCGTCGAACGAGCCCGCCGCCGCCCCGAGCCCCGTCAGCAGGTACAGCGGCCACAACGCGTCGAGCCCGCGAAACGCGAGCGCCGCGAGCACGAAGGCGAATAGCGCCATGAGCGCCTGGGTGAAGAGCATGAGCCGCCGGCGATCGTGCGCGTCGGCGACCACGCCCGAGAGGATCGAGAACAGCACGATCGGGACGAAACGCACGAGGCCGACCATCCCCAGCGCCCAACCCTTCTGCGACGGCGGGGCGAGCAGCGCGACATGCCACAGCACCGCCGCCGCCTGCATGCTCGTGCCGCTGAACGACACGAGCTGGCCGAGCCAGAGAAGCCGGAAATTGCGGTGATGCAGCGCCTGGAACGAGGGGGATGCGGCGAGTCGCTTGAGCACGGGCGGAACATAGCATGCGCTCAGTCGATCACGACGACCCGGTGCCGTGCGTCGCGATCGCCCAGCCGGGCGCGCAGGAAGTAGATGCCCGCCGGCGCGGCGCGGCCTGCGTCGTCCCGGCCGTCCCAGGAGAGGAGGCGGCGGCCTGCGGGTTCGGTGCGAGCGGCGACTGCAGAGACAGCGCGCCCGCGCACGTCGAAGACCTCGAGCGCCACCCGGGCTTCCGTCGCGAGATCGAAGGCGAGTGAGACCACGCCCCCGGCGCGCACCGGGTTCGGCCACAGGAGGCCACGCCGCGGCAGCGCGGCCTGGACCGCGCCAGTCGCCGGAAAGTCCGGGTCGCCGTGGAGCGCCGCCAGCAGTTGCGGTGCCTCGGTCGGCCGCTCGATCCACGAGCGCGCGAACCATGCGTCGGCCTCGTCCCCGGATCGTCCCATCGCCTTCCCGCGCACGAGGCGGAACGCATGCGGGGCGGTGTCGACGACGCGGCGACCGTCCGCGAACAGGATGTTCAGGGTCGCCGCCTGCACGAACACGAGGAGATGATCGGCGGAGCCCGGCATGTCGGGATCCGAGCCAGTCCGCACTCCCGCGCACTCAACGTCGATCTCGAGCGCGCGCGGCAGGCTCGTCCCGTCTTCGCGAATGACGCCGCGATGCAGGTTCGTGTACGACGCGAGTTCCTCGTCCTTGCTCCAACCCTGGGGCCGCCGGTTCCGGTTCTCGGCATCGCCGAAGTGGAAGCGGAACTCGGGAGCGAGGAGCCCGCCGTACGCGGTCGCGTCCCCTTGCTCGTAGGCGACTTCGAAGTCGTCGAGCCACGAGCAGTCCTCACCGGCGGATGCGGGCGGGACCAGGGCGATCGAGATCATCAGGAGGATTGCGGCGAAGATCGGCGAGTGCAAATGAGACGAAGTGGCGAGACGCATGGCGTCCTCCTTCGCCCCCCGGCAGGCAGGGTCCTGCGACGAACGCCCGGACATGCGATGCGAGGGATGCAGGCACGCTACGGAGGAGATGAAGCATCGACCGTGCCTGAACTCGACGGCCACACGTTCCGCACGCATTTGCGGCGTCTTCCGTGCATGGAGTCGGCGCTCGCGGTTCAGGTGTTTCGGCGATGTGGATCGCAGGGTGTGTCGCCGCGGACGCAATTGCGCCAGGGGGCGAACCGAACAAGCGAAGGCCCGGCGGAAGTCCGCCGGGCCCTGTCATGTCATGACGAATGGTAGCGGTACGGGGAATCGAACCCCGGTTTGATGGCTGAGAACCATCCGTCCTAACCCCTAGACGATACCGCCACGAAAGGGGTGTGCAGCCGGGAACATACGGGCCTTTGCGCCTCGCGTCAACCCCTGCGGCCCGTCTCGGCAGGACCTTGAATCGACGCGAGCTCAGCGCCTCAACGCGTTGTCCCCGTGGGCCCTGCGGTTGCCATGATCCGGTACAGGATCCCCTCCCCCGTGACCGCGTACAGCTCGCCCGCGCCGTCGGTGCCGAAGGACGTCACGGCACCAGGCGCAGCGCCGCTCCACTCGGTGAGATCGACCGCGCGCCCCTCGACGACCCGGAAGCTGCGCAGCCATCCGGCGCAGTAATCCGAGAACACGTAGTGCCCCGCGAGGAGCGGGACGGCGGTCCCGCGGTAGACCGCGCCCCCCGTGATCGAGCAGCCATCGGGATGCGGATAGACGACGATCGGCCGGGCGAGCGAGGCCATCGGCCGCCCCCGGGGACGGAACGGCTCACACCCCTCGAGGATGTTCCAGCCATAGTTCACGCCGGCCCGCGCGGCGGGCTCGACGTGGACTTCCTCCCATTCGTTCTGGCCCACGTCGGCGATGAACAGGCTCGCGCTCGGCGGATCGAAGGCGCAGCGCCAAGGATTGCGCAGCCCGGTCGCCCAGATCTCGGGTCTCCCCGCCGCGGGCCGCCCGGCGAACGGATTGTCCGGCGGGATCGCGTACGGTCGCGCGCCGTCGACGTCGAGGCGCAGCAACTTGCCGAGCAGCGACTGCGGATCCTGCGCCCGGTCCTCCGGATCACCGCCCGATCCACCGTCCCCCATCGCCACGTAGAGCATGGAATCCAACCCGAAGAAGACGTGCCCGCCGTTGTGGTTCGAGTAGGGCTGCTCGATGCGCACGACCAGCTGCGCCGAGGCGGAGTCGACGCGATCGGGCGTGTTCGACGGAACCCGGTAGCGCTCCACGCGCGTGTGACCGTTGCGATCCGTGTAGTTCACGTAGACGAGGCCGTTGGCGCGATAGCGCGGATGGAACGCGAGCGAGAGAAGCCCGCGCTCGCCGCCCGCGCGCGTGCGCGTCGAAACGTCGAGGAATGGGGCCTCGACCACGCGCCCGCTGCGCACGATCCGGACGCGCCCGCCCTGCTCGACGACGAACAGGCGCGCATCCCCGGGGAGCGCGAGCACCTGCACGGGACGATTGAAGCCCCGCGCCACCTCGAGCAGGCGCAGTCCCGTGCGCTCGACAAACGTTTCTCCCACGGCGGGCGATACGCCGAAGGCCGCCGCGAGCGCGACGAGCCCGAGCGCCGCGGTCGCAGCGGGCGCCGCCCGGGCCAGTTCGCGCGTGAGCAGAATCCACGCCGCCAGGAACGCGACTCCGCCCAGCGGAGTGATCGCAC
>JBKJNH010000263.1:0-2800 GCA_046596055.1 Candidatus Eiseniibacteriota bacterium
CCGGCCGTGAGCGACCTGCGGCGCTGGTCGCTCACGGCCGGGCGCCCCGATCGGGCGTGCCGCCGGAGTCCACCGAGCGTGAGATGATCCGCGCGCCGCCATGCGGTAGAGCACTTCAACAATCGAGACCTCGGCCGATCCCTCCTGGGAGACGTCGGGGGTTCTCCGTGATGGCGGCGATCAAGCCAACGATCGGAGAACACATGCACCGCCGGAACGACAAGAAGCAGCAGCACGGCCACTTCGTCCAGACCGATTCGGGGATCTACCTCCCGATCGGCGCGGAGGCAGTGGAGAAGCCGAAGGCCCCGACGTCCGTGGTGGGCGTCTACATCGCGAAGTGGCGCGCGTGGTGGAACAAGTCCCTGTGAGCGTGACGGCCTAACCAGCCTGGACAACCGCGAGGGCCCCCGTTGATCTCTGCCAGGAGGGAGGGGGTTCTCGCTCTTCTTCCTCGCGTGGTGCTTCGGCATCGTCGGCGCCGAGCTTGAGGGCCGTCTGCCCGCTTTGTTCAGCAGCGAACCTCGACCTGTCGAGGTCTTCGTCAGCCCACCGAGATCTCCTGCTACGGCGCCAAGGCGCACGCCTTGCTGTAGCGGTCGACGGCCTGCTGGCGCATAGCCCGCTCGAGCGCGGTTTCCGGCGCGATGCGTAGCCGACTGTCGTAGGCGTCGCACCGGGCATCGAGCGTCTCATCGACGGTAGCGCTCGTGCGTGCGAGCTCGCTGCCCGATCGCCACTGTTGCACTGCGGTCGTGACCGAGAGCAGCAGCGTCACAGCGCTCAGTACGAGCGCGACGGCGAGGATGCCGCGCGGCGTGTGAGCGCTCGCCGGTGGTTCTTTGAGGACGCCTTGGTCGTTGGTCATCAGTCCATCACTCCTCGGATTCCGAACAGCGTCAGGTTGCCGCACAGCGCGACGAGGCCTGCGATCACGAGCCAGAGCAGCTTGCGCAGTGTGGCGCCTTGTTGGTCGAACGACTGCTTCACCCATCCCTCTCGGCCGAGTGCTCCCTCGACGTCGTCGACGCGGTCGTCGAGCGCGTCGATCGAAGTCTTCACCCAGCCCGGCTCGCGGACGTCGCGCAACAGGGCGGCCTCGTGCTTGGCGACTGCCTCCGCTTGCATCGTGATCGCATCTGCGCGGTGCTTGTTGCGCTCGTCGATGTACTCGCGGAGCGCGGTGAGGCGGACGTCCATCCGGTCGCGGAGCGTGTCGACGAGTCCTCGGCAGTGCTCGTAGGGCCCGAGCGCTTCCTGGCGCGTGTCGTCGGCCGAGCCCATCACGCCGCCGGCGTGGCGAACCTCGCGGAGAAGCTCACGTCGTTCCAGTCGCGGACCGGGTCGGCGACGTGGCCGCCGTCGCTCTGTGATCCGGACTGCCCGGGTGCGGTCGTGTTGCCTCCGACGGTGCGGAACTTCCCATGGGGGCGGTCAGTCCAGCGGTCGAAGATCTCGACATGCCCGTCATGGTAGAGGCCGACGATGTCACCCTCGCGCACGTTTGAGCGGCCGACGAGGTACAGCCCGCGGCTGGAGACCGCATCGGCGTGCAGCTGTGGGACGTAGTCCCAGGAGAGGACCTGCTCGAGCGTGAGGGGGAGGCCGGCATGCTTCCAGCACCACAGCGCGAAGATAGCGCACCAGGGCACGCCGTTCTCGCCGAGTTCGGCGCCGTACTTCTGCCGGTTCGACCCGTCGGGGTGCTCGCGTGTGCCGACCTCGCCGCGGGCGATGCGCACCACGCGCTCACCGATCGGCACCTCGGCCTGCGCCTGCTTGCGCGCGTCGATGCGACCTCGCCGGCGCAGGCGGTATCCGTGCGGCAGCGAGACCGCCGTACGGTTCAGCATGTCGGTGAGCGTGCCGCCGGCGACATGGTTCGGGGTCGCGTAGCCCAGCCAGTACTTCGCACGGAAGACGGCGTTCGCAGTGAGGGGCCCGTACTCGCCGTCGACGCCGCCCGGGTGGAAGTCCCCCCAGATCGTCCCGCGGCCCGTGAGGAGCGCCTGGAGCGCCTCCACGTCGCGCCCTCGCATGGGCGGGGTGGTGAGCTTGAGCAGGCGCCCGATCATGCGGATGCTCCGGTGTCGCTGGCATGTGACTGGGTCTGCGTGTCGACGACGTCAGTGACGCGGCTGCCACCCACGGCGATGCCAAGCGCCTTCGCGCCCTCGCCACGCACGTAGCCCTTCGCGAGCAGGTACGCGACGATCGGCGCGACCGCGAGCGGATGCGCCGCGATCCAGTCGCGCACATCAGTCGGCGCGAGCGCGAGGACCGTCGCGGCGAGCGCGATGTAGAAGTCGGGGTCTCGCCACGGTGGGAGCGCTCGGAAGCGGTCCACGTCGACGTCGTACCCGTACATTGTCGTCCCCCTGCGTCGGCGCCTTGATGCAGAAATTCTAGGGCGCCGTGTACCTACGTCAGGGCACGCGAACCACCGCGACGGACAGGCCGGTGATCTCCGAGAACGCGACGGTCACGAGCCCGTCACTAGCCTGGAAGTTGTCGGGGTTGAACGGCCCGATCATCTTGTCGCCGGTGGTGGCCGGGATCGTGACGGTCGGGTCAGCGACCGCGAGCCCACCGATCGTGCGCGGCGTGGTGATCGTCGCGACGCACGCGCCGGCGCCCACCTTCTTGCAGTGCAGGAACGTCCTGCCGTCGTTGGGGAACGTGTACGTGTCCGAGATGGACAGGGACCCCTGGTATGCGGGCGTGGTGCCCGCGATGGCGACTTCCTGGGGTGCTGCGAGTGCGACGACGGCCATGGTGAGATCCTCCGGTTTGCCTACGA
>JBKJNH010000014.1:0-2626 GCA_046596055.1 Candidatus Eiseniibacteriota bacterium
CGAGCCCGCCGTCATCGGCCCACGTGCGTGCGATTCCCGCGACGATGACACCGGCGCGCTCGAAACGCACCGCGCGGCCCCACAGCGAAGAGGCTTCGCGCGCGCGGGTCACCAACCGCGCCGCGGCAGCGGCGGTGTCCTTGTCCAGCGCTGCGATCTCATGGCCCAGTTCCCGCAGAACCCCCGTCGCGAGCTCCTCCGCCGAAGGCGGAGCGCTACTCGACATTTCTCCCAAGGTTCCAGCGATCGCCATGAGCCCCGCGGGAAATCCCCCCACGGGCGCCCCGAGGTTGACGCCGATTGCGATCACTGCCTCGCTCACGTGCACCCCCTGGGTGCGTGTCTCCACGAGAACTCCGCCGAGTTTTCGGCCGCTGCCATCGGGCACGAGCAGGTCGTTCGGCCACTTGAGATCAGGCGCGCCGGCGCCGACCGCCGCCGCGCACGCCGCGCGCGTCGCAAGACCGGCCGCAAGCGTGAGCCATGCGGCCTGCCGGGGAGCCCAGGAGGGCCGCAGGTAGATCGAGAGATAGAGCCCGCTTCCCGCGGGAGACTCCCACTCGTGGCCGGCGCGGCCACGCCCCGCGGTCTGCGACGTCGCGCGCACCGCGAGCGCCGGAACGCCGCCGAGCGGCCTCAGCTCCGCCAGCCGCGCGCGCCCCTCGGCGAAGGCGACGTCGTTCGTCGACCGCACGGCGTCGTACACGACAACGGACACGGGTGACTCCGCGGCATCACGCAAGGCGCACGATCTCGAGCGACAAGTCGAGCGCCGGCGCCGAGTGCGTGAGGCCACCGACCGAGATGAAGTCGACGCCGAGCTCGGCCATCGGTCGCACGGTCTCGAGCGTCATCCCGCCGCTCACCTCGACCTGCGGCCGGCGCGGCGTGTCGGGGGTCGCGCGCCTGGAATCGATGTACGTCAACGCGCGCGCGACCTCGCTGTGGCTCATGTTGTCGAGCAGGAGCCGGTCGACACCGGCGCCGCAGGCTTCCTCGACTTCCGCGAACGTCGCAGCTTCCGCCTCGACCAGGAGGCCGGGCGCGGCCTCGGCGCGGGCACGGCGCACGGCCTCGGCCAGGCCGCCGGCGGCGCGGATGTGGTTGTCCTTGATGAGCACCATGTCGAACAGGCCGACGCGATGATTCGCGCCCCCGCCGGCCAGGACCGCGGCCTTCTCCAGTCGGCGCATGCCCGGCGTGGTCTTCCGCGTGTCGAGCAGGATGGTGGACGTGCCGGCCAGTCGCTCGACGAACGTGCGTGTGCGCGTCGCCACGCCCGACAGTCTCTGAACGAAGTTCAGCGCCGTGCGCTCCCCGACCAGGATCGAGTGCGCCGGACCGTTCAGGCGCGCGACCTCGACGCCGGGCGCCACGACGTCGCCGTCGACGCCGAACGCCTCGAAGTGCACGGCCGGGTCCACCTCGTGGAAGACGAGCCGCGCCACGTCGATCCCCGCCAGCACCCCGTTTGCCTTCGCGACGATGACGGCTTCCGCGCTGACCCCGGGATCGATGCAGGCCAGCGTCGTGACGTCCCCCGTGCCGACGTCCTCGGCCAGCGCCAGGCGCACGAGCGCGC
The DNA here is from genome assembly GCA_046596055.1 of Candidatus Eiseniibacteriota bacterium. GTDB lineage: Bacteria > Eisenbacteria > RBG-16-71-46 > RBG-16-71-46 > DASYSL01 > JANPEF01. The sequence goes on from JBKJNH010000014.1 coordinate 1,583, forward strand.
GCGATGCGGCGGCAGCTTCGGCTCCCGGCGTATGCGCCTTGTGCACGGGCGCGGTCATCGCAGCTTCCGCTTGAGCCGCGGCGGGACCATGCTCTTCGGCTTCCGCTGCGCACGCCGCACCGGATCCTCGCCCGGCACGACGTCCGCGTCGGCGCCGCGAATGGGGCGCCCGTCGGCGAGGCGCTTCCGCTTGCCTCGGCGATCGGCCTCGGCGGCCCGCCGCGCACCCGCCCCCGCGCCCCCGGGTACGAGCTCGTCCGCGATCGCCGCCGCGGCCCGCGCCGCGGTGCGCTGCGAGCCGACGGCGCGCGACACCTCCTCGACGTCGATCGCGCCCGCGAGCATCGCCTGCGTCGCGAGTTCCTCGAGCCGATCGCGCAGGCTGGCCGCCTTCTCGAACTCGAGCGAACGCGCCGCGGCGAGCATCTCGCGTTCGAGCAGCGCCATCATCGCGATCGTGTCGTCCCGGTGAAGCAGGGCCGACACCGCGTCGGGTGCCGCACCGGGCGCGAGACGAGCCGCCGCTGTCGCGGCGGTGCCCGGACGCGCACCGCCCGGCTCGCGACGGCCACGACCCACGCCGTACTTCTTGCCGGGCGCGCCCGAGGCGCCGGTCGGCGGGGCCTGCATGTCGTCGCCGCCGTCGGCGGCGAAGCGCGCATCGGCGACAGCCGTAATGCGCATCACGTCCTCGATCGACTTGATGATCGACTTCGGCGTGATGCCGTGCTCGGTGTTGTACGCGCGTTGTGCCTCACGGCGCCGATCGGTCTCCTCGATCGCGCGGGCCATCGACCCCGTGATCTTGTCGGCGTACAGGATCACCCTGCCCTCGACGTTGCGGGCGGCGCGGCCGATGGTCTGAATGAGCGAGGTTTCGGAGCGCAGAAAGCCTTCCTTGTCCGCGTCGAGAATCGCGACGAGGCCGCACTCGGGGATATCGAGACCCTCGCGCAGCAGGTTGATGCCGACGAGCACGTCGAACTCGGCGAGGCGCAGGCCCCGCAGGATCTCGACGCGTTCGAGCGCGTCGATGTCCGAGTG
>JBKJNH010000227.1:0-7807 GCA_046596055.1 Candidatus Eiseniibacteriota bacterium
TCTCGGCCGAGCTGTGCGGCGGCACGCACGTCTCGTGCACGGGCGACATCGGCCGAGACCAGGTCGCCGTGCTCGGTGTCGAGGATGCGGATGACGCGCACCTCGTCCTCGTACTTCTCGCCGAACAGCGCGATCGCACCGGAGTTGCGCGCATCCTCGAGCGAACGCAGCTCGATCGCGACCGGGAAGTTGGCCAGCACCGCACGGTTGACGTCGTCCTCGACGGCGCGCATCTGCTCCGGCGAGGGCGCCTCGAAGTGCGAGTAGTCGAAGCGCAGCCGATCGGGCGCGACCAGCGAGCCCGCCTGCAGCACGTGATCGCCGAGCACGCGCCGCAGCGCCGCATGCAGCAGGTGGGTCGCGGTGTGGTTGCGCCGCGTCGCCGCGCGCCTTGTCGCGTCGACCCGGGCGCGCACCTCGGTCACCGGCAGCGCGCCCTCGAGCACGCGCACCCGGTGCACGATCGTGTCGCCGTCCTTGCGCACGTGGGCCACCTCGAGCTTCACCGCGCCGCCGTCGTTGCGCCCCTCGAGCGTGCCGGAGTCGGCGACCTGGCCGCCCGACTCGGCGTAGAACGGCGTCGTTGCGAGCACCAGCTCGACGGTCCCGTCCGGCGTGGGCAGCGCACGCCAGCGCACGACCGGCGAGATCGCCTCGAGCGCTTCGTAGCCGACGAACTCGGTGGGTGTACCGGCGTCAAAGACGCCGGGGAGTTCGGTCCACTCCGGCCCCGCATCTCTCACGGCCTTCTTCCCACCGAACGCGCCCGCCTTGCGGGCGCGCGTACGCTGCTCGTTCATCGCGTGCTCGAAGCCCGCGTCGTCGACCACGAGCCCGTGCTCGGCCGCCATCTCGGCGGTGAGGTCGACCAGGAATCCGTAGGTATCGTGGAGCTGGAACACGTCCTCGCCGGCGAGCGTGGTGACGCCCTTCGCCTTCGCGTCGGTCGCGAGCTTCTCGAAGCGCGCGAGACCCTGGTCGAACGTCCGCAGGAAGTTCTCCTCCTCGCGCCCGACCACGCCGAGGATGCGGCGCCGCGCCGCTCCCAGCTCGGGGTAGTCGGCGAGGAAGTGATCGATCACGATCTCGCACGCATGGACGAGGAACGGGCCCTTGAGCCCGAGCAACCGACCATTGCGCGACGCGCGCCGCAGCAAGCGGCGCAGCACGTAGCCACGGCCTTCGTTCGACGGCGCGATGCCCTCGCCCAGCGCGAACGTGAGCGCGCGCACGTGATCGGCGATGACACACAGCGCGACAGCGCTGGGATCTTCCGGTCGCCCGAGCGCCGGCAACGACGTCAGGCCGGCGAGCCGAGCGACTTCCTTGACCACAGGCTCGAATAAATCCGTGTCGAAGATCGACGTCTTCTCCTGGACGATCAACGCGAGCCGCTCGAGCCCCATCCCGGTGTCGATGCCGGGGCGCGCGAGCGGCAGCATGGAGCCATCGGCCTGCGCGTCATACTGCGGAAACACGAGGTTCCAGAACTCCATGAAGCGCGGGCAGTCGTCGCCCGCCTTGCACCCGCCCCCGCACGTGCACGCGCCGGGCCCCAGGTCGTAATAGATCTCCGAGCACGGACCGCACGCGCCGGTCCCGCCGGCCGGGCCCCAGAAGTTGTCCTTCCGTCCCATCTCGACGATGTGATCCCGCGCGACCCCCCTGGCGATCCAGAGCCCGCGCGCCTCCTCATCGATCGGCGCGATGCCGCCCTCGCCGTTGAAGATGGAGATATAGAGCCGGTCGGCGGGCAGTTCGAGCTCGACCGTGCAGAAGTCCCACGCAAACTCGATGGCTTCTCGCTTGAAATAATCACCGAACGAGAAATTCCCGAGCATCTCGAAGAACGTGTCGTGCCGCGGCGTCTTCCCGACGTTCTCGAGGTCGGTGAGGCGCACGCACTTCTGGATCGAGCAGGCGCGCCGGTACGGCAGGCGATCCGGATCGAGCCCGAAGTAGGGCTTGAACTGGACCATCCCGGCGGTGGTGAACAGGAGGGTGGGATCCCCGAGCGGCGCCAGCGGCGAAGAGGGCACGACGGTGTGGCCGCGCGAGGCGAAGAAATCGCGAAAGCTCGCGCGCAGCTGGGAGGCTGTCATCTTCTTCATGGGGCGCAGTTTAACGGAAAGCGGGACGCCCGGACAGCCCCGAGCGCATCAACGCGTCAGCAGCACCCGAGCGGTCGCCGCACCGGCTTCGGTCGTCAGCCGGGCGAAGTAGAGCCCGCGCGGCGCAGGGCGGCCACGCCTGTCGAGACCATCCCAGCGCCACGTGCTCTCGCCGACGGCGAGCCGGTCGTCGACCAGGGTGCGGACCAGTCGACCGGTCACGTCATAGAGCGCGATGCGGGCGTGGCCGGCCGTCGGCAGCTCGAGGGCGAGCTCCGGCGTCGAGCCGGCGGCCGCACTGCGCGAGAACAGGCGCGGCTCGCGAGACGTGTTGTTGCGCACGATCGGCCGGTCCTCGGCGGGCAGCTCGCCCTCGCCAGCCGATCCCTTGAGCGTCACCCCCGCCTCATGGCGCATGGGCTGGTTCGCGATCGAGACCCGGATCTCCAAAGGCAGCCCCAGGCCCCCCTCGGCGACCGTCCACGGCACGACGGTCGTGGGGTCGGTGAGGACGACCTCCGTCGGCAGGCCCACGGAGCCTGGATCGACCGTGATCTCGCGGCCGTTCACCTCGACCGTCACCGCGAGCTCCACGCGCTCGCCGGTTCCACCCTGGCTGTCGATCTCGAGCGAGAGCTGGTCGTCGAGCCGCGCTTCGCTCGCCGACGCGCGCAGCGCGCGCGCCAGGTTCGGCGCGACGAGATGAAACGACGAGCCGTCCTCCCCCCACACGATGCGCCGGAACTCGATGATCGAGATGTCCTCGCCGTTCGCCGGCGGCGGCGGATTGTACTGCGGCGGAGAATCGTAGCTGTGCACGACGGCCAGATAGTCGACACGACCGCTCGCCGCGGGCTCGGACCAGTGCTCGCTGGCGAACCACGCCTCGGGCTCGAGGTTGAACTGGTACGGCAGGTCCGGCGTGTCCTTGAGGAACTCGTTGAGACGGGGCCGCGTCGTCCACGGACCGACCGGCGAGCCGTGCGACGTGTGCCACGCGATGCCGGTGCTGCCGTCATCTCCCGAGAACAGCAGGTGCAGGTCGCTGCCGCGACGAAAGACGTGCGGCGACTCGACCTTCGAGTTGATCGGCGGATAGTAGGTGTCCCACAACGCACCAAGGTCGCTCCACGGGCCCGCCGGGCCCGGCCCGGACGCCACGCCCGCGACGTAGTTCGACGAATCCCAGCGCACGCGCGCCGTGTAATAGAGCAACCATGGATCGCCACTGCCCTCGACCGGCTGCAGCACGAACGGATCGCGAAAGTCGGCCGACGGGGACCCGGAGTTCGGCGTGCACAACGCCCAGTTCACCCCGGGAAGGCCAAGCGGTCCCGGCCCCGCACACGGTTGCCACACCGGGTCGAAATAGCGCACCCAGGTCTGCAGCAGCGGGTCGGTCGAATAGGCCGCGGCGATCACCTGCCAGCGCGGGCTCCAGTCGGCAGGGTTGGTCGACTCCTGACGATCGCGCACGGCGGTGTACGTCATCCAGGTGACGCCGTCCTTCTCGACGAGCGTCGGCGCCCACACATGGTGTTCGTCCCACGCGCCCGGCACACGGCTGACGGTGAGAACGGTGTCCAGATCGAACCACGACTCGAGATCCGGCGAGATGGCATGGCCCAGCGACGTCTCGTTGAGAATCGTCTGCGTGCCGTTGCTCCAGTGGTATGGCGAGAAGCGCCGCACGCGCGTGTAGAAGAGGTGATACCAGTCCCCCTTCTTGATCACGCTGAAGTCCTTGGCCCGGTACGAGGCGCCCGGGTAAGGCGCGAGCGGGGCGACGTAGCGCGCGCGCGGCAGGAGGCTCGGGTCATAGATCCGGCCAGCCTCCACTGATCCCGCGCTGCCGCAAAGCAAGGCGAGGCCGAGGAGCATGCTGGGCACGGCGGATCCGTTCGGAGAGGCGAACGCGAGACCGCCGACCCTGTCGCAAGGGCGTGGGCGGATTGGCACGAGGGTGTCGGAACCTGCTCAATGGGGCCGGACCGCCGATCAACCTGGGGGAAGGTGCGCCTCGGCGGCTGCGCGCACCCGGCCCAGTCTACCGAACTTCGACGTCCTCGGGGGAGGTCCCTTCAAGCGCCCCTTCGAGCGCGGCGGTGACCGCCTCGCGCACGGTGGCGTAGTCGAATCCACGCCGCAGGAGCGCGGCCTGGGCCTTGCCCCGGGCCTCCCGCGGGTCCAACCCGCGGTAGCGCCGAAGGATCGGCCCGAGTGCCTGGTCCGCTCGGGCCCGCTCCCCAGCCCCGCCCGTGCGACGCCGGGCGGCCTCGGCGTCGCCGGGCTCACGTGCCGCCTCGGCATCGAGCGAAGCCAGCGCCGTCGCCCGGTCCACGGGCGAGATTCCACGGGCGGCGAGTTGGCCCTCGACCACGCGCAGCTCCTCCGCACGGCGCGCGAGGTTGGAGCGCACGAATGCCCGCGCGTAGTCCACGTCGTCGACCAGGCCCACGCGTTGGAGCCGATCGAGCGCGGCCGCCACCGTCGGGGCATCGAACCCCTTGGTGGCGAGCCGACGCTCCAACTCGCGCCGCGTCTTGCGCGAGCGATCGAGGCTGCGCAGGGCAGCCTCGCGCGCGCGCTCGATCGCGGCGACGTCGATGTCGACGTCGATGTCCGATGCCCCGTCGGCCACGGCTTGCGGCCTAGGTGCGACGGGCCGGGCGCTCGGGACGATCGGCGACCGCACCGTTGGTCGTGGTGGCGTGCGCCGCGCCGTTGGTTCCGCTACCCGCGGCAGCAGTCCCGGAGCCCACGCCTGAACCTGCACCTGCACCTGCACCTGCACCGACGGCCATCGGCTCTTCGGCGGACTTCGTCGCCACGACCGCGCCCGCAGCGAACGGAATCGCCAGCGCACCGCGCAGCTTGCCCTCGAGCCGGGCCCGCGTGTCGGTGTGCTCCTTGAGGTAGGATCGCGCGTTCTCACGACCCTGGCCCAGGCGCTCCTCGCCGAAGCTGAACCACGTGCCCAGCTTGGTGACGAATCCCTTGTCGACGCCGATGTCGATCAGCTCGCCCTCGCGCGAAATCCCCTGATTGTAGAGGATGTCGAACTCGGCCTCGCGAAACGGCGCGGCGACCTTGTTCTTGACGACCTTGACGCGCGTGCGGTTGCCGACCACCGTCTCGCCCTCCTTGAGCGAGGCGATGCGCCGGATGTCCATGCGCACCGAGGCGTAGAACTTGAGCGCGCGGCCGCCGGCGGTGGTCTCGGGATTGCCGAACATGACGCCGATCTGCATGCGGATCTGGTTGATGAAGATGACCGTGCACTTGCTCTTGGAGATGGTTCCCGTGAGCTTGCGCAGCGCCTGCGACATCAGCCGCGCCTGCAGGCCCATGTGCGAATCGCCCATCTCGCCCTCGATCTCGGCCCGCGGCACGAGCGCGGCCACCGAGTCGACGACGACGACGTCGACCGCGCCGGAACGCACGAGCTGGTCGGTGATCTCGAGCGCCTCTTCACCCGTGTCGGGCTGCGACACGTGCAGGTCGTCGAGGTTGACGCCCAGCTTCTGCGCGTAGGCCGCGTCGAGCGCGTGCTCGGCATCGACGAAGACCGCGTTCCCACCCGCCTTCTGCGCGTGGGCGATGATGGTGAGCGCGAGCGTGGTCTTGCCCGAGGACTCGGGGCCGTAGATCTCGATGACGCGACCGCGCGGCACGCCGCCCACGCCGAGCGCGAGATCGAGGCCGATGGACCCGGTCGAGATCACGTCGATCGCGATGCTCCCCCGCTCCCCGCCCAGACGCATGATGGCCCCCTTCCCGAACTGCTTCTCGATCTGCTGGACCGCGAGTTCGAGGGCCTTGGTCTTTTCCTTGGCGTTCGAGGTCGGCTGCTGGTGCATGGGGCACGTTCTCCTTCCGGGAGCTGCGTTGGAATGCCGGGGACCCTGGGTGGCCCGCCCCGAATCCTTCCGGGCAGGGCCACGAAACCCGCTCCCACAGCGGCTTGCGAGGGCCATTGTATACATTTGTGCAGGTCGCGCAAGTTCATTCTTGCGCGCCATGGGCGGTGGGCCCTTTTTGGCGACCCGGGTGGTCCGGGATGCCGCGCCACGAACGGTGCGGCGGCCTGCTGGAGTGCTGGACTGCTGGACTGCTCGAAGCGAGTTGTACCGCGGGGTTGGGACAGATTGCGTCGGCGGGTCCCACGCTCGGGCGCGAGCCACGACCACGGTCTGTCCTCGGTGCCCTCACCTCGGGCCCTCCTCGGGTGGACAGGCCGAGGAAGACCGAGCAGCACCGACGCCATCGACCCCTCGATCGTGCACCGCTTGCTCCTCGGGGCTCCGTGCCGGCGCGGCGGCTCCACGCTCCCGCTTCCGTTGCATGAACTTCGTTCCGAACGCGCGCTCGGCCTCGTACTGGTTGTGCGCGCGACAGCGCAGGCGCACGCCGGCGAGCGTCGCCTCGCCCCCGCGGGCGAAGGGGACGACATGATCAAACTCGAGCGCCCGGCGCGACGCGCAGCGGCGGCCCTCGGAGCTGGTGAACGTGCACTGGCCGGCGTCGCGTCCCCACACCGCGCGACGAACGGCGGCAGGAATGGTGCGGGAGCGCGGATCCGTCGGCCGGGGCGCGGCCGCCCCCGGGCGAACCTCGCCGGAACGCGGACGTGAGATCAGCGCGGCCTTCTGCTTGAGGAGCGCGGACAGCAGGGCGTCGAGCGCCCGGTCGAGCACGCCGGCCAGGTCCCCATTCGGAACCGCATGTCCGAGCAGCGCTTGCGCGTGCCGGAGCTTCGCGTGCGTGGCCTCGTCGATCGGGATCTGGACGAGGAAGCGCGCCGGCGCGTGCGGAAGGACATGCCCTGGGGCATGTTGATTCGACATGACGGCGGACGCGGCGGGCGAAGAAGCCACGCACTCGGCCGAGTCCGGCGAGGTGTCGAACGCCAGCGTCGGGCCCGCCGTCGGCGCAGCCGTCGCCGCAGCAGCGTCCACCCGGGCACGCGCGCGCAGCACGGTCACGCGGGCCGGAGGTCCCGACACCCCGGCGGCCGGCGCGAAGCGCGACGCGAGCCAGGCCTCGATGTCGGCCTTCCGCCGGTGGGTCGCGGCGGCGACGAGCTCGTCGACGTTCGCGGCAGCCAGGTGCGGCGCCAGCAGGCACACCGCAGCCAGGTGAAGCCGGCCCTCGGCCACGTCCGCGAACAAGCGCGGGAAGTTTCGTGCGGCTCGCGCAGCCTGGATCCGCTTCGCCGCCGCATCCTCGGAGAACCCGAGCTCGCCGACGCAGTAGGCGAACATGGAGGAGTAGGCCGCGGGCAGGTAGAGCCGGCGGGCGTCGACTTCGGCGATATGCGCGAGCAAGGCCGCCGTGGTGACGCGGTCCTGCGCGGCGAGATGGGCGAGGTCACGGAGCAGCGTCGCATCGTCGAGATGCGCAAATCGATCGTTGGACACGGTCGGTCTCGCTTCGGGGGCGAGTTCGAATCGTGATGCCGCGGGTGCGACAGCGAATGGAGTATAGCGCGCCCGTGGGACGCGTTCGCAAGCCCGCGTGGAGCGCGCCTGTCCGGCGGCCGAGAGGCGCGACGGCGCGCCGCGGTCGAACGCGAGCGCCTGAGCGATCCTCGGCGCGCTGACGCCCGACCGGTGGCAGAGCCATTGTATCGGCCCAGGTTGCGCGCGAGAAGTCGTCAAACACAATTGGATGTTGCGAGAAGAATTCTTTCGCAG
>JBKJNH010000255.1:0-7425 GCA_046596055.1 Candidatus Eiseniibacteriota bacterium
CGGGGCCGCCGGTCTCCACGATCGCGATGCGCGTGAGCCCGAGGGGGCGCGTGCCCCTCGGCCCGGTGAGTTCGAGCGTGGCACCGTCGCCGGCGACGAGATTCAGTTCGCGCGCCACCGTCGCCCCGGCGAACGCATCGGCGCCCCCAAGCGGGGCGTCGCTGCGCCAGCTCGGATACAGCCGCGCGAGCGCCGCCAGGTCGTCGACGCCGGCGACCACCGCGGCGGCCTCGCCGCGACGCGCCACCGCGTAGCGCAGGGTCACCGCGCCGGCCAGCCGCCCGGCGCTCGTCGCGGCGGCGAGCCATGCGCGCGTTGCCGTCCCCAGGCGGGCATCCCCGCCCACCGACCCCAGCGCCAGATCCCGTTCGCCGATCGTCAGCGTGCCGGCCTCGGGCGCGACGACCAGGTTCGGGCCGTAGGCGCGCAGTTCGCGCTCGACCTTGGTGCCGACGTCGCGGGAGACCAGGAGCAGCGCGGCCGCGACGGAGGTGCCGACGGCGATCGCGGCGACGGCCAGCAGGACGCGGCCGCGGCGCGCGACGAGCGATCCGCGCAGGAGCGGTCCGAACGGCGCGTACTTCATGCGCCCGCCCGCAACGTCGTCGCCGGATCGATCGCACCGGCGCGCCGCACGGGAATCCACGCGCCGAGCAGGCACACGGCCGCGGCAAGCATGAGCGCGACGGGGACCAGCGGCGGCTGGACGGCGATCGCGGCGCCGAATGCACCCTGACCGATGAGCCGCGCCAGCAGCACGCCGAGGACCACGCCGAGCATGCCCCCCACCACCGCGACGACCAAAGCCTCGCCGAGGAACAGCCGCGCCACGCCGCCCCGGCTTGCCCCGAGCGCGCGCAGCAGCGCGATCTCGCCGCCGCGATCGACGACCGAGGCGATCATCGTGCTGGTCACGCCGAGGACCGCCGCGGCGAGCGCCGCCCCCGCAAGCAGCAGGAACAGCAGGTTGAGGCGTCCGACGACGCGATCCTCGCCGCGCACGAGTCCGGCGATCGGGTGCGCGGTGACGCCGGGCATCGCGCCCTCGATCTCACGGCCGACGGTGAGCGCATACGGGCGGCAACTCCAGCGCTCGTAGGCAGCCAGGTCCTTCGCGGGGTCGGGCATGGGCGGCGCATCGCCGGGGACGACCAGCGCCGAGACGAGCGCCTTGGCGATCTGTCCCTCGGTCCCGGTGGCACGCTGCAGCGCGGCGAGTGGAAGGTAGAGATGGTCGTCCCCGAAGCCGCCGGCATCGAGGACACCGACGACCGCGACGCGCAGCGGAGCGGCCGTCGCGCCTTCAAGCGCGAGCGCGTGCGTCGCCCCGACCGGCCCCAGCCGCGCCGCAAGCCGTCGGCCTACGAGCACGGGCACGGCGGCGGCGGCTTCGTCCGCGCTCTCCGGAGGATACGCGCCCTCGACCGACCACCACGGCGCGATGGTCGTCATGCCGGCATGCAGCGTATCCCCGTCGGAGTTCACCAGCGAGCGCGTGAACCACGTGCCGATCACCGCGACGCGCAGGTCGCCGATCGAGCCCACCGCGTACGCCTGCGGTGCGACGCCGAGAATGTTGTTCCGCCAGCGGAAGCTGCCCAGCGATGCGATGGACGCTTCGGCGAACGTGCCGGCGTTCGTTCCGACGAGGGCGGAGAGGTCCTGCCCGGCGACCTCGAGCGGCAGGTCGGCGCCCCGCGGCGCAAGCACGAGGTTTGCGCCGTACGCGCGCACGGTGCTGCCCAGGCGATCCCCGAGCGACAGCGAGATGGCGGCCAGCGCCACCGTCATCCCCACGCCGAGAGCGACCGCCGTGACGGCCAGCGCGAAGCGCCACGGGCGACGCACCAGCGAGCGGGTCAGCGTGCGCGAGAACATGGGGCGCCCCTCAGCGCGATCCCCTCGAGGTGATGCGCTGCGCGTGAATCGACGCGACGTCGACGAGCAGGCGATCGCCGTCGACACGCGACACCACCGGGATCGGGTTGCAGCCGCCGGTCTGGCCGAGCGTGGGCAGGTTGATCGGCGCCGCGCAGTTGCGACAGGTCACGGCTCCGGCCTCCTCGTAGTAGCCCTGGTCCCCGCAGATCTCGCAGGCATCCATGCACGCCTGCATCGAGCCGTCGGGCTTCCGGATGGTGAAGAAGCGCAACCGCGCATCGGGCTGCACGGTATCGGCCACGGCGAAGAAGTGCATGCGCCCGTCGCCCACCTGGGCCAGCGGCAGGACGATCGCACCCTCGACCGGCGCGACGAGCGCCGCCTCGGCGCGCGGCGGCGGGCCCGGGGCCGCGATGATGCTCCCGGCGAGCAGCGCGACGACGGCACCACCCGAGGCGAGCGCGCCGATCTGCACGCGCCGCGCGCGCTGCTCCTCGGCGCGAATGAGGCGGCGCGCGGCCGGATCGTCCGCGGCGGCCGGAGCGACGGCAGCAACGTCGGGCGCGGGCTTCCTGCGGCCCCCGGCCATGCCGACGAAGAGCAGCGCGAGCACCACGGCGCCGAGGAATACGAGCGTGTCGTGGCGGACGATCGGACCCACGATGGCCATCGTCGTGCGCGTCGCCGGAATCCACCCCGCCTCGGACAGCTCGTGCAGGCCGCCGACGATCATCTGGAACGCGAGAACGTAGAGGACGAGCGTCGTCACGCGGAAGAACTTGCCGATGTCGAGGCGCAACGATCCGCGCACCAGGTAGTACGCGAACAGGGCCGAGAGCAGGAGGCCCAGTCCCGCGCCGATCAGGCGCGACACCCCGTCGGTGTTGAACGCGATCGCCGAGAGGAACAGCAGCGTCTCCACGCCCTCGCGGAGGATCATGAGCGCGCAGAACGTGAGGAGCCCGAAGCCCGCACCCGTAACGCGCTTCGAGGCGACCTCGACCTTGGCCTCGATCTCCTGCTTGAGGCCTTTCGCGGCCCGGTCCATCCACACGACCAGCGTGAGGACGCAGAGGGCGCCGACGAGCAGGAGCACGCCTTCGAACGCCTCGGCGTTCCACTGGAACTGCTGCAAGGCGAACGCGGCGGCGACGGAGCCCACGAGCGCGAGGCCGACACCGCCCCAGACCCACGGGGCGAGCGCGCCGCGGCCGGACTTCTGCAGGGAGGCCAGGACGATGGCGATGACGAGGGACGCCTCCACGCCTTCGCGGAGGACGATGACCAGGGCTTCGAGCATGCTTGGGAACCTCGGCGGGGCGCTCCGGCGGCGCGCCCGACCGGCCGGACGGCCGGAGTCGGCGCTGCGGGGCGTACGTTCCGAGCCTACCGGAACTGAGACTGAATCTCAATACGGCCCGGGGCCCGCCTTTGCTATCTTCCCGCCGACCCTTTTCCGGAGGAACGCATGCTCGGTCTCCTGATCCGCTGGCTCCTGGGCGGCCTCGCCCTGTTCCTGACCACCAAGGTCGTCCCGGGGCTGCACGTCACGGACGTCCAGGCCGTCCTGATCGCGGTGCTCGTGCTGGGGCTGCTCAACGCGCTCATCCGCCCGATCGTCAACCTGTTCACCGGCTGCATCCAGGTGCTCACGCTCGGCCTGCTCACGCTGGTCATCAACGCCGCCTTCTTCTGGTGGGCGGGCAACCTGGTCAGCGGCTTCGAGGTGAGTGGCTTCTGGCCCGCCTTCTGGGGCTCGATCGTGATGGCGATCATCTCGTTCCTGCTCAACATGTTCGTGCGCACGGACAAGAAGAAGGACGACGAGAAGCGCTAGTCGGGGCCCGGACGGTCAGCGCAGGCGGCGGCGGCGATTGCGCACGAAATCCTTGAGCACGTAGCTGCCCAGGTTTTCGAGGTCGGCGAAGAAGGCGCGTCCGTGGTTGAGCTGCGTGAAGCGCTCGACGAACGCGGTCAGGTCGCGGTCGTCGGTGACCATGAAGGTCGTGATCTCGATGCCCTTGCGCCGGCACGCCGCCGCCTCGTCGAGCGTGCGATTGACAATCTTGGGATCGAGGCCGAACGGGTTCTTGTACAGCCGCCCGCCCTCGAAGATGCAGGACGGCTTGCCGTCGGTGATCATCACCACCTGCTTGTTGGCCGTCTTGCGCCGCGCGAGAATGCGCTGCGCGAGTTGCAGCCCCGCCTTCGTGTTCGTGTGGTACGGACCCACGCCGACGTACGGCAGCTTCGCCAGGGGCACCTCGCGCGCATCATCGCCGAAGAGCACGACGTACAGCTCGTCCTTGGGGTAGCGCGTCGTGATGAGTTCGGTGAGCGCCAGCGCCACGCGCTTGGCGGGCGTGATGCGATCCTCGCCGTACAGGATCATCGAGTGCGACACGTCGAGCAGCAGCACCGTCGCGCAGGAGGTGAGGTGCTCGGTCTCGTAGACCTCGAAGTCCTCCTGCCCGACGTCGATGTCGTCGAGACCGTTGCGCCGGATCGCGTTGCCGATCGTGCCGATCGGATCGAGGTCGGCGGTCGAGTCGCCGAACTCCCAGGCGCGCGTCTCGGGCAGGCGGTCCACGCCCGTGCCCGACTTTGGCGCGCGGTGATCGCCGGCGGCGGACTTGGCCATCTTGCCGAAGATCTCCTGCAGTGAGTCACGACGGATGGCCCGCTCGCCGCGGCCGGTGAGCACGTGCTTGCCGGGCTCGACCTCGCGGACGGCGTCGTTCTGCTTGAGCCACTCCTTGAACTTCTCGAGGTCGAAGTCCTTGCCGAAGAACCCGTAGCGCTCGCCGATCTGCTCGAGCGCGTCGAACGCGTCGTCGACGTCGCCGTTGGTCTGCAGCAGGAGCTGGTGATACAGGTTGAGCAAGGCTTTCAGGAACTCGGGGTCGCCCCACGCCCCACCGGTCCATGCGCCGTAGCGGAATCGCACGCTCGCCCCGCCCCTGCCCTAGTCCTCGTCCCCGGACTGGAAGCCCGAGAACATCGACTTGAGCATGTCGCCGTACGCCGTGCCGCCGCCGTCGACGCGGTTGCGCGACAGGATCGAGTTCTGGTGCAGGCCTTCGAGAACGAACTCCATCGCGGGACCGACCTCTTCCATGCGCTCGACCTCGAGGTGCTTCGTCGCCAGATCCTCGAGCCCCGTGATCGGCACGAGCTCGTCGTAGAGCTCCTGCGCCGTCGACTCGTCGGAGATCTCGACGCCCTTGCCACCGGCGAACCACTCGACGATCGGCGCATAGACCTGCGCCGCCGCCGGGTCCTTGCCGCGCCCACGGGTCTTGAACGCGTCGGGGAAATCGCGCGAGAACAGCGTCTTCACGGCGCGACCGACCAGGTGGCGCGCCACGTTCGTGGGGCCCTCCTGCTCGCCCTCGTAGACCAGTTCGACCTTCCCCGAGATCGCGGCGATCGCGCCGTGCAGGTCGGCCAGGCGCGGCCACACCCGGGTCTCGCCGGTGCGCAGGCCGCGCCGCTCGGCGTTGGACACGACGTTCTCGAGCAGCGAGATGGTCATGCGCGCCGAGACGCCCGAGCTCTGGCCGACATACTCGGACTTGCGCGCCTCGATGGCCACCTGCTCGACCAGCTCGCGCAGCGGCCGCGTGACGACGACCTCGATGCCCGAGTCACGCTCGGTCCACGACTCCTGCGCGGTGATCGCGATGCCATCGTCCACGTTCAGCGGATAGTGCGTCATGATCTGCGAGGCGATGCGGTCGCGCAGCGGCGTGATGATGTTGCCGCGATTGGTGTAGTCCTCGGGATTGGCCGAGAAAACCAGCAGCATGTCGAGCGGGATGCGCATCGGAAAGCCGCGCACCTGCACGTCCTTCTCCTCGAGGATATTGAGCAGGCCGACCTGGATGCGCGGCTGGAGGTCGGGCAGCTCGTTGATGGCGAAGATCCCGCGGTTCGTCCGCGGCACGAGGCCGTAGTGGATGACCTCCTCGTCGGCGAACGACAGCTTGCGCGTGGCAGCCTTGATCGGGTCGATGTCGCCGATCAGGTCGGCGATGGACACGTCGGGCGTGGCCAGCTTCTCCTTGTAGCGATCGTCGCGATGGACCCAGGCGATGGGCGTCGCGTCGCCCAGGTCGCCGACGACGCGGCGGCCGAACGCGCTGGTGGGCTGCGACGGATCATCGTGGATCTCGCTGCCCTCGATCTCGGGAATCCACTCGTCGAGGAAGGTCTTCAACTGGCGCAAGATGCGCGTCTTCGCCTGCCCGCGGAGGCCGAGCAGGATGAAGTCGTGCTTCGACAGGAGCGCGTTCTCGAGCTGCGGGATCACGGTCTTGTCGTAGCCGACGATGCCGGGGAACAGCGGCTGCCCGGAGCGGATGCGCGCGATCAGGTTGGCGCGCATCTCGGCCTTGACCGAACGGGGCTGCCAGCCCGAGGCGCGGAGTTCACCGAGGGTGCGTGGTCGATCGTGGTGTAGGGTCATGTCGCCAGTATACCAGCCGCATCGCACCCGGGGAGATTCGCCATGACCGCGCCACGCCCTCGCATCGCGCTCCTTGCCACCGTCGTGACCGTGGGCTTTCTCGGAGCAGTCCGTGCGCTCGCCCAGACGTCGGCGCCCACCGTGCCCACCGCCCCTGCGGTCGCCGCGCAGCCGGCCGCCGCGCCGACTCCGGCCGGGGCTCGCCTGGTCCCCAGCGTGCGGTACAAGCTCTCGGCCGGCGACCTGCACAGCGCCGAGTCCATGGCCGAGGTGTGGCGCGAGACGCAGGGCGACGATGGCAACTACCTGCTCGCGCTGTCGTGGGTGGCTCGCGGCGCGATCCTGATGAACGAGTTCGACCGCGCGGAGATCCTCACGACCGAGGTGCGCAAGCGCTGTGAGGCGCGGATGGCCCGCGGCGTGCGGCCCGCCGACGACGACACCCTCGAGGTGGCGCTGGGCGCCGCGATCGAAGTGGAGGCGCAGATCCGCGCGAAGGACAAGGGGAAGGACGACGCGATGCGCTTCCTGCGCGGCGAGCTCGCGCGCCACGACGCGCCTGTGGCGCTGCGCTCGCGCATCGGCAAGCGCATGAACCTGATCGACCTCGTCGGCAAGCCCGCACCCGAGATGGTGGTCGAGGAACACGTCGGCGCGACGCCACCGACGCTCGCCGCGCTACGCGGCAAGCCCGTGATCGTCTACGTGTGGGACAAGGGATGCGGCGATTGCCGTGCGCAGGCGGCCACGTTGTCGCACGTCGCCGCGAAGTACGCGGATCGCGGCCTCGTCGTCTACCCGCTCACGCGCTACTACGCGAAGACCGAGCTGCCGCGCGAGAACGCGCGCCTCGACAGCACCTGGACCACCGACTACGCGAAGATCGGCCCCACCCCGCTGGCCATCAGCACGGCGTCGATGGAGCGCTACGGCGGGTCGAGCACGCCGACGTTCGTGTTCGTCGATCGGAAGGGGATCGTGCGCAGCTACCTGCCGTACCGCCTGACCGAAGCCGCCTTCGACGTCGAGATCGCGAAGATCCTGAAGTAGACCCGCCGCGCCTCAGGAGGGACGAG
>JBKJNH010000198.1:0-5810 GCA_046596055.1 Candidatus Eiseniibacteriota bacterium
AGGAACGAGGCCAGCATGATGATCACGCCGACGACCACGTTGGCGGCCGACTTGCCCAGCAGCATGGCGGCCGTCGGGATGGGCGCCGACAGGAAGAGCGGCGCGAATCCGGCCGACTTCTCGCGCTGCAACGACTCGGTCGTGTAGAACAGGATGAGCATGCACAGGAGAAGCGTGAGGGTTCCCATCTGCCGCACCGCGAGCCCGCCCGGAGTCATCATCAATGTCGTGTCGAATGCACCGGTCGAGACCACTCCGCCGAGGGTCTGGACCAGGATGAGCGGAACGAACAGGTAGAGCCCGGGGTGGCTCTTGAGCTCCATCAGCTCGACTCGCGCCACGTTCCAGGTCGCTTGCAGGAAGCCAGGCGCCCGCGCGGCCATGTTCAGCATCGAAAGCCCGGCCGACATCCGCTCGAGACCGGCGCTCGCCGATGCCGTCGCCATCACCGCGGCCTCCGTGCGCGCACCGCGCTTCGCCTTCGCCGTGCGCGGGCCGCGCAACAGCGCCGGGAAGCGCAGGTGCACGAGCCCGACCGCGCCCAGCCCGAGCGCGAGGCAGACGAAGCGCTGGACGATCGCCAGCGCATCGAGTCCGACCGGAGAGCGGTTGTAGAACGCCACGCCCCGATCGACGACCAGCCAGGTCTCGTTGATCCAGCGCACGCCGCTCAGGTCGATGAACTGCAGGATGCGCTCGACCATCGGCGAGAGCCACACCGGCGACCAGTCCCAGAGGAAGAACGTGCCGAGGATCACCAGCGCGATCGGCACGACGAACACGAGCGCCGCCTTGCGCGTGAAGGCGCCCAGCGCGAACGCCATGCCCGAGATGAACACCAGCATCGGCAGGGCGAAGATGATCGCCGGCCTCATGTAGTTGGACAGGACGAACGGACCGATCGCCTCCTGGTTCGAGGCGTGCGGCATCACGTGGTTGAACAGGATCGTCATGAGCGTGTGCACACCGAGCACGCCGATGAAGCCCAGCAGCACGGCGCAATACTTACCCCAGACGTATTGTCCCGGCGTGAGCGGCGTGGCGTGCAGGAGAGGCCCGACCTTCTGCTCCTCGTCGCGGATGAAGATCATGCCCGCGGCGATCGAGACGAAGAACGAATAGAGGATGGCGACCAGGACCATGAGGAGCTGCGTCTGCGCGAACTCGCTGGTCAGCCAGGCGCGGTCGCCGCCGACGCGCATGTCGCCCGAGGCGATGCGCGCGTTCCCGTTCGACAGGCTGAAGGCCATGAAGCCGAGGATGACGACGAGCACCCAGAACAGCGGACGCCGCGGGATCTCCCGCAGGTCGAGCCAGAGAACCTCGAGGAACCGCTTCATGCGCGGGCCGCCTCGAGCGCGCTCTCGTTCATGCGCACGAGGTAGGAGTCCTCGAGCGTCGCCGCGACCGGCTCGAAGCCCGCCGGCGGCGCGCCCGCGGGCTGGTGCACGCGCACGCGGTTGACGCCCTCCACGAGGACCGATTGCGTGACGCTGCCCTGCGCACGCAACTCGGCAAGGACGGCACCGTCCGCGGTGCCCTCGAACATCGTGCCCGCGAGTTCCTGCCGCGCCGCGTGCGGCGTCGTGGTCACCAGCAGGCGCCCGCCACGGATCACGGCGAAGCGCGGGCACAGGACGGCCACGTCCTCGACGATGTGCGTCGAGAGCAGCACGATCCGGTCCTGCGCCAATTCGGTGAGCAGGTGATAGAAGCGCAGGCGCTCCTCGGGATCGAGACCCGCCGTCGGTTCGTCGACGATGACCAGTCGCGGATTCCCGGCGATCGCCTGCGCCACGCCGAGCCGCTGCCGCATTCCGCCCGAGTAAGACTTGACCGCGCGGCGCATGGCGAAGCCGAGGTTGACGCGCTCGAGCAGCTCGCGCGCGAGCGCCCTGATGCCGCCGGGCGCATCGACGCCCTTGAGGCGCAGCAGGTGGATGAGCATCTGCTCGCCGCTCAGGTGCGGGTAGAAGCCGAACTCCTGGGGCAGGTAGCCGAGGCGGGCGCGCACGCGCTCGGGATGCGCGACGATGTCCTCCCCGTCCAGCGTGATCGTGCCCGAGGTGGGCTCGAGCAGGCCGGCGAGGATCTTCATCAGGGTGGACTTGCCCGCGCCATTGGGACCGAGAAGGCCGAACATTCCGACCGGGACGTCGAGTTCGAGTCCCGCGAGCGCGGTGACCGGACCGGGATAGACCTTGACCAGACCCTGAATGCGAAGCACGGAGAACCTCCGGGACGGGATCAGCAGGTGGGACGGACGAGGTTCCTACGTGCTGAAGCGGTCCCGGGTTGCAGGGGCGCGTGCGAGCATCGTTCCCGAGATGATCGGGGAGCACCCTGTGGAGACGGGCCGGACTCTCACACTTCGGGAGTGTGCATTCAAGGACCGAGCACGAGGACGGCGTTGATTCAGTCCGCGGAACGCTCGAGCACGTCGAGCCGCACCCGGGCCAGGCCCACGCGGACGAGGTCGAGTTGCTCTGCCGCGCGGCGCGAGACGTCGACGATGCGCCCCTTGATGAAGGGGCCCCGATCGTTGATCACCAGCTCGACCGACTTGCCCGTCGTCACGCGCGTCACGCGCACCCTCGTGCCGAACGGCAGCGAGCGGTGGGCCGCGGTCATCGCATCCCGGCGATACACGTCGCCGCTTGCCGTCCGCCGGCCCTCGAACTTCGTCGCGTAATACGAGGCGAGCCCGATCTGCGCTCCATCCTTGTCCGCATCTTCCTCGTCCTCGGCCTCGTCCACTTCGGCTTCGTCGCGTGTGGGCACGGCCTTGTCGGGCACGGGCTCGCGCGCGCGCCGCGCCGCGGTCTTCCCGACCTCGCGCGTCGCCGGGGGCGGCGGGGTGACCGTCGTCTCCGGAGCGTGACTGCAGCCGCCGAGGATCAGGGTGAGGACGAGCGCGAACGCGGGGAATGCGATCGCACGCGCGGCAGTCGATGGAACGGTCATGGCGGGCACTCTACTCCCGACGCGGGCCTATCCCTTGAGAATCACCACCTGGCGGATGCGGCGGAACTCGACGGGATCGAGGATCTTCAGTTCCATCGACCCGTCCAGCGCCCGCAGTTGGTAGCTGTTCACCGGCTGCGCGCTCACGACCTTCGCCTTCGCGTACGGGATGTGGATCACGTCGAGGCGATCGGTGTCGAGTCCCATGAACACGCCGGCGTTGGGATTCGGGCTGGGCACGACCGTCTTGCCGATCCCCAGCACGCCGCCCTTCGTCTCGATGACGCCGGCGTCCTCGAGCTCCTCCTTGGTGCCTATCACGTACCAGATCGTCGCGATGTCGCGGCGCTTCTGCTCGAGTTGCGTCGTGCGTGTCCGCAGGGTGTCGTCCTTCTGCGCCACCGCGACGGTCAGGCCCGATACCTGGGTGTTGAGTGAGTCGACGCGCATGGAGAGCATGGTGACCTGCTGCTCCTTCTCGGTGACGGACTTCCGCAGGTTGACGATCAGCTTCGACAGTCCGGCGGACTTGTCGCCGCTAGCCTTGAGGTCGGCTTCGAGCTTGTTGATCCGGGCCTTGCTCGCGTCGATGCTGCTGCGCAGTGCGGCGATTCGAGCCAGCGCATCCTCCGTGTTGGCCGCGGTACGCTCGCCGGCGGGCGCGAGTCGGGCACCCGTCTCCTCGAGCGCAAGAGCGCTCAGGCTGTCCTGGATCTCGGCGATCGCCTCGATCGTCGCGCCGTAGCGATCCCGGATCTCGCCCTCGGCCGTCTCGGTGGCCGCGAGCCTGCGCGCATTCTGCTGATTCTGTGAGAAGAGGAGGATGGAGACCCCCGCCAGGGCCACGACGGCAACGATGAGTGTGATCTGGAGCGGCTTCTTCATGACTGGATCTCCTGCGAAAGCGGACAACGTTCGAATGCTCTACCGGCCGTGAGAGGCCGCGAACGAGCCATGGCGGGCTCTCCCGGAGAATACACCGGCCGGTCAGACGGCGTTCCCGGGGCGATTGGAATCCGCGTGACCGGCGGGCCCCCTGGGCGACTTTCGCTGCCGCGTCCCTCCCCACGAACGGACTCGCAACCGATTCCCCTCCTCCCCGTCTCGAGGGCCGCTATGTCCTGTCATCGCTTCCGTTTGCCCGCGACGAGCCGGCTCATCCTGCCGATCCTCCTGGCCGGGCCGAACCCCGGGCCGGCGCGGATGCGCATCAAGAGCACATATCGCTAACCTGGCCGGGAGCAACGCTCTGGCCGGGACGCCCGAACCATCCTAGAATCCCATGGAGCGTGCGCGGTCGCCGTTGCAGCGGCCGCCACGCCCCGTTGCCTCCCGCCAGGCTCACCCCAGGAGCGTCCCATGCGTTCAATCCTCTTCGCCGTGTCGATCGTCGGCCTCGTTCTCCTCGGCGCGCAGCCCGCCGCCGCGGGCCGCATCTTCGGCGACATCAAGCTCGACGGAAAGCCGCTGCCCGAGGGTGTGAAGATCCGCGTGTCGGCGCCCGGCGGCACCACGGTCGCGGACTCGACGACGGCCGACAAGTTCGGCTCGTTCAAGCTGATGGTGAAGGGCGAGGGCAAGTGCACCCTCACCGTCGTGCACGAGAAGCAGCCCGTCGAACTCGCCATCTTCTCGAACAAGGAGGCGACGCGCTACGACCTGGTCCTCGAGAAGAAGGACGGCAAACCGAGCCTGCGCCGCAAGTGAGCGAGACCCCCCCGCACGAGCCGCCGCACGTCCACGTTCCGGTCAAGCGCGACTTCTGGGACAAGCTCGGGGTGCTCGTCCAGCCGCTCGGCGGCTTGTTCACGGCGCTCGCGATCGGCGTGCTCGGGTTCAAGTCGTCGGAGTTCCTCGACAAACGGCAGGCTGCCGAGACGAATACCCGCCTCTACTCCGAGCTGATGAGCCGGCGCGAGGAGTCGGAGAGCGCTCTGCGCAAGGACATGTTCCAGACGATCATCGGCAGCTTCGTCAGCGCCTCGGACAGGGGGGACCTCGACAACAGCGTCCTCAACCTCGAGCTGCTGGTCTACAACTTCCACGAATCGCTCAATCTGAAGCCGTTGTTCCTCGACCTGAAGCGCCGCATCGCGCGAGGCATCAAGTCCGCGCCCAACGCCACCGTTCGCACCGACTACGTCGACTACATGGACCGGCTGGAGCGCGTCGCCCGCGAGATCGGGCGCAAGCAGGTCATCGTGCTCGAGGGAGTGGGCCACAAGTTCGACCGCAGCATCGACCTGACCGGGGATCCCGAGGGCACGTCACTCGAGGAGGCCACCCTCACGCTCGACTCGTTGCAGTCGACGATCCGGATCGACATCAACGCGGTCGACCGGGCCAACAAGGAGCTCGACGTCCAGCTGACCGTCGAGACGCCGGACCCGGCGCTGGGGCGGCAGACCAAGACCGCCGCGTTCAAGGTGAGCTACTTCGACTTTCCGATGATCGACAACACGCGGCTGCTGGGCGGCCACCGTTGTGCAATCGTCCTCAACGGGTTCTCCGAGCACTCCGCGGACATCACATTCGTGATGTTCCCCGGCGAGTACGCCAGTCTCAAGGAGAAGCCCTACTACAGCGAAGTCATCGAGAGCGTCCGCCGCGAGAACGCGCGCAGCGCTCGCTGATCGCCACCCCAGGGAAGGACGCCGCGTCCAGCCGGTCCGTGTGGGCGAGTGGAGTCGTCCGCGCCAGGACAAGACGAACCGGCCGGTGGGCAGTGCGCCACCGGCCGGTTTCGTTTCGGGAATCCGTGGGGGTCAGACCGGGATCGGCGACGTCCCGTGGACGCTCGCGCGGCCCTCGTCCTCGACTTCGACAGTGCGGCTTCGCTTCTTCGC
>JBKJNH010000213.1:0-8121 GCA_046596055.1 Candidatus Eiseniibacteriota bacterium
GGGCGTGCGGCCGGTGCTGCGCGCGGGGCGCACGCCCGCGGGCGTGGCCGACGGCGGCGTGGATGCGGTGTTCTCCTACGACGTGTTCGTGCACCTGCCCGCGTGGGACACCTACAACTACCTGCGCGAGATCCACCGCGTCCTTCGCCCCGGCGGGCGCGCGATCGTGCATCATGGCAACGCGCTGTCCGAGCTGGGCTGGAAAAAGTTCGCGGCCGACGCCGAGCGCGAGCGGCAGGGCCTCCCGTCGGCGGGGCGGTTTCCGGCGATGACGCCGGCGCTGATGGCGGCGATGGTCGCGCGCGCCGGGCTCACGCTCGTGCGCAGCGAGGAGGGGATCGTCCGCCGCGACTCGATCGCGCTGATCGAGAAGCACTAGAACCTCAGCGCCCCGCGGTCGCCGCCAGTTCGCGCACGCGCTTGAGGTGAGCCGCCGTCAGCGGCACGATCGACAGGCGGGTGATCCTGATCAGGTCGGTCTGGGCCAACAGGGGATCGGCGCGGAACGCGGCGAGCGGCAAGGGCGCGGGAAGTGCGGCGCCGGCTTCCAGGTCGACGACGACCCGCTTCGGGTCGTCGAGCGTGGGATCGGGGTACGGGGCGCGGATGACTTTCGCCAGCCCGACGGCGCGCTTTTCGTTTCCGGTGTGATAGACGACGACGGTGTCGCCGACCTTCATCGCGCGCAGGTGGATGAGCGCGGTGGTGTTCTTCACGCCGTCCCAGCGCGCGACCTTCTTCGCCTGCAGGTCGGTGAACGAGAACTCGGAAGGCTCGGTCTTGAACAGCCACGCGGCCACGGTCGGGCTCAGCGAGGCTCGGCGTGGACGTGGCCGGTGTCGGCGTCGATCCGGAGCGTCGCGCGGCCTTCGAGGAAGGCGACCAGCTCGTCGCCGATCAGTTCGCGGCGCCACCCCGCCAACAGCAGGGGAGCGTGCTCGCGACGACGGCGATCCTTGCCGTCCTTGCCCTCGCGGACGGCATCGATCAGCGCGGCCAGGTCGGCGCGCGTGCCCAGGTAGGACGGCGCGATCTCGTGCTCGAGTGCCCGGGCGCGCAGTACGACCTCGAGCAAGTCGACCGTGATCGAGAAGCGGTCGTCCTCGGCGCGCACCGGCTCCAGCCGCGGGCAATCATCGTCGGCGACGTCGAGTCCGCGGCGGACCGCCTCGACGAGTCCGGGGCCCGAACGCGCAAGCTCCCTC
Source organism: Candidatus Eiseniibacteriota bacterium (assembly GCA_046596055.1). Classification (GTDB taxonomy): domain Bacteria; phylum Eisenbacteria; class RBG-16-71-46; order RBG-16-71-46; family DASYSL01; genus JANPEF01. The sequence goes on from JBKJNH010000213.1 coordinate 1,206, forward strand.
GGGTGCAGCGTGCGCAGGGGCTTGAGGTCCTCGGGCTTCTTCGGTGAGCGACGCGCGATCTCGACCAGGGTCTCGTCGGCCACGATGCGGCCGCGCGGTTCATCCCGGCGCTGCGCCTCCTCCTCGCGCCACATCGCCAGCTCGCGCAGGATGGCGAGGCCGCGGCGGTCGAGCGAGCGCATGCGCGAGATCCGGAGCCACAGCGTCTGCGGGTCGCGCTCGTAGGTCTCCCGGTCCTCGTAGTGTTCGACCTCCTCGCGCAGCCACTCGTGGCGGCCGCGCTCGGTGAGGCGGGTCCACAGCCCGGCCCGCAGGTCGTGCAGGTAGCGGACGTCGTCGAGCGCGTAGTCGACCTGCGCCTTCGACAGGGGCCGGATCGACCAGTCGGTGATGGTCTCGCCCTTCTTCACGCGCTTGCCGAGCATGCGCCCGATCAGGTTCGCGTAGCCGATCTGGTCGCCCAGGCCGATGAGCGCCGCGGCGACCTGCGTGTCGAACACATTGCGCGGCAGCAGGCCCGAGCGCGCGAACACGATCTCCATGTCCTGCGCGCCCGCGTGGACGATCTTCTCGACCGACGGATCGGCGACGAGATCCCACAACGGACCGAGTTCGGGTAGTGCGAGGGGATCGATGAGGAGGGGCTGGTCGGGGAGCGAGACCTGGACCAGCTGCAGCTTGGGCCGGTAGGTGCGCTCGCGCTGGAACTCCATGTCGAGGCCGAACGTGCCGTGGGCACGGAGTTCGGCGACGAGGGATACGAGTTCGGGTGTGGTGGTGATGAACATGGGTTGGAGACGGTCGAGGCGCGACCCGTCGGGCCGCGCCTCGAGTTCCGTCCGGCTCTACTCCTCTTCCTTCGCCTGGCGCTCGCGCGCCCGGCGGAAAGCATCCGCGAACACGCTGTCCGACGGGGGACCGTCGCCGCGCGGCTCGTTCTGGTTCGAGGACCAGCGCACCTCGGTGCGCGGACCGCCGCCGCCGCTGCTGAAGGCGCCCCGCGGGCCGCGGAACTCGCCCCCGCGATCGCCGCCGCCGGTGCGGCCACCGCCGCGCCCTGCACCGCCACCGCGACCTTCGCCGCGGCCTTCGCCGCGATCCCGTCCGCCGCCGCCGCCGGCGCCGCCACGACCACCGCGGCCACCGGCACCACCGCCACCCCGCTCGCCGCGCTCGCCACGTTCCCCACGCTCGCCGCCGCCGCCGCGCTCTCCGACCATTTCGTAACCGCCGGCGGGCTCGTCGAACGACGGGGCCTCGAGGGCGGCGATGCTCAGCGAGATGCGCTTCGCGGCGGGGTCGATGCGGGTGACCTTGGCCTCGACTTCCTGGCCGATCGACACGACGTCCTTGGGGTGGACGACGCGACGTCGCGCCAGCTGCGAGACGTGCACGAGGCCGTCGACGCCCGGGAAGATCTCGACGAATGCGCCGAAGTCCATGACCCGGAGGACCGGGCCCTTGACCACGTCGCCTTCCTTGATGCGCGTCTCGAGCGTCGACCACGGATCGGCCTCGGCCGCCTTGATCGACAGCGAGATGCGCTCCTTCTTGCCTTCGCCCAGATGCTCGAGCTTGAGCACCTTGACCTGGACCTTCTGTCCGATCTGCAGGACCTCGGACGGATCGCCGACGCGCTTGTGCGAGATCTCCGAGACGTGGACGAGGCCCTGGATGCCGCCGATGTCGACGAAAGCGCCGAACGGCAGGAGCCGCGTCACCGCGCCCTCGAACGACTGGCCGGGGGAAAGCGCGCCGCGGACGTCCTCGGCCTGCTTCGCGCGCTCGCCCTTGAGCAGCGCCTTGCGCGACAGGACGACGCGACGGCCCTTCTCGGCCACGTCGAGGACCTTGAACTGCATGGTCTGGCCGACGTACTGCGAACCGTCGCCGACCGGGCCCATGTCCATCTGCGAGAACGGGCAGAAGCCGCGCACACCGCCGAGCATGACCTCGAAGCCGCCGGAGTTCGTTCCCTTGACCCGGCCCTCGACCGGCGTCTCGCTCTTCTGCGCGTCGATGAGGACCTGGAGATTCGCGTCGATGCGCTTGACCGCAAGTGCGAGCGTCACCTGGCCGTCGATCGACGTGACGGTGGCGTCGATCGTGTCACCCACGTTCTTCGTCACGTTGCCGTCGTCATCCTTGATGTGTCCGATGCCGAGCGCGCCCTCGGCGCGACCGCCGAAGTCGATGAAAGCGGTGTCGGGAGTGATCGAGACGATCTTCCCCTTCACCTTGTCGCCCACCTTCGTTTCCTTACCCGCGGCCGCACCCCCCGCGTCGGTCGCCGCGAGCATCGCGGCGAACTCGCCCGACGCCGGAGCGTCGTCTTCGGCCGGCGGCTGGGATGCCGGTTCGGCCGGAGGAGGGGAAGCCGGCGTCTCCGCGGCGGGAGACGTCAGCTCTGCGGCGTCCGACGTGACTTCATCGGACGAGGTGGCGGAATCGATGGGCTGCTCGTGCATTGGAATCCTCAGGGAGAGATCGTCGGTTGCGGGGCGCCTTGGAGGGCAGTCGGACGCCCAAGAGTAACAGGATCCGTGCGGATTAGAAAGCCCCCGGGGCCGAGTTTGGGGTGGACCCCGCCCGCGACCGGGTCTAGCCTCGGGACGGCCCGGACCCTGAGGAGGTTCGAAATGAAATCCCCGCGGATTGCGCTGCGCCTCGCCATCATCGCCCTCAGCATCGCCCTCGCCGCCGCGCCCGCCGCGGCTCACGACGATGACCTGGGCCGCGACCCCGCCCACGGCTCGCTGGATGGGATGTGGCGCCTGGTCACGCCCCGGCTCGAGCCGGGTTTCACCGAGTACAAGATCGTCGCGGGAGGGCGATTCACCTGGTTCGTGGTCGCGGACGGGCGGATGGTCCGCGGCGCCGAGGGCCGGGCGTCGCAGGATGGGCAAGAGTACCGGGAGCGGATCGATTCCGTGATCTCGGACGAGTACGCGTGGATGGTCGGGGGCGAAGGCCGATTCCGGGCCGAGCAAACCGGGGACCGCTGGCGGCATCGCGGCAGCGTCGAGCATGGGGCGCAAGGGGTCGACGTCGACGAGGTCTGGCAACGCGTCCGCTGAGCCTTTCGCGGTCCGTGAGCCCTTGCTAGACTGCGCGCGCCGGGCGGCGCCCGACCTCGGGCCCGCCCGTTTCGCTTCCGCACCGGATCACTTGTCCCAGGCTCCGCCACGCCTCTCTCCGGAGACTCGCATGCCCGTCACCACGCCTGCCCTGAAGACCGTCCATCCCGCCGCGCGCACCGGTGGCCGTGCGTTCACCGCTGAGGACCTGTGGGCGATTCCCCGGGTCGGCGCACCCGCGGCCGCGCCCGACGGGACCTGGGCCGTCGTGCCCGTGACCACGTACGACCTGGAGAAGAACGAGGGGAAGACCCGGTTATGGATGGTCTCGGCGACCGGGGCCTTCGAGGCGCGTGCGCTCACCGCTCCCGACACCGCGGCGAGCGCGCCGCGCGTCTCGCCCGACGGGACACGGGTCGCGTTCCTGCGCAAGAAGGACAAGCTCGAGAAGCCGCAGATCCACGTCCTGCCACTCGAGGGGGGAGAGGCGGAGAAAGTGACCGACCTGCCGCTCGGCGCGATGGACCCGCGGTGGTTCCCTGACGGCAAGCGGATCGCGTTCCTGTCGGCGGTGCTCAAGGGCCACTTGACGCTCGAGGCCACGAAGGCCGAGCTCGAGGCGCGCGAGAAGAACCCCGTCAAGGCGCACGTCACCGAGGACCGCATCTACCGCTTCTGGGACACGTGGCTCGACACCGGCGAGGTGCCGCACCTCTTCGTGCTCGACCTCGAGACGCGCGTGCTCACCGATCTCACGCCCGACTCGACGCGCTGGTGGGACTGGAATGATCCCGAGGGGCAGTACGACATCAGCCCCGACGGCGCGGAGATCGCCTTCACCGTCGACACCAGCGCGCCGCCGCATTCGCACGTGCGCTGGGGGCTGTTCACCGTTCCGACCGCCGGCGGGCCCGCGAAGCTGATCACGCCCGACCATCCGGCCGACGACCAGCGTCCGCGCTACAGCCCCGACGGCGCCGCGATCGTCTACGGCGCGCAGACCGAACCGTTCTTCTACGCCGATCGCGTCAAGCTCATGCGCTACGACCGCAAGTCCGGCACGCACACCGAGCTGTGCACGGGCTGGGATCGCTCGGTGTCCGGCTGGGAGTTCGACGGCGCCGGCCGCATCGTGCTGCTCGCCGAGGACGCCGCGCGGACGAAAGTGTGGCGCGTGGCCGCGAGCGGCGGCACGCCCGAGGTGGTGGTGGGGGCCGGCGATTCACACGGACTCACCGTCGCCTCCGGCACGCTCTGGTTCACCAACCAGACGCAGGCGCAGCCGACCGAGGCGTGGACCGCGACCGCCGCGGGCGGCGCGAAGGCGGCGACCACGTTCACCGCGAACGCGCTCGAGGGCTTTGCCTTCGGCGAGGTGCAGGAGTTCGAGTTCGAGGGCGCGCGCGGCGACAGCGTGCAGGCGTACGTGATCCTGCCGCCCGGCTTCGATGCGAAGCAGAAGTGGCCGCTCGTCCACCTGATCCACGGCGGCCCGCACGGAGCGTTCAGCGACCACTTCCATCCGCGCTGGAATGGACAGGCCTTCGTCGCCGCCGGCTATGTCGTGGTCATGGTGAACTTCCACGGCTCGACGTCGTGGGGCCAGGAGTTCGCTCAGTGCATCCAGGGGCACTGGGGCGACTATCCGATGACCGACATCGAGAACGCAACCGACGCGATGATCGCCACCGGCTTCATCGACGAGAAGAAGATGGCGATCACGGGCGGCAGCTACGGCGGCTACCTCGTGTCGTGGATCGGCGCGCACACCGATCGTTACGCCTGCATCGTCAACCACGCGGGTGTCTACAACACGCAGGCGCAGTACGCCAGCGACATGACGCAGGGTCGACACAAGGCGTTCGGCGGTGAACCGTGGGACGGCCTGGAGAAGATCGACCGCTGGAACCCGGCGCGCTTCGCCATGGGCATGAACACGCCGACGCTCGTCTTGCACGGCGAGCTCGATTACCGCGTGCCCATCGACCAGGGCCTCGAGTGCTACAACGTGCTGCAGGGGAAGGGCGTGCCGGCGCGGCTCGTCTACTTCCCGGACGAGAATCACTGGGTGCTCAAGGCGCGCAACGCGGTGTTCTGGTACGCCGAGGTCCACGCCTGGCTCGCGCGCTTTCTCAAGAAGCAGGAGACGACATGAAGCGACCCTCGGAGCACGCAGATCACGGATCATGCGAGGAGGCGCCGTCCATCGGGCGGCGCCTCTTCGTTCGCTGGCTGGGCCTCGGTGGTCTCTTCGCGGGTTTCTCGACCGCCCTCGGCGGCCTCGGCGCAACGGACTCGCGCGCGCAGGCGGCTCCGCCGCCGAAGGCGGCGACACCTCCTGCCACTTCGCCTGCCACCCCTGCAACACCAGCTCCGCCCTCCGACGAGGCGAAGGCACTGCACGCAATTCTGGTCGCGCGCTACGGCGCGAACCTCGATGACGCGCAGAAGGAGTCTTTGCTGCCCGCGCTCGAACAGACCGTGCAATCGGGCAAGGCGCTGCGCGCGAAAACCCTCGCGAACTCCGTGGAGCCGGACTTCATCTTCCATGCCGATCCGCCACGGCGCGACGGGTCGGGCGAGGCCCGGCGATGAGCCTGCCGCGCGGCTTCCACGCGATGTCGCTTCGTGAGCTTGGCGTCGGTCTGCGGGCGCGCAGGTTCACGGCCGTCGAGCTGGCCGAGGGCTTCCTCGCGCGGCTGACGACGATCGGGCCGCGCTTCAACGCGGTCGTCACCGTGACACGAGAGCGGGCGCTCACCGAGGCGCGCTCTGCCGACGCGATCTTCGCCGCGGGTCGCGATCGCGGTCCGCTCACGGGCATTCCGTACGGCGTGAAGGACCTGCTCGCGACCGCCGACATCCCGACGACCTGGGGCGCCGAGCCCTATCGCACGCAGGTGTTCCGCGAGGACGCTGAAGTGGTGCGCCGTCTCGGGGATGCCGGCGCGGTGCTCGTTGCGAAGTTGTCGATGGTCGAACTGGCCGGCGGCATGGGCTACAACCACGCCGACGCGGCGTTCAACGGACCGGGGCTCAATCCGTGGAACTCGAAGTACTGGAGCGGCGGCAGCTCGAGCGGTCCCGGGTCCGCCGTCGCGGCGGGGCTGGTGCCGTTCGCCATCGGTTCGGAGACGTCGGGCTCGATCCTCACGCCGGCAGCGTTCTGCGGCGTCACCGGCCTGCGCCCGACGTACGGGCTGGTCTCCCGGCGCGGCGCGATGGCGCTGTCGTGGACGCTCGACAAGCTCGGACCCATGGCGCGTTCGGTCGACGACTGCGGACTCGTGCTCTCCGCCATCGCCGGGCAGGACGCGGGCGATCCGACGTCGGTGGGGAACGGGTTCGACTGGCACGGGCCACCCGATCCGGCGCTGGTTCGTCGGCGGCCGTGGCGCATCGCCGTGCCGGCCGGCGTGGTCGAGAAGGTGCAGCCCGCGGTGCGCGCGAACTTCGAGGCGATGCTCGCGTCGTTCGATGGCGCCGCCGAGGTGGCGCGCGATGTCGAGTGGCCCGACTTTCCGTGGGGCCCCGCGGTGGGTTCGATCGTCGGCGCCGAGGGCGCGAGTGCATTCCTCGATCTGATCGAGAGCGGGGGCCTGGCGAAGCTCAGGTGCCCGCGCGATCGGTGGGCCGGCTACGGCGGCGCCGCGGTTTCGGCGGTGGACTACCTGCAGGCGATGCGCCTGCGCGGCCCGATGAAGGCCGCCGTCAACGCGCTGTTCGAGAAGTACGACGTGATCGCTGCGCCCACGCGCGCGACCGTGGCGTACCCGGCCGACCTCGAGTTCCAGATGGCGTGGCCCGGATTCTCCGGCGGGCCCGCGTTGATCGCGGGT
>JBKJNH010000260.1:0-10665 GCA_046596055.1 Candidatus Eiseniibacteriota bacterium
CGGGGCCCGGGCCGAGGGCCGCGAGACCGTCGTGCGCGGCGCGGAGGCCGGTCGTCAGGAAGGCAACGCCGACCAGCAGCAGCGCTCCCGTGGGCAGGATCTCGCAGCAGCGCAGCAGCGTCGCATGGAACGGCACGACCCCCAGGCGGATCGCTCCCGCGAAGAACAGCACCCATGCGAAGCCCGGGACAAAGCCGGCGATGAACACGCACGTCGCCGCCGCCGCGTGCACGACGAACGGCCCGACCGCGCGCTCGCCCTGCCCCGCGGCATCCTGGTGCCCGAGGAGGAAGAACACCGCCCACGCGCCACCGAGCCAGCCGAACGTCGCGAGTTCCGGCCCGCCGGCGAGCAGCGCCGCCTGCGACGAAGCGGTGAGGAACAGGAGCCAGCCCGAGCGCGCCGGTTCCCACGTGCGCGGCTCGGAGATGGCGAGCGCGAGTGGCGCCACGATCCCGACCGCGAGCGCGGGCACGAGGTTCCACGGCGTGAGCACCAGGCCTGCGCCGCCGGGCAGGCGCTCGAGCCAGCGCACCGCACCCGGCTCGCCACCGGCACCGAACCACGCCGCGGCCACGAGGAACAGGGCGCCGGGGAGGGCCCACAGGAACGACGTGCGCGCGAACAGCGGTCCGAAGCGCGTGGGCGTGAACGGCGCGAGCAGCGCGCCCAGCAGGGGCAGGAGAACGACGAGACCGAGCGGGCCCAGGGGATCGAAGTCGGCGGCCGTCGGAGCGGGCGAGAGGATCCAGGGCCAGGGGCCGGGAACGCCGCGAAAGGGATCGAACGGCAATGCGCTCACGACGCTCACGAGCCGAACAGGCGCCCGACGACGAGCAGCGCAAGGCCTGCAAGGTAGAGCAGCGCCATGTCCTGCGCGGTCCCCTGGTGGGCGCGTGCGACGGCGGCGGCGAGCGCGCGGCCGAACGACAGGAGCGAGCGCGCGGGATTGCGCACGAACGTCGCGTCGACGCCGACGACGCCGCGGGCGAGCGTGAACACCGCGCGCATCGCGTCGCGCAGCATGCGGCCTGGGTTCACGACGAACGTTCCTCGCGCTCGAGCAGCAGTTCCTGCCGGATCAGGCGCACCGACGGATCTTCGGGATCGAGCGCCGCCGCGCGATCGAGATCCTCGAGCGCGCCGAAGAGGTCCTCGCGCTCGACGTAGCGCAGGAGCCCGCGGTGGTACAGGGCGACGGCATTCTCGGAATCACGGCGCACGACCTCGTCGAGCTCGGCGAGCGCCTCGTCGACGCGCGTGAGATCGGCGAGCAGCTGGGCACGCTTGAGGCGTGTCTCGTCGTCATCGGGATCGAGCGCGAGTGCGGTGGCGAAATGGCGCTCCGCGCGCTCGCGCTCGCCCGTGCGGCGGCACAGATCGCCGCGGCGACGGTGCAGCGCGGCCGACTCGGGCTCGAGCTGGAGCGCGCGGTCGAGCACGCGCGCCGCCTCGGCCCACTCCTCGAGCCCGGTCAGCGCGTTCGCCAGGTGCAGCAGCGGCGCGCTCTCGTCGGGCTGGCCATCGGCCCAGCGGCGCAACTCGGGCAGCGCGGCCTCCAGGTCGCCGCGCGCGTTCGCCAGTCCCGCAAGGCGTGCGCGCGCGAGGTGCGCATTCGGCTCGAGGATGGCCGCGCGCGTCATGCACTCCTCGACCTCGGCGTAGTCCTCCTCGGACTCGGCGACCAACCCCAGCAGCAACCACCCGTTGACCAGCTCGGGGTCGAGCTCGACCGCGCGACGCAGGTGATCGCGCGCGCGCGACGGAGCGCCCTCGAGCACGTCGACGAGCCCCAGGTAGAGCGCCGACGGACCGTGGCCGGGATCGAGCTCGAGGCAGCGGCGGAACTGCTCGCGCGCCCGCCCCCACTCGCCCTCGACCAGCAGCGCGAGCCCCTGGTGCAGGCGCTCGCGCAAGCTTCCGGCCAGCGCGCCGCCGTGCTCGATCAGGCGCACGCCGCACTGCGCGCAGAAGCGGTGCTCGTCGGGGTTGCCGGTCTGGCAGCGCGGGCAGGTCACGTTCCATCCTCCTCGAGAGGTTCGATCCACGGCCCGTGTCCACGCTCCAGCGCGGCGGCCGCCAGCGTGAGGCCGCCCGTGCCGACGAGCGCGGCGAACCCGAGCAGCAGCGCGGCGAAGCTCGCAGCCTCGGGAAACGGCAGCGTCGCGGTGAGTGCGGAGAGCGCGAGCGCACAAAGCGTCGCCGCCAGGACGAGGCTCACGGCATGCCGCCGCGTCAGAACACCGACGAGCCCGGCCGCGCCCAGCGCACCCGCGGTGACCACGGCCGACACCGAGGCCGCATCGCCCGCCGGCCAGTCGACCGCGAGTGCGGCGATCGCGACGGCCGCGCCGAGCACGCCCACCATGGCAACGGCAAGCAGGCGTTGCTCGTTTCCGGGCGCGGTGCGCGGTGCGCCCGGCACGCGGCGCGCCACGCCGGCGGTCAGCGCCGCACCGATCGCCACGCACGCGGCGACCCACGCCACGCCGAAGCCCAGGTGCCCCTGACCCAGCTCCGCGAGCACGAGCCCCAGCGCACCGCCCGCGAGCGTGAAGGCGAGGCTCGCCTCGCCGGGGTGCCGCCGCGTGAGTGCGAACGCCGCGGCCACGAGCGACGCCGCGCCGGCGGCAAGAATCGACGGCGCCCACGGCAGCTGGCGCATGTACTCGACGGCCGGGTCGACCGACGGCTGGACGAGCCCGATCACGCGGCCTCCGCAGTGGCGACCGTCGCCGACACCGGCGCCGGCAACACGAAGCGCCGTACGAGCGCGCGTGCCGCGAGCAGCGCGATGACCGCAAGGCCGACGCGCGCGACCAGCAGCGCCGTCGCCGCGAGCGTCGCCGGGCGCGATCCGACGGCGAGGATGGGCAGCGCCGCAAGGATCACGATCCACGCGCCGTGCGCGACGCGCGACAGCGTGCGGACGACCGGGTTTGGCTCGGCCGCATCACCGCCCCATGGCGGCAGGAACGATCCCGCCCGCGCGGGTGCACCTGGCAGCGCAAGGGCCCCCGCGAGGGCGAGCGCCACCAGCGCCCATGGCGCGGGCGCAAACACGAGCGCGGCGGCCCACACCGGCGCGACCGCAAGCTGGCGCAGCGCTGCGTCGCGGCGCAGGCGCGCGGCCTCGGGGCGGTTCGAGCGCTCGGCCGCGGCCGCGTACGCAACAGGCACCGCGAGCAGCGCGATCGCGACCGCCGGAACGGGCGACGGTCCGCCAGCGGCCGTGACGAGCAAGGCGGCGAACGCGAACACGGTCGAGGCGAACAGCACGATCGAGGCGAAGCCCACACCGAACGGCTCGCCCGGTCCGCGCGCGACCGAAAGGAGCGCGGGCACGTCGAGTGTCTCGTCCTCGGGCGCGCGCGAGCCGGTCGGCACGAAGCGCGCGAGCAGCCCCGCGAGTGCGCGATCGAACAGGGACACCGCGAGCGCTGCGGCGAGTGTGAGCAGGAACGCGAGCCCGGCAACGAGCACGAGCGCCGACGCGCGCGCGGCAAGCCCGGCCCACGTGGGCGGCGCGTGAACGAAGACCGGCGATGGTGCGTTGACGGCACTGAAGAAGCGCTCGCCGCCGGCCGCGCCGCCGACGCCGAGCAGTGCGACCAAGGCACAGAGCGCCAGCGCGCCGAACACGGGCGGCGCGGTCGCGGAGTCGAGCGTGTCGTCGTCCTCGCCCGCCGTCACCGCAGGCGCGTCACCCGGGGACGTCGCGAAGCGCCGCCGCCACCACTCGAGCGAGAGGCGACGAAGCCGCACGACGCCCAGCGCGAGACCCGCCGCAAACGCGGCAAGCAACGCTCCGGCGACCGGACCGAGATATGGATCCATGGGTGGGGCGCTACAGGTACTTCGCCTCGGCGTCGCGGAGCTGCTGCAGGAAGTCCTGCGCCGATTCGGCGGACTTCAGGGCGTCACGCACCTTGTCTTCCTTCAGGAGCCGGCTGATGTTGGCCAGCACCTTGACGTGCGAGCCGCCGACGTTCTCGGGCGAGACGAGGAGGATGAACAGCGTCGCGGGCTGCCGGTCGACGGCGTCGAAGTCGACGCCCGAGCGCGACACGCCACACGCGGCCACGAGATGATCGACGGCGCGCGACTTGCCGTGCGGGATGGCGATGCCGTTGCCGATGCCGGTCGACATCATGGCCTCGCGCTTGAGGACGCCGGCCAGGATCTCGCCCTTGGACTCGGCGGCATGCGACTTCTCGAGCAGCTCGACGAGCTCGACGATGACCTCTTGCTTGGTCGTCGCGGCCAGTTCGACGCTCACGGCTTCGGGATTGAGCAGTTGGGATAGGATCATGGTGTCGGGACGAGGGAGTCGACGGGGATGACACGGGCGCTCCGGGCCGTCCCCGGCGCCCGCAAGTGACGTTCCTGCAAGCGTCGGGACCATAGCACGGCGGCCCCGTGTGCGATACAATCGATGCGGCCCCCGACGGATCGCGGCCCTCCCGGCCCCAGCCGTGGCCGATTGCGAACTCCATTGGAAACCCGATTCCGCCGCCCTTTCGGTCCCTCATGAAACGACAGGCCGTCCCCTTTTCCCTGCTGCTCAGCCGGCTGCTGCCGGTCGCCCGCCTGTCGCCCGGCGATCGGGCGCGGGTCGAGCGCGCGCTCGCGCATGGCAACGAGGCCGAGCAGGAGGCCGTCGCGCTCGAGGCGCTCGAGCGCCTTGCCGACCTCGGCGCGCTGACCCGCCTGCCGGATCGGATGGAGGGCGGAGACCGGATCGTCCGGTGGCAGAAGAACGACGCGCACGAGGTGATCGCCCTGCGCTTCGACGGGCCACCGTTGCCCCCGGGACTCGTCGCGCATCCGCGCACGCTGCTCACCCTGCGCGCCCATGCGCCTGCCGACGAGGTGCGTCGCCTGCGCCGCCTCGACGATGCGCTCCTGCGCGCCGACGGCCGCCCCACCTCGGGCGACGGCGAGCGCATCGCACTCCTCCTTACTGCCGCGCGCGAGGTGCTCGAGTGCGAGGCCGCCGCATTCTTCCCCCGCGCGGGAACCGGCGACTACACGCCCCCCGCCGGGGAGACTCCCGTGCTCGGCCCGTGGCTCGACGACGCCGTTCTCGCCCGCGATCGCCTGCTTGCGACGGATGACGCGCAAGGGGTGATCGAGGCACGCCCCACGGCGCTCGCCGCCGGCGCGCGCGCGGTCGCCGCGGTGCGCATCGTGGTGGCGAACGGCGCCAATGGCAACGGCGGCGCGGCGCACGATCCCGCGCTCGCCGGGGTTCTCGAGGTGCGCAGCGCGCGTGCCGGCGCGTTCTCGCCCGGGCGCCTGTCGCTGCTGTCGATGCTGGCCGAAAGCTTCGTCGCGCGCGCGCGGCAGGCCGCGCAACTGGAACGCCTTGTCTTCGTCGACGCGCTGACGGGCGCGTTCAACAGCGCGTACTTCCGCCAGGCGCTCGACAACGAAGTGGCGCGCGCACGCCGCGAGGGCGCGTCGCTGGCGCTCGTCATCGCCGACATCGACGACTTCAAGAGCTTCAACACGACGTACGGCTACGAAGGCGGAAACGCGGTGCTGGCGCAGGTGGCGAAGGCCCTGAAGCGCACCGTGCGCCCGTTCGACACGGTGGCGCGCTGGGGCGGCGAGGAGTTTGCCGTGCTCCTCACCTCGCCCGTCGAGCGTGGCGACGCCGAGACGGTCGCCGAGCGCCTGCGCAACGCCGTCGATGAGGCCGAGACCTCGATCACCGGGCTCGACGGCGCCGAGCACCGCGTGAAGATCACCGTGTCGCTCGGCGCGGCGCTGATTCCCGACGACGCCGCCGACGCGACGACGCTCTGGCGCCGCGCCAACCAGGCGCTGCTGGTGGCCAAGCGCCCGCCGAAGAATCGGGTGGTGTTCTGGAGTGGGGAGTAGCGGAACGACCTGGCGAATGCCTGCGACAACCTTCGCGAGCAACTACCTGAACACCACCAGCTTTCTCGTCGCGCTATCGTCGCCTGCATCGAGGCGACAAAAGTAGAAACCGGGCGCGAGGGCTGACGTCTGGATCGGGACGTCGTGCGTCCCTGCCGTCCGAGTCACGCGATCGAGGATCGTCGAAACGCGACGCCCATGCACATCGAAGAGCGCGAGAGTCACGGGCCCCTCGCCGGGCAAGGCGAATCGAATCGTAGTACTCCCCTGAGCGGGATTGGGCCACAATGGCGCCATCGCAAGCACACGAGGGATGGGACTCGGCTCTGGAGCGGGAGGGGTCGGCGAGAAGTCGAAGGCCGCCAGCCCATTGACCGGCCGCGTCCCCTGACGAAGAAATCGACCGCCCGCATACAGTTGACTCCCGGACGTTGAGAGCGACCACACGACAGGGACCGAGAGCTTGGTCTCGGAGCCGAGCTCTGGATCCCAAGGGAATACAGCCCCAGAGTTCGCGTCAAGCGCCGCCAATCCCCGGCGCTCTTGACCTCCAATGAGGCTGAAGTTTCCCCCGACGAACAGCGTGTCGCCGATGCTCGCAAGGCACTCGACTCGGATCGAATTGATGTCCGCGCTCCAGTCCGCCAGCTGTCCGGTCTCGGCGTCGAAGCCCGCGATCCCGGAACGAGCCTGGGCCCCGATCGCCGTAAAAGCGCCACAGGCGAAGAGCTTGTCCCCGATCACGCAGACGTCACTGACCCATTCATCGGGCGCGGGATTCCAATCCCGCACCGCGCCAGTCACGCGGTCGACCGCCGCAAGGCATTTCGCGGGGCGCCCCCCCACCTGCGAGAAGGACCCGCCGAGAAACATTTCCTGGCCATGCACCGCGATACCGAAGACATCGTTGTTCGAGTCCGGGTTCCAACTCGTGAGTTCTCCGGTCGCAAGATCGAAGGACGCCAGGCGCCCACGAGGTTGCCCGCTCATCGCGGTAAAGTAGCCGGCTGCATACAGCGTGTCGCCCACGACTTCGAGGCTGGCGACAATCTCATTCGCAGTCGGATTCCAGTTGGTGGCGAGGCCGGAGAGCGTGTCGAGTGCGGCCAGCCCCCAGCGCTCTTGACCGCCGATTCCGGAGAAGTGTCCACCAGCGTAGACCGTGCCATGCGCAACCGCCAGCGAGTAGACGATCAGGCCGTTCGGTTCGGGGTTCCAATCCTTCAGTTGCCCGGTCGTGAGATCGATTGCCGCCAGGCCCTTGCGTGACTTCCACTGACTACCGAGTCCCTGAAAGCTGCCACCGGCATAGACCGCATCATCGTCTGCGGCAATCGACTGGACGTACTCGTCGATGACGCGTGGATTCCAATCCGTCGCCGCACCGGTTTCGAGATCAACCTCTCCCATCGAGACTCGGGGCTGGCCGCCGAGGGTCTGAAAGCCTCCGCCGACGTACAAACTGTGTCCCCGAACGAGCAGGCACGAAACGGTCCCCGCGTATACTCCGATCCACGGGCCAGCCTCGGGATTCCAGGACGTTGGAACCGCCGTATCCATATCGAGAGCCGCCAGTCCCGCCCGAACTTGCCCAGAAATCGACGTGAACCGTCCCCCCACCAGAAGGGTCGAGCCCCAAATCGCCAGTGCCTGCACGTCTGGTTCACCGTAGTACATGTCTCTCGGGCCTGTGACTGATGGGCGCCAATCGAACGCGGTTCCGCTCGCGGCACTAATTGCTGCGAGATGCTGACGCTGGCTCCCTCCTACACTCCAGAATGAACCACCGACGAAGAGCGTGTCCCCCCTCATCGCGATTGCCCGAACCGAGGCTGGATTGCCGTAGTAGCTCACGTTCGGGTTCCAGGCGGAGACAATCCCATCCGCGGGGTTCACCTCGGCAATACTGAACCGCGACTGGCGTCCGATCGAGACGAAGTCTCCCCCAACGAAGAGTCTTCCAGAATCGAGCAGTAACGCCCTCACAGGACCATCAGGCTGCGGATCGAGATCCTCCACCGCGCCGCTGAAGGCATCAACCGCCGCGAGGTAGCGACGCGACTGACCGCCGACGTGGAGGAATGCGCCGCCAAGGAAGACAGTGTTGCCCTTCACCAGGATGGCCCGCACCTCCCCGTCCGGGTTCGGAGCCCAACTCGCGACACTTCCGTCGGCCAGGATGTGAGCGAGATTCGAGCGCGGCTGCTGCCCAACCGCCTCGAACAGACCGCCGATAAACCAGCCGCCCGTCCCATCCGCCTGGACCGAGTAGACTGCGCCGGCGACTCGGGGATAGGCAGGGACCGGCTCGGCACTATCAGGGTCAAGTGGAACCCCGCCGCCTGTGGTCGGCCCCACGGCGCGAAACGCCCCCCCAACGTACAGGGTGTTCCCTGCACGCGCTGTTGCGACGATGGTCCCATCCACTCCCCATGGCTCGGGGTAGTCCATGCTGGCGAACACGTCCGCCGCGCCTATGGCGATGATCGCTAGCCCTAGCAGGGACCCGGAACCCATGTTCATCGCCCGGCGCCGATGCTCACAGAGATTGCTCTCATCTGGCTCTATCTGACGATCGGCACGCGGACTGTCACGCGTCCTTCTGGGGTCTGCATCCCTCCGAAATACACACCTCCGGGCATCATGGCGCCAGATAGGTCGCGTCCATCCCAGACTACGTGGCTCGTCCCGCTCGGCAGTTCTCCCTCGACGACCGTTTGGACACGCCTGCCGCGCACATCGTAGATGACGAGCGAGACGGTCGAGCGTTCCGGGAGATCGATCCTGAACCGAACATCGGAGCGCGCGGATCCGGACCCAAGAACGAGCAGCTGCGCTGCGGGTACGGCGGCGCTCCCGTCCCCGACGGCAACCGCGGTTGGGCAGTCGCCGGTGAAGAGGAATGGCGGAGCAGTGGGTCGCATCTGGGTGTAGCTGATCCCCGTGGTCAAGTCGTTGAACGCGGCTAGATACCGGAGATCGAAGTCCTCGCTCATCTCGAGGTACTCCGTTGCGTGCCATCGATTGTAGGCGCCGGCCTCAGCGAGCGGGACGAGGAACTGAAGGCCCTTCGGGGCGCTCCAGTTGCCCGTGACCGTGTCCGCGGGCCCGGTCGCGTTTGAGATGGCGTGCACGGTATCGTCTGCCGCCGTGTTCACGGTGTGAAAAAGCCACCACTTCCCATCTCGCAGGAACGCATGGGGCGACTCCACTCGACTGGAGACTCCGGGGACGTAGGGACGAAGCGTTGCCCAAAGCGGCACGGCGTTCTGCCACGTCGAGAAGTTTCCGCTGGACTTGGCGACACCGACGACCATCCCGGGACTGTAGAGATCCGGGACCGTGACGAAATACATCAGCCACTGCCCTGGCTGGTTCGGATCTTCCATCACGAACGGATCGCGCAGCTGGCTCTGCCCGGCGTAGAGTGGAGGAGGCGGACTCTCGTCAGCCCAGCTGATTTCTTCGGCCGTCAGCACGCTGTCTCCCTGAACCCAATTCACCAGATCGGTCGATGTCGCGATTCCGATGCGCTGGTTCTGCCCGGCGTCGACTCCGGTGTAGAACATGTGATAAGTCAGGCCGCGCCTGACAATCGTGGGGGCCCAGACGTGGTCGCTGTCAAACCGCCCTGGGCGGACCTTCACAGCTGCCGTGTCGAGCACGGTCCACTGATCGAGATCGTGTGATACCGCGTGTCCGAGGTTCTTGCTCGTGCTGGAAAATGCCATGAACTGATTTTGACGGATGTAGAAGAGGTGGAACTTCCAGGATCCCGAAGGCGTCCAGCCGCCAGGCACGAATGCGAAGTCCTTTGCCTGGATCGTGTACGGCGGATAGATGTCTTCGATGAACTGTTGCTGACAGCCGGCTTGAGGATCGAGCGGCGGCGGCGGCGGATCGGCCTCCACGGAAGCTGTTGCAGCGCCGGACTCGCCTTGAGCCTCGACCACACAGGCGGGAACACTCGCCGCGAACGCCCCGGTGGCGGTGAATCGATGTTCGTCGACAGGTCCAACCGCCAGCATTGCCCGCCATGTCCCGTCGAGCGCCCGGAGAGCGACGGGGCCAAGTTCGCCAAGCCCGGACCCAACCGCCGTGAGCTTGAACTCGGTCGAGTTGTGCTCCGTGCGGGTATGGAGAATCACCGGAGAGAACGCAGCTGCGATGCCCCCGTTGAACGTCACAATGTTCGATTCCAGCACGCTGTCGGGGCTCTCATCCGTAGGGTCAAGTGCGACGACCTTCAGCTGGCCTCGACTGCCTGCGGGCAAATCGAACACCTGGAAGGCCAAGGCGGTTCCACCGGTCTCCGGCGAGCAGAACTCCGCCGTGACCTCTTGCCCCGTGATCTCGGCTGCGGTCGCCGCCTGCAGGAGATTCACGACTCCGGCTCGACCTGGCTCGCAAGCCCCGGCTGGGTCGGCAATCGGGCGGAGTTCACAGTTCTCAGCCACCCAGATCAACCGCCACGTCTCGGGGAGGACGCCTTCTGCAACTTCTGCCTCGATGCTCAGCGTGCACCGAATCGCGGTTGTGAACTCGAGGGTGGTCGAACCAGAGGCCCATCTCAACTCGATCGCCTCCGACGTTTCAGGGACGAACACAGTGAACGAGGTGAGGAGAAAGAATAGCAGGCGCATGGGCGAAGCCTCCGGAGAATCAGGGGGGCCGGGAAGCGAGGATCGCGCAGGCGCACTTCGCAGGAATTACTGCGATCTAGGCGTGCTCAACTGGCTGGCGCAGCACAATTAGACATCGGCAGGGGGGGGGGCGTCA
>JBKJNH010000316.1:0-3590 GCA_046596055.1 Candidatus Eiseniibacteriota bacterium
CGAACACGTGCCCGCGGTGATGGAGTTCGAGCAGGCGAAGCACAACTTCGTCTCCGCCGCGCGCCACGGGTTGGCCGCCCCGCTGACGTGGATCGACGGCGAGGAGATTCCCGCGCCGAAGCTGATCCTCGAGCGCCTGTTGCCGATGGCCGCCGAGGGCCTGGCGCTCGCCGGAATCGATCTGGCCGACCGCGAGCGCTACCTGGGCACGATCGAGAAGCGCGTGGCCAGCGGTCGCACGGGCTCCCGATGGATGCTTCACTCGCTGGCGGCCATGAAGGACCACGGCACGCCCGGCGAGCGCCTCAACGCCCTCACGCTGGCGACGGTGCAGCGCCAGAGATCGGGGAAGCCCGTGTCCGACTGGGAGCCCGCGCGGCTTGACGAGGGCGGCGGCTGGAAGAACAATTACCTGAAGGTCGAGCAGATCATGACCACCGACCTGTTCACCGTGCACGCCGACGAGCCCGTCGACCTGGTGGCGCGCCTGATGGAGTGGGAGAAGATCCGCCACGTGCCGGTCGAGGACTCGGAGCATCGCCTCGTCGGACTCGTCAGTTACCGCGCGCTGCTGCGCCTGCTGGCCAACAGCGACGGCGACGCGCACTGGCACGAGGTCGCGGTCGCCGACATCATGAAGCGCGACCCGATCGTCATCGCGCCCACGATGAGCACGCTGCGCGCGATCGAGATCATGCGCGAGAACCGCGTCGGGTGCCTGCCGGTCGTGCTCGACGGCCGCCTGCTCGGCGTCGTGACCGAGGACGACTTCATGGACATCGCGGGCCAGTTGCTCGAGGAGCGCCTGCGTGGCTGACCGGCGCGCCTGGCCACGCATGCCCGGGCGCATCGGCTCGCCGGAGGGCGCGGCGCACGGCCCCGTCCTGGTCGCCCTGGGCGGGATCCACGGCAACGAGCCGGCGGGCCTGTTCGCGGCCGAGCGGGTGCTGGCCCGCATCGCGCGCGAGAGGATGGTCGAACGCGGACTGATCCGCGGCACGTTCGTCGCACTCGCCGGCAACCGCGAAGCGCTCGCGACCGGCGCTCGGTTCCAGTCGCGCGACCTGAATCGCGGCTGGAGCGACGAAGCGATCGCGGCGCTGCCGGACGCCGCGCACGCGCAGGCCGAGGACCGCGAGCAGGCGGAGCTGCTGGCCGCGATCGACGCGGCCTTTACCGGCGCGCCCGCCGACGCCCGCTACTTCGTCGACCTGCACACGACGTCGGCGCCGGGAGTGCCGTTCGTCGTCGCCGACGGGATCGAGCGCGCGCAGGCGTTCGCCCTGACGTTTCCGTTGCCGGTGTTCTTCGGCCTGATCGGCCAGCTGTCGAGCGCGCTCATGCCGTACCTGGCGCAGCGCGGGGTGCTCGGCGTCGCGGTCGAAGGCGGACAGAATGAGGCACCCGTGGCGGTCGAACACCACGAAGCGGTGTTGTGGATCGCGCTCGTCGCCGCCGGCGTGCTCGCGCCCGAGGCGTTGCCCGATCTCGCAGCCTTCCGGGCCACGCTCGCCAACGCGCGCCTCGGACTGCCGCACGCGATCGAGGTCTACCATCGTCACGGCATCGTCCCCGAGGACGAGTTCAAGATGGCGCCGGGCTTTGCCAACCTGCAGCCGATCACGGTCGGGACGCTGCTGGCCCGCGACCGCCGGGGCGAGATCCGGGCTCCCGAAGACTGCCTGCTCGTGATGCCGCTCTACCAGGGCCTGGGGGACGACGGGTTCTTCCTCGGGCGGGAACTTCGGCAAGGTGGCATTCGGCAAGGTGGCGCTGTTGTTCCAGAGTGATTCTGTCCCCCGTACTCCAAAGTGATTCTGTCACCCCCTGCGCCCCTCGGCGCGGTTGGGGTCGCTCTTGAAAGTGGCGGCATTCTTCCATGGATGGTTCTCCGGCTGCTTGCGCCCGGTTCCCCGCAGTGAGGGTGCCGGGCGTGAGTCTGCACGAGTCGCTGCGGGCTTTCGGGGATCACTGGGCCTCGTCGAGCGCCTCGAGGGGAGGCTGGAGTCCCTGGGCACGAGCAGGAAGTCACCGGCAGGAGCAGGACGTTCGGCGAGACACTTGCCGTCCTTCAGGACGATCAGGCGGCCATCGAAGAGCTCCCGGACTTCGACTCGGGTTCGGAACCAGGAGCGGTGACCCGGACCGGGTGGAAGCTGGATGACGCACCCGGGGATCGAGACCGTGTTGTCGCGCATCACGACGCGTTCGTAGCGGCAGGCGAGGATGCGATCCACATGGCGCGGCGGGCGAACGAACGCGTTCGTGATCTCGCGAGGCTTCTGGGCGAACCAGGTGCGATAGCGAACGAGGAACGCCGGCAGGAACGCCTGAGCGGCCTCGGCGGTCTGGATTCCGTGCAAGGCGAGCTCGACGACCAGACGATCCTGCAGGGTCTGCCAGGAGCGTTCGACGCGGCCCTTGGCCTCGGGCGTGTGGGCGGCGATGTAGCGGATCCCCAGCTCTTCGAGCATTTGCCCGAGCTGGGTGGGCTTGCGGCGGCCGGCCAGTTCTTCCTCCTGCGACCAGTAGCCGTCGTTGCGTACGGCGATCCCGGTGCGATCGCCGTAGAGACACAGCGGCACGCCGTCGCTGTGGATCAGGTCCCGCAGGGCTGTGACGTAGCCGTGCAAGTCTTCGTGGGGGCGGAAGCACAGGGAGAGGATCTCGCCGGTGGCATCGTCGACCATGCCGATGAGGCAGGACATCGGCTGATCGGGACCGAACCAGTGGAAGGAACTCCCGTCCATCTGGACCATGGCTCCGCGCTGAGCCTCGCGCAGGCGACGACGGTGATAGCGTGCGCGTCGACGCTGATGCTTCGACGGCAGTCCGAGCTCGAGCCGGATCGTACGGACCGTCTCGGCGCTCACTTGGTGGCCCTGCTCGACGACGAGATCGCGGATGTGACAGTCGTTGAAGCGCAGGTCGACGTGCTGCAGAAGATCGGTCACCGCTTGGCGCACGGCCGCGCCGAGTCGACGACCCGAAGTCTTTCCCCGGTTACCGTGCACGAGCCCGGCGGGGCCGAGCTTGCGCACCTGAGCCTTGAGCCGCTTGAACTGTCGAACGCTCAGTCCGGTTCGCAAGGCTCCCTCCCGGTTGGTGAGTCGACTCTTGATCGCGGCTTCCACTGCACCCAGACGTCGGGCATCCCTTACTCCCATGGTCAGGTCGTCCATGGGGGGACAGAATCACTTTGGAGCTTGGGGGGTCAGAATTACATTGGAACAGCATTCGGCAAGGTGGCGCTTGACGTGCGCGCCCCCGCATGAGACGCTTCCCTTCGCCATGAACCTCATCCATCGACACCATCATCGCCACCACACCATGTCGCGGGTCGGATGATGGATTGATGTCGCTCAGCAGTCGAGCGCACTCGAACGCCGGCCCCTGCGGGCCGGCGTTCGTGTTTGGGGTCGCGACGCCGGAGCCCCGGGGCCATTTCCCGACGGAGCTCCGATGCTTGACGCCGCCGACGCCGTACCCACGACCGGTCGCGCTACCGCGACCACCGCGTTGCTTCGCCTGGCCCTGCCGAAGGGTCGCATGCAGGCAGGCGTGTTCGCGCTCCTCTCCGACGCCGGGAT
>JBKJNH010000377.1:0-7188 GCA_046596055.1 Candidatus Eiseniibacteriota bacterium
GCGGCGGCCCGCTGTCGAGCTTCCGGATCGACGGCGGGCCCAACGCGATCACCGTCGATCCCGTGACAGGGACGGCGTGGATCGCCGACGAGGACAACGCCGTGGTCGTGCGCGTGAATCGCGAGGGTGTCCCGCTCGTCACGTCCGGGCCCTTCATCAACCCGCAGGACGTCGCCCTCACGGCCGGCGGCGGCGCGTGGGTGGTCGACGCGGCCGCCGGGACCGTGCAGCGCATCGATGCCACGGGCGCGCGCGGTCCGGTGGCCGCGCCCGGCGGGGATCCGCGCCGGGCCGCCGTCGACCCGCTCGACGGGTCGGTGTGGGTGACGCGCTTCGCGGCCGGCGAGGTGATGAAACTCTCCGCCGACGGCGACATCCTGGCGCGGACCGCGCTCGCCCCCGGTCCCTACGCGGTCGACATCGACGAGGGCCGCAATCTCGTGTGGGTCGGGCTCGACACCGGCAATGCAATCGTGGCGCTCGACCGGCGCACCGGCGGCGAGGTCCGGCGCGTCCAGGGGATCGCCCGCCCCCGCGGGATCGCGGTCGCCGATCGCACCGGCGAGGTGTGGGTCGCCGCGATCGCCGCCGGCGAGGTGGTGCGCATCTCGAGCAACGGCGTGGTGCTCGGGCGAACGGGAGGCTTCGGCGCGCCGTTCGACGTGCGGATCGACCCGGGCCCCCGCGGTTTGCCCTAGGCGGCGTCAGAACAAGTAGCCGATCGTGAACTGCGTATGCGTCGCGCGACCGATGGTGCGGAAGTCCGTGAACTTCACCCAGTCGAGCCGCAGCACCGGGAACCATCCCCCGCCGACGTACACCCCCGCCCCGATCGAGCCCAGCCGTTTGACCGGGCTCGGCGTCCCACCGGCAACGGCTCCGTCGACGAAGAGCGCGGCGCTGACGCGCGGAAACTCGATCGGCAGCGGCGCGCCCAGACGAGTGCGGCCGAGGATGGGCAGGCGCAGCTCGCTCTGCGCCAGCGCCGTACGCGTGCCGAACAACACGCGACGATCCCACCCGCGCAACGCGTACGGGCCGCCGTAGTAGAAGCTCTCGGGGTCGTCCCCGCTCGACACCTGCGTCACGAGGCGATTCGCCCACACGACGTCCTTGATCGGGGTCCGGTAGAACCGCGCGTCGAGCAGGAGCGACACGGCGTCGCCTGCGCCCGACGAGAGGTCGCGTGTGTAACCCGCGGTGAGGTTGATGCGCTGTCCCCCCGCCGCGCCGTGGTATGTGAAGCGGGCGTCATCGTGCACGACGGCGAAGTAGTTCGACAGCAACCACAGGTCTCGGAAGTCGCCGTTGCGCAGCAGGTGATCCTGCGCATGGCGCACCACGGTCGATCCCTCGATGCGCCGGAAACGCGACAGCGGATACGAGGCCAGCACGGTCCCGCCGATCCGCCGTTCGCGCCGGTACAGGTCGATGTCGACGTCGTAGACCCGCGTGAGGCGGAACAGGCCCAGCCCGTAGTTGAGGCGTTGCGCGCGGTTGAAGTAGGTGGCGCTGAACTCCATGCCGTCGAGAAAGTCGTCCAACGACGCCGCATCGTTGGCGACGAACAGGTAGACGCCCTCGTTGCCCAGCACGTCCGAGAGCGCGACCATGCCGCCGGTGCCGCCGGTGCCCAGCGCGGGATCGACCGAGACGATGCTCTGGGCGATGTCGAGCGACAGGCTGCGCCGGTAGGGCTCGGCCGGCTCGAAGGCGCGCGGGACCATCGCCAGGGATGGCAGCGCAGAGTCGGGCGCAGCTTCGATGGGCGCCGGCAGCGCGGGCGCCCACAGGGTGTCGATCGGCGTGATCGGCACGTCGTACAGGTGGAACGTCCAGCCCGACTGCCCCGCGAAGAGCAGGCCCGTCCCGCCGGGAAGCCAGGTCGGATCGTAGACCGGCCCCAGGAATCGCGACGCCCGTTGCACCTGCCCTGCGCGCCAGAGCCACAGGTCGTCGATCCCGAGCCGATCGGACAGGAAGGCGAGCGTCGTTCCGTCCGGCGACCATGTCGCGCGACGATCGTCCGCCGCGCCGCTGGTGAGCTTCGTCACCGCCCCCGTCACGAGGTCCATCTCGTAGAGCGCGTGCTGCGGTCCGCCGTGACTGTCACGATCCGATGCCCACACGACCGCGTGGCGGGTCGGATGGGCGGAAGGATCGTCGTCGTCGGCCGGGTCGGCGGTGAGCGCCGCAATCGCGCCGTCGGCGATACGCACGCGGTACAGGTCGGTGCTGCCGCCGACGGATTGCCCGACGACGACGATCGTCGTGTCGCCGACGACCCACGTCGGTGACGCGAGGCCCACGATCCCGCGAAAGGACCACGTGCGCTCGACCTCGCCGGTCCGCGAGTCCACGACGTGCAGCACGTCGCGCCCGGCCTGCTGGGCAACCAGCGCGAGGCGGCCGTCGCGGCTGGCGCCGAGGCGGCTGCGGAAGAAGTGGAAGGACTCGAAGCGCGGCGAAAATCCCCCGCGCAGGAGGCGGCGGTCGTCGACGAGCTTGCCGCCGCGCTCGCGCCGCACCCGCAGGTCGACCGCGCCATCCTCGGCCCGCAGGTAAGCGAAGCGCAGGGTCGTGTCGCCCGGGGCGGCCGGGGGCAGGACGACCGGCGCGAGGTCGAACGTCGGCCCGCAGCAGGTCACCGCCCGCGCCACGTCCTTGACCGGCGTACGCGTCGCCACCTTCGGGTAATAGCGACGCCGCAGGCCCTCGAACCACTCCTCGTCGACGTCCTCGAGCTTCTCGCCGAACGTCTTCTCCCAGATCTCGGGAAACGTCGGCGCGTCCATCCACCTCTCGAAGATCTCCATGACCGCGCGCTTGCCGCCCTTCCGCGCGGCGACGAACTCGAGAAACGACTGGCCCTCCTTGTACATGAGGACCGTGCCCTCGATGTCCCGGCTCTGCGTCATCGGCCGCGCGGTGCCGGTCACGACGGCATCCTGCAGGAGACCCTCGGCGGTCGCGTCCCACGAGGTGGCAAGGAACTCGGCGAGGCCCTCGGTGAACCACAGCGGCGGCCACGCGCCACGGTAGTTCTTGTGGGCACGGCGCTGCTGCGCCAGCTTCTCGAGCATGTAGGCATGCACCAGCTCGTGGCGCGTCACCCAGACGAGCCGGTGGCGCGAACCGGTGTGCGGGATGAGCACGCGCCCCTTGATCAGCTCGGTGAGACCACCCGTCCCCTCGCCGATGAACCCGGACGTGGCGTTGGTGCGCTGGAATGCCTGGTGCGAGGAGTAGGTGAGGATCGGAATCCGGTTCCGCGGGCGCATGCGGAACGTCGAGTCAAACTCGGCGCAGGTGGATTCGGCGATGGCCGCCAGCTCCCGCGCGAGCTGTTCCTCCTCCTCGTAGAAGTAGATCTCGAGGTGAGCGGTGCGGAGGATCTGCCAGTCGAGGCGGTCGTACTGGACCTTGTTCTGACCGTACAGGCCCTGGGCCACGGGGTGTCCCGGCGCCCCCAGCAGGAGGCACGCGGCGGCGAAGGCGATGGCGGTTGCGAGGCGAAGGCGAGAGCGCATGGTCGACCCGTGGGTCGCGCCGGCATCCCGGGTGCCGCGCGATCCGTCACACGAGCGCGTCCTCCAGCGTGTAGCGACCGGGCGGTGCGCCGGCCAGAAAGCGGAGCGCCACGAGGGCGCCCGCCGCGAACGCGTCGCGATCGTGCGCGACGTGCGTGAACTCGAGCGTCTCGTGCGCGCCGGCGAGCAGCACGGCATGCTCGCCGACCCAGGCGCCACCGCGCACGGCGTGCACGCCGATCTCCCCCGCCAGGCGCGGACCGACGGCGCCCGAGCGACCGGCACGGACGTCCGTCGCCGCGTCGCCGCGCGCGCGGGAGACGAGCTCGGCCAGCGCCAGCGCGGTGCCCGAGGGCGCGTCGACCTTGGCCCGGTGATGGCGCTCGACGATCTCGACGTCGTAGCCGGGGAGCGCGGGCAGGACGGCCCGCAGCGCACGCGCCAGGGCCGCGACGCCGAGACTCAGATTAGGCGCGACGAGCACGGGGACGCGGGTCGCCGCGGCATCGAGCACGGCGTGCACGGTCGCATCGAGCCCGGTCGTGCCGACGAGGAGCCCGACGCCTCGCGCCGCGGCCAACGGCGCCAGTTCCGCGGTCCCCGCCGGCGCGGTGAAATCGGCGAGCACGCGAGCACCCTTCCAGTCGGCGCCCAGTCCGCCCTCGCCGGGCATCGCGACGACGTGGAAGTCCGAGTCGGCCTCGAGTCTCCGCACCACGCGACCGCCCATCCGTCCCGTGGCCCCCGCGACGGCGATGGCCAGGGGCGCGCGGCTCAACCCGCCACTCCGGTCGGGTCGGGAAGCCGGATCCCGGCGGCCTTCGCGGCGTCGCGCACGGCGAGCGCCGTCGCGGGCTCGACCGGGACGAGGGGCAGGCGCAACTGGTTGACGAGGATCCCGAGATCGGCGAGCAGGCTCTTGGTCGGCGCCGGATTCGACTCGAGGAAGAGCGCCCGCATGAGCGGCGTGAGCCGGCGATGGATTGATTCGGCGTCGACCAGGCGTCCCTCGGCGAACGCGGTGAGCAGGTCGCGCATCGCGCGCGGCGCGACGTTCCCGACGACCGAGACGACGCCGCGAGCGCCGACGGCGAGCATGGGCAACGTCAGCGAGTCGTCGCCGGAGAGCACCGTGAGATCACATTGGGCGCGAATCGCACTCACCTGGTCGAGCGATCCCGACGCCTCCTTGATCGCTACCACCGAGTCGATCTGGGCGATGCGTGCGACCGTGTCCGGGAGCATGTTCGTCCCCGTGCGCGAGGGCACGTTGTAGACGATCAACGGCAACTCGACGGCCCGCGCCACCGCGGTGAAGTGTGCGACCAGACCGGCGGGCGTGGGCTTGTTGTAGTACGGCACGACGACCATCGCGCCGTCGTAGCCGGCGTCGCGCGCCTCGGCGGTGAGCTCGATCGTGTCGCGGGTGACGTTCGTTCCGGTGCCGGCGACGAGGCGGGCGCGGCCGCCGCTGGCGGAGCGCACGACGGCGTAGAGCCGCCGACGCTCCTCGCGCGTGAGCGCGGGCGCCTCGCCGGTGGTGCCGGCGACGACGAGCGCATCGGCCCCGCCACGCACGACGAAGTCGACGAGCCGCTCGGTGGCGGGCTCGTCGAGCGTGCCGTCCTTGAACGGGGTGACCAGGGCGACCGACAGGCCTTCGAACATGGGGCGGAGTGTGCGCCCTCGGCCGTGGGGCGTCAAGGCGCGGCGATCGCCGGGGCGAGGCGCACGAGGCGCACCGTGTGCCGCGGCCCGCCGTCGACCGAGAGAGACGCGAAGTACAGCCCCGGCGGCGCGCGCCGTCCGCGCGCGTCGACACCGTCCCAGGTCGTCCGCTCGCGCCCGCCGGCGCCGTCGGTACGACCGGCCACGAGCGAGCGGACGAGACGTCCCCGCACGTCGAGCAGGTCGAGGCGCACGGAGCGTCCGGGCGGTGCGCTCCACTCCAGCACCGGCGCGGGACCCGGGCTCCCGAGGGCGACCAGCGCGATCGTCCCCTCGGCCCCGGCGGCGTCGGAAGGCGGCGCATCGGTGGTCGCGCCGATGGCGAACGGCGGCGACGTGTCGCAGTCTTGCACGCCGTTCCTGGCGTACGCCACGACGCGGATGCGCACGGTGAACTCGAGGACGTTCGGCACCGTCCACGTCCAGCTGAACTGGTTCGCGTTGCGCTTCTGCAGCCGGATCGGCGGCGTGGCGAAGTCGTCGTACGACACGAAGACGAGGTGCGAGTCGATGCCCGCGGTGCTGAAGCTCGCCCAGCGCACGACGTAGTTCTGCCCGGGCGCCAGCGTCTCGCCTCCCGCCGGCGCCGTCTGGTTGATCGCGACCGGTGTCGGCGTCGTGAACGTGCCCATCGTCGAGTCGCGGATCGCGTCCGCGCCGATGAATCCACCCGGCCGCGTGAGCCGGTCGATCAACTCGACGTGCACGGGCCACCCACGGCGGCCCGTGTTGGACCACGCCCCCCCGGTGAGCGCGGTCGAGTTGGGACCGGTGCGCCGCGCCAGTTCCAGGCCGGTGCAGGCGTCGATCAGCCGGATTGCCGCCGAGTCGAGGGACGCCGCCCCCATCACCCGGTACCAGAGGGAATCGCCGTAAAGCGTGAAACGTGGGGAACGTAGCGTCCCTATCCGGGCATCAATCGAGGGTGCGTCGCAGCTCGACTGCCCATCCGAGGGCTCCCGGTAGTCCTCGGCGCTGCTCATCCAGCGCCAGCCCAGAGGGGCCGCCGGGGTCTGCGCGCGCCAGCCCGGTCCGTCCCCAAACGTCGAGCCGCGCTCGAACGCCTCCCCGAACGCGCGCCAGCCCGGGGCCAGGCCCGGGTCGGGCACGACGTACCCCGCGGGGGAGGCGGTCACGGTGTCGATGACGATCAGGCTCGTGGGCGCGTCGCAGACGTCGAAGCGCACCCGCGACAGCAGTTGCGTCGCTCCGACGCGGAGCTTCTCGGCCGCGCCACCGACGGGGTCGAGCGTGACCTCCTCGGCCACGTCCCACGGACCGGAAGAGGTCGTCGCCGTGAGCAGGCGCAAGCGATGGCGCGTGTACAGCAGTTCGACGCGACCGTTGTCGAACACCAGCTGCGGACTCTCGAGGTCGATCGGCGCGACGCTCGTCGCGTCGATCATGAAGGCGCCGGCGTCGGTCCAGGTGAGGAGGTCGGGAGAGGTCGCGTGGCCGATCGCGGGGCGCCCGGCCAGCGTGTACACGGTATAGAGCATGTGATGCAGCGAGCCGTCGCTCCACAGGAACGGGTCACGGCACGAGGTCGCGCTCGAGGCGTCGTTGCGCGCCCAGCCCGGCGGCGACCACAACGGGTTTCCGGCGAGCGGTGTCCACGTCTCGAGATCGGCGCTGGCGAGCGCGCCGATCGACTGGGCGCCGGCAAGGTCACGTCCGGTGAAGAAGAGGAGCCAGCCCCCGCCGGGCTTCGGAACGACGTGCGGCGCCCACGTGCCGGTCGCCATCCAGCCCGTGCCGCTCGCCGTCGTCACCGTGGCGCGCTCGGTCCAGTGCACCAGGTCCGGGCTCACCGCATGCCCGATCCGGCATGCCGGTGTCGCGGGCCCCGCGAGCTCCGTATAGAACAGGTGCCACTGGCCGCCCGACTGCATCAGGAAGTGATCCGTGATCTCGTGGCCGGCCCGGCCGT
>JBKJNH010000115.1:0-5880 GCA_046596055.1 Candidatus Eiseniibacteriota bacterium
AGCGCAATGCCAACCGGGGAACCGCCGCCACTCCGCTACCCGGCCGAACCCTCCAGCCCGGCCAGGACGGCCTGCGCGAGAAGAGGGACCAGGATCTCATGGTGCCCGGTGAGCGACACCCCACGCCCCCCGGCCGCGCGCGTGGGCCGCTCGAGCACGTTGACCCGCGGCCGGTAGTGCTGGATCTGGTCCAGGTTCACCGTGGTGAGGCCGTCGAGCGTGGCGCCCAGGTTGACCGCAACGGTCAGCGCCTTGAGGAACACCTCGGGAAGGATCACCGCCGAGCCCACGTTCAACACGGTCGCCCCGCGCGCCGCGAGCAGCGTGTGCGCGAACATCCGGAAGTCCCGCAGCGTCGTGTCGCCGAGATCGGCCCCGCTGGCAGCCGGATGCGCGTGGATCGTGTCGGTGCCGAGCGCGACGTGCACGGTCGCGGGAATGCCCGCCCGCCACGCCTCGGCGAGCAGGCTGTGTTCGGCATGCGGCGCCTTGGCCTCGGTGAGCGCACGCCCCAGCGCTTCGCCCAGGCCCTCGCCGCGCCCGCGCGCCTCCGCGGTGACACGATGGAAGAACTCGGGCGTCTCCTTCACCATGCCGAACGCGCCGGTGCCCAGGTTCGCCTCGACGTCTTCGCTGGTCGTACCGAACAGGGCCACCTCGACGTCATGGATCGCGCCGGCGCCGTGCAACGCGACATGCGTGACAACGTGACGACGAATCAAGGGAACGAGCGACGGCTGCACCCCCACCTTGATGACATGCGCGCCCACCATCAACACGACCGGGCGGCCGGCGGCATGCGAGGCGAGGATCGCGCCGATGGCGTCGCGCAGCGCGCGCCCGGCGAGGAGGTCGGGCAGCCCGTCGATGAAGCGCGCGACCGCCGCCGGGTCCTCGGGCGCCTTCCCGAACGAGGCGATCCCCACCTTCGTGGCGCGGTCCTTCACCGACAGCAACGTGACCGCGGCGAGGTCGACCTCGGCGTATCGGGACATCGCTTTTCTCCGGGGTGGGGACAACGCGCTCAGGGCCGGGCGATCGCGACGGACGCGGGCCCGCCGGTCTTGTACTCCGTCAGCACCGCGTCGATCGAGCCGACGGGGATCTTGCTCTTCATCAGCACCGGCATGCGGCGTTCGTCGGCCGTGACCCAGATCTGCATCCGGCCGCTCGACTTGAACAGCCCACCCTCGGACAGGATCGGCTCGATGACGAAGCAGTCGAACGAGCCAGCCGGAACCTTCACGGTCTCCCGCTTGTGGACCTTGACCTGGATGCCGTTCGATCGCTTGTCCGAATGGTGGGTGATCGCGATGTCCTTGCCCACCTCGAGCGGCATGTACCGCACGTAGTAGAACGCGGCGAGCGCGTCCTTGGACCACGGTTCGGCATCGAACTTGCGGCCGTCGGCGTACGTCGCCTTCCCGCTCGGCGGATCGTACAGGATGTCGTAGTCGCGCTCGAACGATCCTTCGCGCAGGCGCTTCTTGTAGCGCCAGGAGTACAGGCCCTCCGCGTCGACGAGCGAGTCGATGCGATCACGCACCTTGTAGATCCTCGACATGACGTCGTTCGACTCGGCGCGCGAGACGAGGTGATAGCACGGGCGGCCCTTGTAGACCTGCATGGGCTCGACTTCGAGCCACGCGGTACCCGCCTTGATCAACCCGTACTCGATCGAGAACTTGAGCGATTCGCCCGGGCCGAACGGCAGGCCCTTCGCCCGGGAAGCGGCGTCGCTCACGACGGGGGCAACGGACGACGCGGTCGCCACCGCGGCACCGGCGAGGTGGGCGCCGCCTGCAACGACGAGCGCGACGGCGAGAAGGACGGGGCTGCAAACCGCCGCGACGGACGCGGCGGCGGAACGCGACTGGGACCTCGAAAACACGGACACCTCCCTGCGAGCCAGCCCCGGCGACGTGGGGGGCGGTTCGAACGAGCCCTTTGCGGGGGCGGCGGGCCTCCCTACAATAGAGGGCGAATCCGCCGGGCCGCAAGGCGACCTTCCCCGCCGCCCGGTCGCGCCCTTCTACCCCGCAGGGAGGCCCCATGCTTCGCGCTTCGCAGCGATTGGACAACCTCGCCCCGTACGCTCTGGCCAAGGTCTTCGCCGCCCGCGACGCCAAGATCGCCGAGGGCGTCGACGTCATCGATCTGGGCGTGGGCAACCCGGACATGCGCCCCGCGCCGCGAATCGTCGACGCCTTGAAATCCGCGCTCGACGACGTAAAGAAGCCGAATCACCGCTACCCCGCGTTCAGCGGCCTGCCCGAGTTTCGCCAGGAGATCGCGGCGTGGTATGACCGCCGCTTCGGCGTGAAGCTGAATCCCGACACCGAGGTGCTTCCGCTGGTCGGCTCGAAAGAGGGCATCGCCAAGTTCTTCCTCGCACACCTGAACCCCGGCGACCCCATCCTGCTCACGACGCCGTGCTATCCGGCGTATGTCGGGATCTCGGCGCTGGCGCAGGCCGACGTGATCAACGTTCCGCTCACCGTCGAGAACGAGTTCCGCCCGGACCTGAAGGCGATCCCCGACGCGACCGCCGACAAGGCCCACCTGATCACGATCAACTTTCCGGGCAACCCGACCGGCGGCACCGAGACGCCGGAGTTCTACGACGAGCTCAACGGCTGGGCGAAGAAGCACGACACGTTCGTGATCTCGGACATCGCCTACTGCGACCTCCCACTCGATCCGACTTACAGCGCACACTCGTTCCTGCAATTCGACAAGGCGAAGGAGCGCACGATCGAGTTCCACTCGTTCTCCAAGAGCTACTCGATGCAGGGCTGGCGCGTGGGCTTCTGCGTGGGCAACGCCGACGCCGTCGGCCGCCTGGCGAAGATCAAGGCGAACATGGATTTCGGCGTGTTCACCGCGATCCAGCGCGGCGCCCTGGCGGCCCTCGCCGGCCCGCAGGACTATTGCACCGAGGTCGCCGCCATCTACCGCGGCCGCCGCGACGTCTTCCTCGCCGGCGTCAGGAAGCTGGGCTTCGACCTGCCGGCGCCGCGCGCGGGCATGTACATCTGGCTGCCGATCCCGAAGGGCGCGACGAACTCGATCGACTTCACCGCCGACCTGCTCAATCGCACCGGTGTCGTCGTGTCCCCGGGAGCGGGCTTCGGCAAGTCGGGCGAGGGCTACGTGCGCGTCGCGCTGTGCGACACCGAGGCTCGCCTGACCGAGGCGCTGCAGCGCATGGAAGCGGCGGGCATTCGGGCGGAGGGAGTGCCGGCCGAGCGGGCTTAGCGTTTTTCGGGTGGGGACATTCGGTTCCATGTCGCGCGCCGGCCGGTGCGGTTGAATCGGCCGGCGCTTCGTGTGCCGGGCGTGCATGCGGTCGGTTGCGCGGCGATGGGAAGGTGGTCGATTCACTGTCCCCGGGGACAGTGATTTGACCAATGTGGTCGGGCGCGAAGTCGTCGTGCGCAAAACCGCCCTGCGCGAAGTCGTCGCTCCCCAGATTTAATCCAGCCGCGCGCGCGCGCTGCTGACACTTGTCCCTGCGCTTCGCTACAATCGCGTTCAGACAACAACGGCTGCACGACGGAATCCTCGCCCCCGAAGCGAGTCCGCTCATGTCCTGCTACCGACTGACGCACCTCGACGACGCGACGCTCCTGCGCGAACTCACGAGCCTCGTCGCCCGCGACCGGACCACCACGGCCGCGCTGATCGCCCACATGGCCGAAGTTGACGTGCGACGGCTCTACCTGCCGGCGGCCTATCCGAGCATGCATGACTGGTGCGTCGGCGCCCTCGGGCTCGCCGAAGAGGCTGCCTACAAGCGCATTCGTGCGGCGCGGGCGGCGCGCCGCTTCCCGCGGCTGTTCGACGACATTGCCGAGGGACGGCTCCACCTCTCGGCCATCGTGCTGCTGGCCCCGCACCTGACGGCCGAGAACGTCGATGAGCTCGTGGCGGTCGCGGCCGGTCGGCCGATGGCCGAGCTCGAAGCCAGGCTGGCGGCTCGATTCGGGGCGGTTGCCGGCGCGGCGGCAGTTCCGGCGCGCATGATCGCGGTCGGCCCGGTGGTGGCAGTCGATGCGCCGGCCCCGGGTCCGATCGAGGTTCTCGCGGAACCCGAACCGGTCGATTCACTGGCCACGTGGCCAGTGAATTCACCAGTCCCGACCCGCCACATCGTCCAGTTCACGATCGACGACGAGACCCACGCGATCGTCCGGCGGCTGCAGGACCTGCTCGCGTACAGCCTCCCCTCGGGCGATGTCGGAGCGGTGTTCGTGCGGGGCGCCCGCGAACTCCTCGCGCGCCTCGAGAAGAAGAAGGCCGCGGCGACCGACCGCCCGCGCCCCGCGTCCAAAGGGGCTCCCCGCGGCCGCAACATCCCCGCCCACGTCCGCCGCGCCGTCTGGGAGCGCGACGGCGCCCGCTGCACGTTCACCAGCGCGACCGGGCGGCGCTGCGAGTCGCGCCGGGGTCTCGAGTTCGATCACGTCGTGGCGTTCGCACGCGGCGGGCAGTCGAACGTGGAAGGGCTACGAGTGCGCTGTCGCGCCCACAACCAGTTCGAGGCCGAGCGTACGTTTGGGGCGGAATTCATGCGACGAAAGCGGGAGAAGGCGCATGGACAAGCGCGTCAGGCGCCAAGGCTGGCCCCAGGACTGGCGCCCCGGGCCGACGCCGATCTCGAGGTCGAGTCCGCCCTGCGCGGCCTCGGCTGTCGCGCTGCGGAGGCACGCAGCGCGGCGTTGCACGGCGCCACCGCCGGACCCGGCGGGCGAATCGAGGACCGCCTGCGTACGGCGCTGCAGTTTCTGGGTGCGAATGGCGTGGGTCGGGTGAGTCGGCCGGCGCCGGCATGAACGCGCGGAGGCGCGGAGGCGCGGACTGGTCGCGCGGGCGATCGGACGGGCACACACGGCGAAAGCTGTCCGTTCACTGTCCACGGGGACAGTGATTCGACCAACCTCAGCCGATCGCGCCCGAGCCAGGGCCCACCATCGCCCCGGCGGCTTCCCGCACCGCATCCTCGCTCTTCTTCGGACCCACGGCGGCGATCGACCAGCCGGTCGGGCCCATCCATGAGCGCGCGGCCTCGACGACCTCGTCGCGCGTCACCGCGGCAACGTCGGCCAGGTGGCGCTCGAGGGGGATGAACGCGCCGTAGCACAGCTCGTCGAGCGCGAGGTGATACATGTGGTTCGAGACGCTCTCTTCGCCGAGCAGCAGCGAACCGCGAATCTGCGCCTTCCCGCTGTCGAGCTCCTCTTCGTTCGGCCCCTCGCCGGAAAACTTGGTGAGCTCCTCCTGCAGGCGGGCCAGCGCCTCGGGCCCGCGCGCGGGCTGGACGCCCATCGCCACGGTGACAGTGCCGGTGTCGCGGTACGACTCGGTCGAGCTGTACACCGAGTAGGCCAGACCGTTCTCCTCGCGCAGGCGCTGGAACAGGCGCGACGACATCCCACCGCCGACGATCGCGCTGAGGACCGCCATGCGGTAGCGCGCCGGGTGATCATTCGCGATCCCCGGGCGGGCGAGCGCCAGGTGCAACTGCGAGACGTCACGACCCTCGTAGGCAAACGCCGGCGAGGCGGGCGCGCCGGCCGAGGCGAGCTCGATCGGCGAGCCGCCGTCCTGGCCGAACGCGGTGCCCACGGCGTCCTCGAGCCAGTCCGCATCGAACGAGCCGGCGACCGAGACGACCAGGTTCCGCGGCCGGTAGCGCCCGCGGTAGAACGTGCCGAGGCCCTCGGCGGTGAAGGCGCCGACGCTCTCCTCGGAGCCGAGGATGGGGCGGCCCAGCGGGTCGCTTCCCCACAGCGTCGCGGCCAGGATGTCGTGCACCTTTTCCTCGGGGCTGTCCTCGTAAGAGTCGATCTCCTCGCGCACGACTTCCTTCTCGCGCTC
>JBKJNH010000212.1:0-39762 GCA_046596055.1 Candidatus Eiseniibacteriota bacterium
CGGGCTCCTCATGCAGATGCAGGCGGATGCTCTGGGCATCCCCGTCGTCCGTCCGCGCATGGTCGAGACGACGGCGCTGGGCGCGGGGCTGTTGGCGGCGCGGGCGCTCGGGTGGCGCGCGGCCGGGAGCAGCGCGCGGGCGGTGGATCGCACGTTCAGGCCGCGCACAGGACGGGCGGCCGTGCAGGAGCGCAAGCAGGCAGCGGCGCGCTGGGCGGCCGCGATCGAGACCGTGCGCCGGACGCGGGGGCTGGCCCATGCCGGCTGACGCGCAGGATCGAGAAACCACCGACGCCGAGATCGAGGCCATCATCCGCGCCATGCGCGTCATTGCCGTGCTCGGCATGAAGGACGACTCGCGCGCCGGCGAGCCCGCACTCGAGATCCCGCGCATGCTCGTCGAGCGCGGGTTCGAGGTGATCCCGGTCAATCCCACGATCGAACGGGCGCTCGGCCGTCGCGCCTACGCCCGCCTCGCCGACGTCGACGTGCCGTTCGACCTGCTCGACGTGTTCCGTCGTCCCGATCGCATTCCTGAAATCGTCGACGAGGTGCTCGCCCTTCCGCCGGAGCGGCGACCGGCCGTGGTGTGGCTGCAGAGCGGGATCCGCAACGATGCGGCGGCGGCGCGGTTGCGCGCGGCGGGAATCACGGTGGTGCAGGATGCGTGTCTCGGGGTTCTCGCGACGCGGTACGTGCCCCTGCGCTAGGCCCCGATCCGGTTCGTTCCCAGGACATGGCGATCGAGCCAGCGGGTGAGGTCGGCGAGCACGCGATTGCGGTCCAGTTCGTTGAGCGGCTCGTGCAACATCCCCGGATAGACGCGCGCCTCGCTGCCGGGCACCGTCGCGACGCGCATGAACTTCTGTGCCTCGTCGACGCTTGCGATGGGATCGTCCGCACCGTGGAGCAGCAGGACGGGCGCCTCGAGGATGGCGCCATCGCCGCCGGCCACGGCGGACTGCATGCGATGCTGGGCGGCGCGCATCTCGGTGAAGTACCGCGCGGTCATCACGCGAACCAGGAAGGGATCGCTGTCGTAGGCCGCGACGATCGTCTCGTCGTGCGACATCTCGCGTCCGCGCAGCCCGGTCGTCTGCGCGAGCCGCGGGACGATCCCCGACACCACCTTGGCGAACGCGACCTTGAACGGCGGCAGCGCCTTCGCCGAGGCGAAGAACGGCGCGACCAGCACGAGCCCGTGAAACACTCCGCGATGTGCCGGCAGCCATTCGGCGGCGAGCAATCCACCCATGCTCGAGCCGAGCAGGGCGCGCCGCGCGGGCAGGCGACGCTCGGCCTCGAGGACGGCGACGACGGCCGTCAGGTCGTCGTGGAGCGCCTGCCACGAAGGGGTGTGCCCGCGCGGCCCGCGCGAGGCGCCGTGACCGCGCGATTCGATCACGAAGGTGGCGTACCCGCGCGACGCGAGCTCGGTCTGCAGCCGCGCATAGCGTCCGGCGTGCTCGGCGAACCCGGGAACGATCACGACGCCGCCGCGCGGATCCGCGACGGGCCTTCCGACGACGTGCAGGCGCGTGCCGTTCGCCGGGACCATCAACTCGAAGGGGGTGTTCGCCATGGGGGGAGAACCGGTCAGCCGCGCTTCGGCGGGTGCAACGGGCGCAGATGAACCTGCGACATCAGCGCGTTCGGCGACGCGGTGAGGATCGCCAGCGCGACGTGCGCGACGTCGTCGACGGTGAGGCGGCCCGCGGGCTCGCGGCCGCCGGCGAACTCGGTGGCGGTCGAGCCCGGGCAGATCGCGGCGACCTTGATGCCGAAGTGTCGCAGCTCGAGCATGCACGCGTCGCTGAAGCCCATGAGACCGAACTTGGTGGCGTTGTAACCCGACAGGTTCGGGTTGGCGACGAGTCCGGCGACCGAGGCGATGTTGAGGATCGTGCCCGAGCCCTGGCGCTTCATCGCCGGGACGACCGCGCGCGTGCACAAGAACGGGCCACGCAGGTTGACGCCGAGCATTTCGTCGAACTGCTCGATCGACATCGTGTCGACCGGGCCGAAGTGGCCCAGGCCCGCGTTGTTCACCAGGATGTCGATGCGGCCGAACGCGTCGAGCGTGCCCGAGACCATGCCCTCGACCGAGCGGTCGTCGCGCACGTCCGCGGGCACCACGATGGCACGCCGGCCGAGTGCGGTGATCTGCTTCGCGAGGTCCTCGAGATCCGGCATCGTGCGCGCGGCGATCGCCACGTCGGCGCCGGCGCGAGCCAGCGCCAGGGCGACGCCCCGGCCGATGCCGCGCGACGCGCCGGTGACCAGCGCCGCCTGGCGGGCGAGCGGATGCGCCGCGCCCGGGGCGGACATGTCAGCGCTCCTCGTCGTCGTCGCCGTCGCGCCATCGCGTGGCGGCTTCGGCGGCGGCTTCGTCCTCTTCCGCGGCTTCGTGAAGGATCGGCACCCCCGGAGAATCGTCGCCGATCAGCTCGGCATCCTCCGGCAGCGTGAAGGCGAGACGCCGCGCGTCGAGGTCGACCTTGCTGACGATGGCGTCGACCTCCTGGTCGAGCCGGTAGCGCTCGCTCGGATGGTGGCCCCATGGCGTCGAGAAGATGTTGGAGATGTGGAGCAGGCCGAAGATGCCGGGTTCGAGCTCGATGAAGACGCCGTATTCCTTGACGCCGCTGACGCGACCGTGGACGGCGCTCCCCACGTCGTACTTGGAGGCCGCATGCAGCCACGGGTCGTCGGTGAGCTGCTTGAGGCCGACCGAGATGCGGCCGTTGTTCGCCTCGACCTCGAGGACCTGCACGCGCAGCTTCTGGTTGAGCGTGACCACCTGGCCCGGGTGGCGCACGTGCTGCCATGCCATCTGGCTGACGTGCAGCAGCGCATCGACGCCGCCCAGGTCAAGGAACGCGCCGAACTCGGTGATCGACTTGACCGTGCCCTCGACGATGTCGCCCTCTGTCCAGACCCGGGTCCCCCACACCTGCGGGTCCCCACGCTCCGCCCGCGTGCGTTCGAGCGCGGCCATGCGCTGCGCGAGCTTGCCGCGCGCCCATGGCGCGTCGGGGGCGCCGGCGCCGAACGTCGGCTGGATGTCGTCGTCGTGCGAAGCGCCGCCCCGCGTGCTGCGCGGCAGTGCGCCTTCGCTGCGCGGCCAGCCGCCGCGGTCGCCGTCGCGTCGATCTGGCCGTTCGGCCCGCTCCGCGCGCTCGATCCGCTCGTGGCGCGAGGCCGGTCCGCCGGCGGCGTCCACCCCGTGTCCGCCGTCGACGCGCTCGAGGCCCGGGATCTCGAGCGGGTCAAAGTTCCCACCCGAGGCCGAAATGAGGTCGTAGGAGACCGATCCCGGCACGCCCGAGATGATCACTTCCTTGCCGAAACGATTGCGGGCCATGGTCACGACCCGCAGGAAGTCGCGGTCGCCGGTCATCAGGAGAACGGTGGGAATGGCGGCGCGATCGAGCATCGTCTCGATGATGTCGATCAGCATGTCCATGTCGGCGCCGGACTTCTTGCGGTCCCCGACCTGGTGAGCCTGCACGTTGACCGCGGTGATTCCCGACACCTGGAGGTCGCGCAGGACGTCCGAGGGGAAATCCTCGAAGTCGGCATAGGCGCGCGCGATGTTGACGAGTCCGTATTTCCGGGCGGTTTCGATGAGCAGAGAGGCCCGGGGTTCGACCCCGTAAGCATTCAACGTTCCATAGCGGATGTTCTCGAAATCGATGAAAAGCGCGACTTCCTTTCGTTGTTCCACAGTCCATTGTCTCCCTGGGGGCGACGAATCGCCTGGGTCCGGCCCTGGATCGCGATCGGGGGACTCACGAGGGGAACAATGCCAAGGATGCGAATCCCGCGGCCGGTATCTGAATGTGCGTCGCGCGACGTCCTGTCCGCGACGCTGTTGCCGAGGTCCGTTCAGCCGGTTTCGTATTCCTTGAGCGCGCGCGAAGACCCTCCGCCGTGGTCCGCCCGGGATGTTCGCGGCTCGCGAACGATCATAGCGACGGAAAGGCGAGATTCCTACGACAAACATTTAACCCGACTTCGGGGGAGTCTCCTGCTGGTCCGGACGGAGCCCGAGGGCGCCCTGCACCTTGCCCTCGAGCGAGAGCGGTTCGCCCCTTCGTTCGTCGATGCGCAGGTGTGTGATCACGCGATCCGTGCCCGTGTGCAGGTCGAACGTGGCGGTGTGCAGCGCGCGGGCCAGCGCGAGAACGTCGTCGAGGGGGCCCTCGACCAGCGTTCCCATGGCGGTGAGCTGGTGCTCAAGCCCGCTGGCGTGAACCAGCGGCAGGAGCGCGCGGATGAACTCGCGGATCGTGGCCTCGCCGGTGCCCAGCGGCGTGATGAAGATCTCGGCGACGACGGGACGGCGGGGATCAAACGGGTGCACGACGGGCCGCGTCAGGGGCGGGCCGCGGCGCCCACGCCCGTGCTCCCGCGCCGGTAGGCGTCCCAGCTCGTCGTCTTGTAGTGGCCGTCGCCGATGAAGCGCAGCACACCGATGAACTGGTCGGGCTTGACGAAGCCGGGCACCTGCGTGACCAGGGCGCCGTCGGCGGCGAAGAACAGCGTCGTCGGGTAGCCCGTGATGCGGAAGGAATCGGCGAACTGTCGGTGGGTGCTCTCGACTCCGCCGTAATCGACCTGGCTGTCGTCGTCCTCGGCATCGACCCTGGCGGCGATGAACTTGCGCCCGATGAACTCGCGCACCGCCGGATCGGCGTACGTCGTCTTGTCCATTTTCCGGCACCAGCCGCACCACTTGGTCGAGACGTCGACCAGCAGCGGCCGGCCGCTGCGCTTCGCCTCGGCCAGCCCCTCGGACAGATCCGTCCAGCGGATCCCTTTCGTGTCGGCCGCCGGCACGGCGGCGGGACTCCCGCCCTGGATCACCTTTGGACTGGGGCTTTCAACCTGCGAGGTCGCGGGGCCGGCAAGGAACAGGCCGACGATCAGCGCGAGCAGGGCGAACGGGACCGGAGGGAGGAATCGCATGGCGCCAGCCTAGCACGCACCCGAAAGTGGCCTCAACCGCGCCCCCGGACGGTGTGCTCGATCGCGCCGGTCGGGTCGGTGGGGTCGAAGATCACCGCGCACCAGCGCTTGTCCCCGTCGAACTGGCCCGGGTTGACGACCCGTGTGCGCCCGATCGTGTCGTGGAAGTACCCCGAAACCGCGGGCCCCTCGTGAATGTGGCCCGACAGGGACCACGGCGGCTGGTGCCGCTCGAGAAAGGCGCGCAGCGCCCGCGATCCCACGGGCACGCCGCCGTGGATGCGATCGCAGGCGGTTTCGAAGGGCGGCGAGTGGACGACGAAGACGGTGCGCGACGGATCGGTGCGCGCCCCCAGGTCCGCGAGCGCATCGGCGATCGTGAGCCCGCGCGCGCCGGGATCGAATCGGAACGGGGCGAGACCTTCGGGCGTCGAGCGCCAACCGTCGAGCCTCAGGCCGGGCGGGGAATCGGCCGTGTCGAAGCGTTCCCAGTCCTTGATCCCGAACGGCGTGATCGGCACCCACGACAGCCCGGCCAGCGCCAGGCCGCCCTCGGCCGCGCCCAGCTCGTGCACGCGATCGTGCAGCACCGACCACAGCGCCGGGTCGCCGTCGGTGAACACGTCGTGATTCACCGCCCAGTCGTCATTGCCCATGAGGATAAAGAGCCGCACGCCCGGCGAGGCGGAGCGCACCCGCTCGGCGTAGAGGCGAAACGGCCCGGTCCAGAATGCGCGCTGCACGGCGGGCCCGTCGAATGCGCCGGCGTGCGGACCCAGGTCGCCGCCGAGGATGACGATCGAAGGCCGGTGCGTCGCGACCGCGGCGACGAGAGCTTCATAGAATGGAGGATACCCGTGGAGGTCCGAGGTGAAGATCCAGCGTCCCACGGGGAGGAGGCGTGGCCTAGACGCGAACCACGATCGCCTCGCGGCGCCTGTTCAGCGACGGGAAGTCGATCGCACGGAACAGCGTGATTCGGCCCGCATAGGAGACCTTCACGACGTATCGCTCGCCGTCCTCCCCGACCGCGCCGGGCGCGGGCAGCGCAAAGGCGAAGCGTCCGCCGCCAGCGGTCGTCCCTTCGCCGAGGATGTTCGGTGTGCCGTACTGCTGCACGGTCACCAGCGCGCCGTCGAGCGCCAGACCGGTCGTCGCGTCCTCGACCTTGATGTCGTAGAGCGTCGAGTCGGAGCCGACGGTCGCCAGGTCGTAGCGGATGTCGAACACGATCGGCGGGTTCCCCTCGCCTTCCACCTGCATCTGGACGAAGACCGGGTCGGCGGGGGTCAGCGTGTTCCTCCACTGCAGGGCCAGGCCGCGGACGTTGATCGTCCGTAGCGTGTCCCCCGAGGTGCCGACATTGCACTCCGAGTCCGCGGTGTAGCGGGCCACCGGCGTCACGATGTAGACCCGCTGGGTGTCGGGCCCGGCCAGCCGCAGCTCGAGCTCGGCGTTGGCCTCGCAACCGTTCCTGTAAACGGTCTGGATCTTGAGCCGCACGTCCATGAATGCCGTCGTCGTGAAGGTGTCGATCGGCGCGACGCGATCGTCGGCGGTCGTCGTGGTCTCGCGGTAGGCCGTCACGTCGTAGGCGATGCCGGGCACCGGCAGCCCGTTCTGGATGGTGCGGCCCTCCTCGCTGCAACCGGCGAGCACGGCGGCGGCGGCGGCGGCGAGGACCAGGGCGACGAGGCGGAGATGGGAGAAAACGCCGGGGATTCGTGTAGTCGAGGTCATGGAGCGACGATAGCACACACCTTCGCACCGGCAGGACCCCCGGCTTGACCCCCGGTCGGGCGAGCCGCCATACTTTCGACGTCGACGCCCGCCGCCCCACCCCGCCGTCCCCCGGATGGCACCGTACCAGGAAGGAAGGCATGAGCCCTCAGCGCAGCCTGTTCGTCGCCCTTGCGTCTCCGCTCCTTGCTGTCGCGCTCCTCGCTCTTGTCGATGCCGCCCCGCGCACCGCCGCCGCCCAGTCGGCGACGACGCAGAGCGCAACCCGGTTCCGGAATCCCGGATTCGAGGACGGCGGCCTGTTCAATCCCTCCGACTGGGACACCACGGTCGCCGGGGTTCCGACGGTCCTCTTCTACTGGGACCCGGACGTGGCGCGCGGCGGCGGTCGATCGGCCAGCATCGTCAACGCCGGCGACGCCATCCCGGTCTGGCACAACTGGAACCAGATGCTGCCGCACGCCGGCGACCTGGTCGGCCGCGACCTCGAGCTCACGGTCTGGGTCCGCTCTTCGCAGATGAGCGGCGGCCGCGGCTACGTGATGCTGCAGGCCTACCGCGACACGGTAATGAACAAGGCGCTCGACGAGGGCACCACGCGCGAGCAGGCGCGCATCGCGATGGGGTACAAGTACGCCGACGATCCGCAGCTCGAGACGGGCTGGGCGCGGCAGTACTTCTCCGCCGACGTCGAGGAGTGGACGGCCAAGACGGTGCGCATGTACGTGCCGCCGACCACGAACCTCGTGATCATCCGGCTCGGCATCTTCGGCAGCGGGCAGGTGTGGTTCGACGACGCGCAGCTCGCGATCAAGCCGGCGGCGACCACGCCGCTGCCGCTGGGCAAGAACCTGATGGCCAACCCGGGGTTCGAGCGGCCGCTGGACGAGTGGGAGTTCTCGATGCCGCCCACCCCGCAGGCCTCGATCGTGCGCGACTCGTCGGTCGCCCACACGGGCCGCTTCTCCGCGAGATTCACCGCCCCGGTCAAGGCCGCGTTCCAGACCTACATGAATGCCTGCCAGGTGTGGAACGCACGCAACCTGTCGGGCCGTCGCGTGCGGCTGTCGGGGTGGGGCAAGACCGACAACCTGGTCGATAGCGCGTACCTGAGCGTGTTCTCGACCGGCCTCTACGGCGTCGACGGATCCCTCGCCGGCGATGCCTTCACCGGCACGCGGGACTGGTCGTTCTATTCGGTCGAGTTCGACGTGCCGAAGGACACCTACACCGTGTGGGCACGCGCCGGGGTGCAGGCGTCACCGGGCACCACGTGGTGGGACGACCTCAAGTTCGAAGTGCTCGGCGCCACGCCCAGGGCCTCGTCCAAGGCCGCCGCCAAGACCGCCCCCACGACCGGGAAGGGGCGCTGACGATCTCGACCGCTCTGACCCCACACGTCGGACGCGAGATCCTGTCCGACTTCGAGCGCGCCTCGCGCCTCGAGTGGCTGGTCACCAACGGGCGCGGCGGCTACGCCGCGGGCTCGGCCGTGGGGGCGGCGACACGCCGCTACCACGGCCTTCTCGTTTCCGCGGTGCAACCCCCCACGGACCGCGTCGTCACCGTCACGCACCTCGAGGAGACGCTGCAGACGCGCGACGGCACGGTCGCGCTGTCGAGCCACCAATGGCCCGGTGCGGTCTCGCCGTCGGGGCACCTGAACCTCGAGTTCTTCACCGTCGATCGTCGCCCGACGTGGCGCTGGCGCGTCGGCGCGCACGTGCTCGAGAAGTCGCTGTTCATGATGCACGGTCGCGAGACGACGCTGATCGAGTACCGGCTGCTCGACGGTCCGGCCTGCGAGCTCGACCTGCGCCCGTTCGTCGTCATGCGCGACCATCACAACCTGATCCGCGAGAACCGCGCCTTCCGCACCACCGCCGACGTGCTCGACGGTCGCGTGCACCTGCGTCCCGCGATCGACCTGCCGGCGCTGTGGCTGTGCCCGAGCGCGGGGCGCTTCCTGCCGTGGCCGGTGTGGTACCAGAACTTCGAGTATGCGTTCGAGCTCGAGCGCGGGCTCGAGTTCCGCGAGGACGCGATGTCGCCGGGACCATTCGCGGTGTCGCTCGAGCCCGGGGGGCGCTTCGTGCTCGCGCTGTCGACCGAGGCCGAGGGCGATGCCTTCGTGCCCCCTGCTGGCGCCGGGCTCGAGCGCTTCACCGACTCGGCATGGGAGGTCGAGAACGCGCGGCTCGAGGCCATCGAGCGCGCGCCCGCCCGGGTGCGCGGTGCGGACCGTGGGGGAGCCGCTGCCGGCGAGCGCCGCCTGCCCGCCGGCGCGCTCGCGCTCCTGGCGCGCGCCGCAGACCAGTTCCTCGTCGAGGGCGTGCACGGCCCGACCGTGATTGCCGGCTACCCGTGGTTCACCGACTGGGGCCGGGATTCGATGATCGCGCTGCCCGGACTGCTCAGCGCGACCGGTCGCCTCGATGCCGCGCGCGGCATCCTCGGCACCTTCGCGCCGTTCATCGCCGACGGGATGTTGCCCAATCGCTTCGCCGAGGGGCAGGGCGGCGAGCCCGAGTACGGCGCGATCGACGCTGCGCTGTGGTTCGCCGTCGCTGCCGATGCCTACCTTGCCCAGTCCGACGACGACGCGTTCCTCGACGCGGTTCTCGCGCCCGCGCTCGAGGCGATCCTCGAGGGCTATGCGGCCGGCTCGCGCTTCGGCATCGGCGTCGCCCCCGACGGGCTGATCGTGGGCGGCGAGGACGGTTTTGCGCTCACCTGGATGGACGCGAAGATCGACGGCCGCGCGGTCACGCCGCGCCGTGGCAAGGCGGTCGAGATCAACGCCCTGTGGCACAACGCCTGGGACACCCGGGCGCGCTGGTGCGACCGCCGCGGCCGCGCCGCCGAGGCGCGTGCCGCCCGCGATCGCACGGCCGCCATTCGCGCCGCATTCGCCGCCGCGTTCTGGAGCCCCGCGCTGGGCTGGCTCGCGGACGTGGTCGACGGACTGGGCCCCGACCCCGCGCTGCGCCCCAACCAGCTCTACGCGATCGGACTGCCTGCGCCGTGCGTCGACGGCGCGATCGCAGCGCGCGTGCTCGACGCGGTCGAGCGGCGATTGCTCGCGCCGCACGGGCTGCGCACTCTCGCCCCCGGCGACACCGCCTACCGGCCGTTCTACACCGGCGCCCCGTCCGTGCGCGACGAGGGCTATCACAACGGCGTGGTCTGGCCCTTCCTGCTCGGCCCGTATCTCAACGCGCACTTCCGTGTACGCGGCCGCTCGGCCGAGACGCGTGACCACGCGCGCCGCGTCGTCGCGCCCCT
This sequence comes from Candidatus Eiseniibacteriota bacterium, assembly GCA_046596055.1. GTDB lineage: Bacteria > Eisenbacteria > RBG-16-71-46 > RBG-16-71-46 > DASYSL01 > JANPEF01. Next base: position 9,997 of record JBKJNH010000212.1, read on the forward strand.
GGTGCATCACCTGGCGCACGACGGCTGCCTCGGATCGATCTCGGAGGTGTTCGACGGCGACGCGCCGTTCACGCCGCGCGGCTGCTTCGCGCAGGCCTGGAGTGTGGCCGAGCTGGCCCGGGTGTGGATCGAGGAAGGGCTCTAGCCCGCGCCCGCGCTCAGAACTGCCGGCGCAGCCACATCCCGAGCGGCTGGTCCGCGGCGGTCAGGATCTTCACCGTCGTCGCCAGCGCCATGAGCACGAGCAGCGGCCGGATGAGCTTTGCACCCCACGTGATCGCCGCGCGCGAGCCCAGCCACGCGCCCAGCACCTGGCCCGCGACCATCACGAGCCCCGCCGTCCACACGATCTGCCCGCCGAAGAGGAAGACGCCGAAGGCCGCGCCGTTGCTCGCCACGTTGAGGAGGCGCGCGTGCGCGGTGGCGCGGCGCAGGCCCAGGCCGAGCAGGCCCACCAGCGCAAGCGTGAAGAACGAGCCCGCTCCCGGCCCGAAGAAGCCGTCGTAGAAGCCGATCGCGGTCACCGGCAGGAGCGCGAACCAGGTCATCGACATCCGCGGCGGAGTCTCGTGATCGGCGACGCGGGGCGAGAACAGGAAGTAGAGCGAGGCGCCGACCAGCAGCACGGGAATGATCGCCCGCGCGACTCCGGGATCGACCGCGCTCACCGCCAGCGCACCGGCAAGGCCGCTGAGCGCCGCCGTGGCGACCGCCGGGGCGAACGTGCGCATCTCGAGGTGGCCCGCCCGGCCGAACGTCAGCGTCGCGGCGAGAGCGCCGGCGAAGCCCTGCAGCTTGTTGGTGGCCAGGGCGGGAACGGGTGGAAGCCCCGCCCACAGGAGGGCCGGGATGGTCACCAGCCCGCCGCCGCCGGCCACGGCGTCGACGAATCCGGCGGTCATGGCCGCGAGAAACAGGAGTCCGAGCGTTTCGGGAGTCACGTCGAGCGCCACCGTACAGCGGTCGGCGACGGGGCGCCACCGCGACGACACGAGGCTTCGACGGCACGATGCCTGCGAGGTCGGCGTCGCGCGGACCCCGTCTCTCGGCTAGAATGCGGCCCATGCAGGTCACCCCGTGAAAGTCATCCTCCTCGCCGGCGGTCTGGGCACGCGACTGGCCGAAGAGACCTCCGTGCGCCCCAAGCCCATGGTCGAGATCGGCGGCCAGCCCATTCTCTGGCACATCATGAAGGGCTATGCGCACCGCGGCTTCTCCGAGTTCATCGTCGCCCTGGGCTACCGGGGCGACGTGATCAAGGAGTGGTTCCTCCACCAGAACGAGCGGATGAACGACCTGACCGTCGACCTGGCGAAGGGCGTGACCACCGTGCACTCCTCCCGCCAGCCGGGCTGGCGCGTGCACCTGGTCGACACGGGCGCCGAGACGATGACCGGAGGCCGCATCCGCCGGCTGCGCCCGTGGATCGGCGACGAGCCGTTCATGGCCACCTATGGCGACGGCGTCAGCGACGTCGACCCGGCCGCGCTGCTCGCCTTTCACCGAAAGCACGGCAAGCTCGCGACGGTGACCGGCGTCCATCCGCCGACGCGCTTCGGCCTGCTCGGCCTGACCGGCGACCAGGTGACGCACTTCGACGAGAAGCCGGCGGGCGCCGAGGGCTGGGTCAACGGCGGCTTCTTCGTGTTCGAGCCCGGCGTATTCGACGTGATCGAGGGCGATCACGAGCCGCTGGAGCGCGGCCCGATGGAACGGCTGACCAAGAGCGGCCAGCTCATGGCGTACCGGCACGAGGGCTTCTGGCAGCCCATGGACACGCTCCGCGAGAAGCAGGAGCTGGAGCGGCTGTGGGCGAGCGGCAGTGCGCCGTGGAAGGTCTGGGAGTCGTGAAGGTCGTCGTCACCGGGAACCTGGGCTACGTCGGCACCGTCCTCACTCCCCTCCTCGTCGCGCGCGGCCACGAAGTGCGCGGCATCGACACCGGCTACTACGACGACTGCGTGCTCGGCCCCGTCGACAGCACGAGCGTGGCCGAGCAGGTGCGCCGGGACCTGCGCGCCGTCGAGCGTGCCGACCTGGTCGGCGCCGACGCGATCGTGCACCTGGGCGCGCTGTCGAACGATCCCATCGGCGAACTCGATCCGAAGCTCACCGCCGACATCAACACCGAGGCCTCGATCCGCCTGGCCCAGCTCGCGCGCGACGCGGGCGTGCGTCGCTTCGTCTTCGCCTCGTCGTGCAGCATCTACGGCTCGGGCGGCGGCGGGCAGCTCGACGAGGATTCGCCGATGAACCCGCTCACCGCGTACGCGCGCTCCAAGGTCGACACCGAGGTGGCGCTGCGGGCGATGGCGGGAGACGGCTTCTCGCCGGTGTTCCTGCGCAACGGCACGGCGTACGGGTACTCGCCGCGCCTGCGCGTCGACATCGTGGTCAACAACCTGGTCGCCTGGGCGGTCACCACCGGGAAGGTCGCGCTGGCCAGCGATGGCCGCGCCTGGCGCCCGCTCGTGCACGTCGAGGACATGGGCCGGGCGATGATCGCCGCACTCGAGGCCGACGCGCGCCGCGTGCACGGCGAGGCGTTCAACATCGGGCGCGAGGCCGATAATCGGCAGATCCGCGACGTCGCCAACGCCGTCGCCGCCGCCGTTCCCGGCAGCGAGGTCACGTTCGCCACGGGCGCGGTCACCGACTCGCGCGACTACAATGTGAGCTTCGCCCGCGTTCGCGCCGCGCTGCCCTCGTTCAAGCCCCAGTGGTCGGTGGAGTCGGGGATCGTCCAGTTGCGCGACGCCTACCGGAAGTTCGAGCTGAACTACGAGCGATTCGACGGCCGCGAGTTCACTCGCCTGAAGCAGCTCCTCCACCTGCGCCGCCTGGGGCGGCTGGACGAGGACCTGAGCTGGACCGGCCCCACGGCCTAGGCCGATTCCGAACCTGATTCCGAACCCCGAGGACTTGCGATGATCTTCACCGAGACTCCGCTCGCCGGCGCGTTCGTGATCGCGCTCGATCCCCGCGACGACGAACGCGGCTTCTTCGCCCGCGCCTTCTGCCAGAACGAGCTCGCCGAGCACGGCCTGGAAACGACGGTCGCGCAGGCGAACCTGTCTTACAACCACCGGAAGGGCACGTTGCGCGGGCTGCACATGCAAAACCCGCCGCACGGCGAGGACAAGATGGTGCGCTGCATCACCGGAGCGATCTGGGACGCGATCGTCGACCTGCGCCCCGGCTCGCCCACGCACCGGCAGTGGTTCGGCGTCGAGCTGTCGGCCGCGAACCGCCTCATGCTCTACGTGCCCAAGGGCTTCGCGCACGGCTACCAGTCGCTGACCGACGGCAGCGAGGTCCTCTACATGGTCACGCAGTTCTACACGCCCGGCGCCGAGCGCGGGCTGCGCTGGAACGACCCGGCGTTCGCCATCCCGTGGCCGCTGCCAGACCCGATCCTTTCCGAGAAGGACGCCGCCGCCCCGGACTTCACGCCGTGAAGGCGCTCGTCACCGGCGGCACGGGCTTTATCGGCTCGCAGGTCGTGCGCGCGCTGCTCGCCGCGGGGCACGACGTGCGCGTTGTCGCCCGGGACGGGGCGTCGCGCGCGCGGCTGGCCGATGTCGAGGCGAGGATCGAGTGGGTGAGTGCGGATGTGTTTGCCGAGCCCGTCGCGGATTTCGCCTCGCTCGCGCGCGGCGTTGATGTCTGCGTGCATTCCGCGTGGTATGCCGTTCCCGGGAAGTATCTCGAGGCAGGCGAGAATCTGGCGTGCGTCCAGGGGTCGCTCGCTCTCCTGCACGGGCTCATTTCTGCGCGCGTTCCGCGCGCAGTCTATGTTGGCACCTGTTTCGAATACGACTTCGACTTCGGCTGGTTGTCCGAGGACACGCCGACGCGCCCGGCCAGCCTGTATGCCGCCGCCAAGTGCGCGACACGCCTGATGGCCGAGCCCCTGGCAAGGGCCGGTGGCATCGAGTTCGCGTGGGTGCGCCCGTTCTACCAGTACGGACCGCACGAGGATGCGCGGCGGCTCGTGCCATACGTCATCGACACGCTGCTGGCGGGCAACGAAGCGGGCGTGACGCACGGCCTGCAGGTGCGCGACTTCCTGCACGTCGCCGACGTCGGGGCGGCCATCTCCGCGGTCGCGACCACGAAGGGCCTCACGGGCGCAGTGAACATCGGTTCGGGGCGCCCGGTCACGGTTCGCGAAATCGTGTCCACGATCGCCGACGAGATCGGCTGCGCGGAGAAGGTGAAGTTCGGCGCGCGGCCCGACAACCCGACCGATCCCCCGTTCATCTGCGCCGACACGCGTCGCCTTGTCGAGGCCACCGGGTTCGCGCCGCACTTCGACCTGAGGAGCGGCCTCGCCGACACGATCGCCTGGCGGCGCGCCCACCCGTGATCACGGTCGGGATCCCGGTCTACAACCGGGCTTCGCTGGTGAAGATCGCCGTCGAATCGGCGCTGCGCCAGCCCCTGTCGGCCGACGAGCTCGAGATCCTCGTCGTCGACAACGCCTCGACCGACGGAACGTGGGAGGTGCTGAACGCCTACCGCGATCCGCGGCTCCGGCTGGTGCGCAACGATCGCAACCTGGGGCTATTCGGCAATTTCAATCGCTGCATCTTCCTCGCCCGTGGTGAGTCCGTGCTCACGCTGTGTTCCGACGACACGCTCGCCGACGGCTTCCTCGAGCCGGCACGGCGGCTGCTCGCAGCGCGACCGGACGTCGCGATCGTCAGCTCGCGCGGTCGCGCCACCGACGAGGTGAACGGCAAGTCCTTCGCCCTGGGCAGCACGATTCCGGCGGGCGTGTACGGGCCGCAGGATGCGATCGTCGTCGCCCTGTGGGCGCTGGCCACGTACTACCACAACCCGTTCAACTATCCGTCGGGATTGCTGGTGCGCACCGCCGTGGCGCAGGCGAAGGGCGGAATGGACGAGACGCTGGGCTTCGCCTCGGACGTGAAACTCTACCTGTCGATGCTCGAGGACGGCGCCCTCGCGATCCTCGACCGTCCGGGTTGCGCGGTGCTGGTGCATACCGGCGCGCAGGCGCTCAAGTCCTTCAAGGATCCGCGCTGGGTGCGCGAGTTCGTCGCGCTGTTCGATCCGCACGCGGCGTTGCTCCGCGCGCGCGGGCTCGACGAATATGCGCGCTCCCACCTGGGTGGCTACCTGCTGGGGACGACCGTGCGCCGCCGCGCGCGCGGCGAGAGGCTCATCGCGGAGAACTTCCACTCCGAGTTCCGCCGCCGTGGGTATCCGCTCCTGCCCTCGCTCGTCGGCCTGGCCGACAGCCTGCAGAAGCGCGCCCGCCTGCGGCGCGAGGGGCCGGCCGCGAGCCCGGTCCCCGTCCAGCCGCAACCGCTGCCGCCGTCCTAGGCGTCACACTCTCCCGGCTCGACATCGATCGCGAACGAGCACGTGCTGCACGTCGTGCGCACGTTCCTGCCGAACGGGCCCTTCGCCTCGAACGTGCGTGGCTCGACACAGCGTGGGCAGGTCCCGGACAGCGCGACGATCGACGCCTGTTCGCGCAGGCGCCGCGTGGCGAAGATCGGTGCGGCGATCAGGAAGCCCGGGACGAGAACGAAGTGGGCGATGGGCAGGAGCACGGAGACGGCGGCGAGCAGGACGCACACGCCGGCCGCGCGCAGGGCGCGCCCGCCGCGCTCCGCGGCATCCCGCGTGCGGATGCGGGCCGTCCCGCCCTGCCGCGGCATGCCGAAGATGTGGAGCCGAACCGGAACGTCGTGTTCGCTCGAGGCCATCGCTTCCTCCGCGCTCCCGACCTCCCCTCGCTCAGGATGCGCCCGCGGGCCCGCGCGGTGCAACCGTCGGCGCCACGCGTGTCACCCGGAGGGCGAGCAACGCGCCCGCCCCCAGCATCGCCGCGGCGAGCAGGAACGGCGCGCCGGGCAGTGGCAACGGCGCGCTCCGCCCGATGAAGCCCACGAACACGGCGGTGAAGATGGGCGGCCCGATCATTCCCGTGATGCCCATCAGGCTGCCGTTGATCCCCTGCAGCCGGCCTTGTTCGGTCGCGTCGACGCGGCGCGTCATCAGGCTCTGCATCGACGGCCCGTTGAGTCCGATCAACGCGAACACGGGGATCCCCGCCCAGAACCACGGGGCGCTCGGCGCCAGCCCGTAGACGACCATGCCGAACGCGCCGCACAGGAGCCCGGTGACGAGCGCGCGCCGCTCGCCGATCGCACCCACGATGCGGCGCACCAGCACGCCCTGGACGAGGATGCTGCACACGCCGACCGCCCCGAGCGTCAGGCCCACCGTCGTCGCCGTCCAACCGTAGCGATAGCCGGTGTAGAGCACGAACACGGTGTTCAGCACCTGGTGGGCGAGCCAGTACAGGAAGCTCACGCCGACCAGGCCCGTGAGCCCCGGGCGCGTGCGCAGCAGCCCGAGGCCGCCCAGCGGATTGGCCCGCGCAAAGGACACCGGCGCCCGCCGATCGGCCGGCAGCGACTCGGGGAGCACGAACAATCCGTAGGCGGCGTTCGCCAGCGTCAGCCCGCCGGCGACCCAGAACGGCAGGCGAACGTCGATGCCGCCGAGCACGCCCCCCAGCGCCGGCCCCAGCACGAAGCCCAGGCCCCACGCCGCGCCGATGCGCCCGAAGGCAGCCGCGCGATGCTCGGGCGCCGTGATGTCCGCGACGTACGCGGCGGCGGTCGTCCAGCTCGCGCCGCAGATCCCCGACAGCACGCGCCCGACGAACAGCCACGCCAGGTTCGGCGCCAGCGCCATGAGTGCGTAGTCGAAGGCCAGCCCGAAGTTCGACAGCAGGATCACCGGCCGCCGACCGAAGCGATCGGACAGCGCCCCGAGCAGCGGCGAGCAGACGAACGACATCAGCGCCCACACGCTGGCGAACAGGCCGTAGATGCCGGCCGCGCGGGCGGTGTCGCCGGAGACGAAGGCTTCGACGAGCTTGGGCAGCACCGGGATGACGATGCCCAGGGCGAGCACGTCGAGCACGACGGTGATGAAGATGAAGACCAGCGAGGGCTTGCGCTTCACTTCTTGAACACGTTCGAGGCGACGAGCAGGAGCGCGGTCTTCGCGACGACGGGCATGGTGGGCGCGGCCTCCGGGTCGATCGAGGTGAGGCGCGCATCCTACCGGAAACGTCGACGCCCCGGGGATCGCTCCCCGGGGCGCCTGCGATGCGACTCGTTTGCGGCGTTCTACGGCAGCAAAACCACGTCCGTGCGGAACGTCCCGCCGGCGGTGCGCGCCGACACGTAGTACTTGCCGGCGCCGACCGCGCGTCCGGCGGCGTTCAGGCCGTCCCAGCGGACCGAGTGCGTCCCCGCGTCCAGCGAGCCGCGGACGATGGTGCGCACGTGGGCACCGCGCACGTCGTAGACGGTCACGTCCACGTCGCCACGCTTCGGCAACGCCAGCTCGATCGCCGCGCGACCATTCCGCGACGGGTTCGCACCGGCCATGCGCAGCCCGTAGCTCCGCGGCGCGACCGGATCGGCCGCCACCAGGGTGCTGACGACCAGCTCGACGGGCACGTCGACCGCGCCCTCGTCCGGATCGTTACTCGACGCGTGCAGGTTGCCCAGGTACGTGCCGAGCTCCAGGTCCGTCGCGTCATAACCGACGGTCAGGTCCACCGAGCCCCCGGCCGGAACCGTCCCGGCCTGCGGGGTGATCGACAGCCACTCGGGCGTCCGCGTGAACTGCACGGCGAGTCCGTCGTGGGCGTAGTCGGTGTTGAACGTGGTCATGAGCCCGATGTCGCGGGTCTCGTTCTGGATGCCGATCGTCGCCGAGTTTTTCGGCGGCGTCATCGACAGGTACTGGTACACGATCTTCCCGCTCGGATAGAGGATCGCCTGGTACGTGTACGGCCCGCCCGCCGGCGCGCCCGACGTCCAGTGCGGCACGCCCACCCACGACACGATGAAGCGCGAGCCGTCGTTGTGCGTCCACACCGCGCCCGTCGTGCGCAGGTCCATGTCGTCCCAGAACGGGGCGATCAGGCTCTTCGGCACGCGGGAGCCGGCGCTTGGCAGCGCCTGGTTGGCGTACGCGCTATCGGTTTCGGTGAACGACAGCCAGCCGTTCGTGCAGATGTTCACCGTCGTGCGGCTCGCGCCGTAGAACGGGAACGCGAAGCCGATCGGCACGCCGGTCTTCGTGCGGTCGTCGGCCGCGAAGCCGCCGAGCCGCGTGCCCACGCCTGTGATGTCGAGCCACGCGAACGCGGGGCCACCCGGCTCGTCGCTGTCCTTCCACTTGTAGCCGAACGCGTCCGGACCGCCCGCGGCGTCGATGCCGGCGCGCGGGTCGACTTCCCCCTTGCCCAGCGCGAGGGCCTCGTACGAGACGAAGCTTGCCGCCGCCGCGTCGACGCTGGCGCCGAACGACCACGTGAGGTCGCTGCCGCCGTCGTTGGACAGTGCCAGAATCTGCGACGTGCTCGTGTTCGGCGCGAGGTAGGTGCCCATTGATGCCGCCGACAGCGCCTGGTCCGGCGCCGCAAGCCCTGAGCCGGTCATGGCGATGAGCCGGAACTGCGTGTCGGGATCGTTGCTCTTGATCGTCAGGGTCGCCGGGTAAGCTTGCTCGGCCGCCGGGTTGAAGCTCACGTTGACGATCGCCGAGCCCAGCGGTGGAATCACCAGCTGGTTCACGCTCGGCGTGTAGGCCGCGTTGTTCGACGTGACTTCGTCGACGATCAGCGCGTCCGTGCCGGCGTTCTGGATCGAGACCTGCCGGATCTGCGGGTAACCCAGGAACACGGGCCCGAAGTCGATCGGGTCGGGCGTGGCCAGGATGTCCGGCACGCCGACGACGTGCAGCAGGCACTCGACATCGTACTCGGGAACGGTCGGGTCGTTCGACGAGATCCGAACGACGCCTTCGTAGTCGCCGCCGTACAGGCCGGCGGCGTTGAAGCCGACCGTCACGTCGGCGAATCCACCCGCGGGCACCGTGCCTGCCAGCGGCGTCGCGGTGAGCCAGCGTGCCGGCGGCGTGAAGCGCACCGCCTTGCCGTTGGCGATCCAGCTCGCGCTGTTGTAGACGACCTGCAGGCCGTCGTCCCGCGTGGCGTTCTGGATGCCGATCGTGTGGCTCGCCCGGGTCGCGGTCGTGATCGTCAGGTACTGGTAGACGAGACGGCCGTCCGGGTACAGGTGCAGCTGGAACGTGTTCGGTGCCGACTCGTTGTACCGCGGGACGCCCTGGTACTGCACGACGAGTTTGGTGCCGTCGTACAGGTAGTAGGCATCACCCAGGGTGCGGAAGTCGAGGTCGTCCCAGAACGGCGCGACCAGGTTCTCCGGCACGCCGCTGCCGATGTTGGGCAGCGTCGTGTTCGCGAAGGCGGTCCCCGACGAGGTGAACGACAGCCAGCCGTTCGTGCAGACCCGGAAGTTGCTGAACGCCGTGCCGTAGAACGGGAACGAGAAGCCGATCGGGAACGGGCCCAGGTTCTGGTCGTCTCCCGTGAACGGAATCGCGGTGCCCGTGCCCGAGATGTCGACCCACGAGAACGCGGGGCCGCCCGGTTCGTCACTGTCCGCCCAGCGGTAGCCGAACGCATCCGGCCCGCCGGCGCCCAGCGGCCTCGGGCCGCCGACCATGTCGGTCGCGCCCTTCGCCGTCAGCACGTTCTCCGCGTCGCCGTCGACGTGCCGCTGCGCCCGCGACTCGAATCCGGGCGTGCCCGACAGCGCGACCGTGGACAGGTCGTAGTCGAGCGCCGAGCCGCCGTGGTTCTCGATACGCATCGTGCGCGAGACGGCGCTGTTGGTGTTCAGCGTCTCCTCGAAGTTGCGGGGATCGACCGAGAAGCTCGGCGCCACCACCGCCTCACCTGTCGCGTGCCGCACGAGGCTGGGCGTGTCGGGGTCGTTGCTCGCGATCGCGACCGTGGCGTCGAGCGTTCCCGGGTTCACCGGGTTCCAGGTCAGGGCGACGACCTGGGACGCGCCCGCCGCCAGCGAGAACACGCCCGGGCCCGCGGTCAGGGCGGCTGCGCCCGTGCCCGCGATCGTGATGCCGGTCACGTCGAGCTGGTCCGTCCCGTTGTTGCTCACCGTCACGTTGCGCACGTACGAGCCGTCCTCGTACTGCGTGCCGTACTTCGACGAGTCGGGCGTCGCCGTGATGTTCGGCGCGCCGACCACCGTGAGCCGCGCCGCCGCGAGGGCCGGCGAGTCGTCGGGATCGTTCGACAGCACGATCACGTTGCCGTCGTAGATGCCGCCGTTGAGCCCGGTGGCGTCGAAGTGCACCGTCAGGTTCTCGCTCTGGCCGGCCGGGATGCGGCCCGACGTCGGCGAGACGCTCAGCCACTGCCGCAGCGGCACGAACTGCACGACCATCGCGTCGTGCAGGTAGCTGGCGTTCGAGGCGACGGTCAAGCCCACCGTCTCGGTCGCGTTCTGGATGCCGATGGTCGCGCTGTTGGTCGGCGCGTTCATCGCCAGGTACTGGTAACGGATCTCACCCGACGGGTAGACCAGGATCTGGAACGAGTACGGCCCGCCGCTCGAGTAACGCGGTGCGGCGATCCACGACACGATGAAGCGCGTGCCGTCGTTGTGCGTCCAGACGCGCGGCGTGGCGCCGAAGTTGAGGTCGTCCCAGAACGGGGCGAGCATGTTCTGCGCGCCGCCGGTCGTCGGCAGCGGACCGTTGCTGTAGGCCGTCACGTTGTCGGTGAATGTCGCGAAGCCGTTCGTGCAGACGCGCAGGCTCGAGAACGAGTTCCCGTAGAACGGGAACGCGAAGCCGAGGTTGACCACGCCCGAGATCGCATCGTCGCCGGTGAGGGCCAACTGCGTGCCCACCCCGGTGATGTCGACCCAGCCGAACGTCGGGCCACCGGGCTCGTCGCTGTCGACCCAGCGGTACCCGAACGCGTCGGGACCGCCGCGGCCCAGCATGCCGGGACGCGGATCCTCCTGGCCCTTGGCCAGGAACATCTCGGGGTGCACGGGCACCTCCTCGATGGGAAGCCGGTTGCCGAGTTGCGAGAACATCAGCTCCGGCGTCGGCGCGGTCCAGTCGAGGCGACCCTGGCCGGTGTTCGAGACGGCGACGACCTGGTCCGACTGGGCGCCGGTCAGGAGCGTCTCGGTGAGCGACGTCGGCGCGAGCGTGATCTGCGGCACACCCTGCGTCGTCCCGATCGCCACGTTCGAGATGGGTCCGGCGTTCCCGAACTCGTCGAGCGCGCGCAGCGCGAAGTAGTACTGCGTGCTGAACGTGAGTCCGGCGACCTCGAACGTCTCTGCGGTGCCGGCCGGCTGCGGGTCGGGGCCCTCGACGGCGTTCGCGGCGTAGAACGCGACCGAGTCCGGGATGGGATTCGTCGACCAGCGCACGTCGTAGCGCGAGGCCGTGCCCACGCCCCCGTCGTCACCGGTCGCGGTCCACGCGATCTCCATCGTCGTCGAGCCGGGATTCTGGGTCGCGAGGTCCACGACCTGGCCCGGCGGCGTCGAGTCGGGGTCGGCGATCGCGAGGAACACGTTGAGGCGGGCTCCCGAGACGACCCGGCCGAGCAGCGACGGAATCGGATCCGCCTTGAGCATGAGGAGCTGCTTCACCTGGAGGTTCGTCGCGTTGGGAAAGCGTCCCCACACCATCGCGGCCGCGCCGGAGACATGCGGCGTCGCCATCGACGTGCCCGACAGGAGCTGATATCCGCCGCCCGGCTGGCACGACAGGATGTCGTCGCCGGGGGCGCCGATGTCGACCGACGTCGCGCCGTAGCTCGAGAAGCTGGCGAGCCCGTCGTTGTGGTCGGTGGCGGCCACGCCGATGATGTACGGCGAATCGTAGTTCGACGGGTAGTGCGGGCTGGTGTCGTTGTTCGACGACGAGTTGCCCGCCGCGGCGATGAACAGCTGTCCCGCCGCGCCGGCGGCGTTGATGGCGTCGAGCAGCGCCTGCGCGAAGCCGCCGCCGCCCCACGAGTTCGAGGTCAGGCGGCAGCCGATGGCGATCGCGTACTCGACGGACGCGATGGCGCCCTCGGTCGAGCCCGATCCGCCGCCGGACAGGAACTTGATGCCGACCATCTTCACGTTCCAATTGACGCCGGTGACACCGACGCCGTTGTTGCCCACCGCGCCGATCGTTCCCGCGCAGTGCGTACCGTGCCCGTTGTCGTCCATCGGATCGCCGTCGTTGTTGACGAAGTCGTATCCGCGGATGTCGTCGACGTAGCCGTTGTTGTCGTCATCGACGCCCGGCGTGCCCGCCGCCTCGACGGCGTTGATCCACGCATTCGCGGCCAGGTCGGGGTGGTTGTAATCGAGGCCGGTGTCGATGATGCCGACCAGCAGGTTCGGGTCACCGGTGAAGATGTCCCACGCGCTGGTGGCGCGGATGTCCGCACCGGACGTGCCGCCGGTCTGGCCCGTGTTGCGCATTCCGTACAGCTCGGAGAAGCGCGGGTCGTTCGGCGTGGCATCGAGCGTGATCTCGTAGTTGGGCTCGGCGTACTCGACGTTCGGGTTACGATTCAACCGCTCGATCGCCTGCTCGGTCGAGAGTCCGGGCGGCAGCTTGATGAACTCGGTGCGGATGAAGTCGTAGTCGCGCAGCTTGCGCGTCCCGTTGCCGAGCGCGGCACGCGCCTCGGCCCGCTGCATGGACGCCATCCCCGGCTTGTACTTGACGAGGATCTCGCCCTCGATCGGACGGCCGCGCCGCATTTCGGGCGAGCGGCCCTGGGCCTGCGCGTCGGCGACGAACGCAGTCGTGCCGATCGCGGCGGCGATCGCCAGCGCGACGAGCGCGCGGCTGGCGCGCCAGGGACGGAAGTTGAACAGGGGTCGAAAGGACATCGGGCGTACCTCCCGGAGGGTCGCGGCGAAAGACTTCCTGGAACCATGGTGCGCACGGCTCGACGCGGGCCACGAAGGCGCGGGCCGAGGCGTGCGGATGCGCGGCGAGCGATCAAGTTTCGAATGTGCGGCACCGCAAGAGGAGCGGAAGCGGGGCCGGGGGGTGGCCGTCGGAGGCGGTTGCGGCGTCACGGATGCTCGACGAATCGCAGGGGTCCGGGCAGGTGACCCGGACGGACCAGATTAGGCCCCGGGGGCGGAGCGGTCAACCGCGAACGGCGCCCGTTTCAGGGTGAACCGCGCGACCCGGTGACCCGTTATCGGGAGACGGAAAGGGGGCGCCCCGCACGGCAGGCGCCCCCTTCGTCATCAAGTCCCGAGACCTGCGTGCGGCGCTGCGCGGCGCTAGGCCGTCGCGCCCACCAGCTTCAGCTCGAGCGCCTTCGCCTGGTCGAAGCGGGCGCCGATGTCGGCCCAGTTCCACAGGTTCCACGTCGCGTCGAAGAAGTCGGTCTTGCGGTTCTCGTACTGCAGGTACCAGGCGTGCTCCCACGCGTCGAGCACCATGATCGGCACGCCGGCCTGCGTGATGTTCGACTGATGGTCATAGACCTGCACGGTGATCAGGCGGCCGAGCAACGGCTCCCACACCAGGGCTCCCCAGCCCGAGCCCATGACGGTCGAGGCGGCCGCGTTCATCTGCTTCTTGAAGACGGCGAACGATCCGAAGTCGCGCTTGATCTGCTCGGCCAGCGCTCCGCCCGGTTCGGGCTCGGTCGCGGCCTTGGCCGTCAGGTTCTGCCAGAAGATCGTGTGCAGGACGTGGCCCGAGACGTTGAACGCGAGGCCGCGCTCGAGCGCGGGGATCGTGGCGAAGTCCTCCTTCGCGCGCGACTCCTCGAGGCGGTCGAGCAGGCCGTTCGCATTGGTGACGTAGGCGCCGTGGTGCTTGTCGTGATGCAGCTCCATGATGCGCGCCGAAATGTGCGGTTCGAGCGCCGCGACGTCGAACGGCAGCGGCGGGAGGACGTACTTGGCCATGGGTGGATCTCCTCGTCACAGGTGGTTCTGCGGGGGTCGTCGTGGCGATCGCCGGCAGTGTATCACGCCCCCGGCGGCTCGGCTCTGCGGTGGGCGAGCGCCGCGGCGGCCGCCCGAAACACGCTCGCATGGGCGCGAACGGTCGACTCGAGCGGGCGACCATAGCCCCCGCCCAGCGTGATCACGACCGGCACGTCGCGCGCCGCGCAGGCGGCCAGCACGCGCGCGTCGCGGTCGGCAATCCCGTCGAACGTGAGCGCGAGCCGCCCCAGGCGATCGTGCTCGTGCGCGTCGACGCCGGCCTGGTAGAACACGACGTCCGGGGCGTGCGCGGCCAGCCCCGGAGCGAGAACGGCGTCGAGCGCCGCCAGGTATGCGTCGTCCCCGACGCCGTCCTCGAGCTCTACGTCGAGCGAGCTCCTCTCCTTGTGCAGCGGGTAGTTGGTGCGACCGTGCAGCGACAGCGTGAAGACCGTCGGGTCGTCGGCGAAGATCGCCGCCGTGCCGTTCCCCTGGTGCACGTCGAGGTCGACGATGAACGGCCGCGCGGCATGCCCGGCCGCGCGCAACGCCGCGATCGCCACCGCATGGTCGTTGAACAGGCAATAGCCCTCGCCGCGATCCCGGAACGCGTGATGCGTGCCGCCGGCCAGGTTGCCCGCGACGCCGTCCTCGAGCGCGGCGAAGCCCGCCTGAACGGTGCCGAACACGGCGGCGCGGGCGCGAGTCACCAGGGCCTCGCTCCACGGCATGCCGAGGCGGCGCACCTCGTCCGCGCCCAGCGTGCCGCCGAGCGCACGCTCGACGAACGCCACGTCGTGCGCGCGCTGCAACCACTCGACGGGCGCGGGTTCACAGCGCGCAACGCGATTGCCGACGACGACGCCCTCGGCAAGCAGAAGCTCGCGCAAGGCGCGGTACTTCGCCATCGGGAACGGATGTCCCGGCGGCAGCGGCACCGTGTATTCGTCGCTGGCCCAGACGCGCAACCGACTCACGGAGCGACGCTCCCGCGGCGGTGAAATTCAGGAATGACGCAGGGCGCAGCGGCGCCCCCGCCGGTCCGAATGTCAAAGGGTTGTCGGGCCCGCGGCGGTGGACATTTCTCGATTTCCCGCTTGCGCCGGAATCCGGGCCTGCCGATACTCAGGATGTCTTCGGTGGTTCGTGGATGCGCCGCGCCCGATCGTTCGCCAGGACTCGTCCTGGCGTTTTTGTTGGGTAGGCGCGAAGCGGGAATCGAAGCACGCCGGTCACAACGACCGGACGTTGCCGTCACGATCAGACGGCGCTGTTTGGGGGTTCGCCCCCAGGAACAAGGAGTATCGAAGTGGCTGCTGGCACCGTGAAGTGGTTCAACGAGGCGAAGGGTTTTGGTTTCATCTCCCAGGAGGGTGGCGAGGATGTGTTCGTCCACTTCTCGGCCATCGGGGGTTCGGGGTTCAAGACGCTCGCCGAGGGCGAGCGTGTCACGTTCGACGTCGTCCAGGGACCGAAGGGTCTCCAGGCTGCGAACGTCGTGCGCGGCTAGTTTCACCTCGCAGAACCGCTTCATCCAGAACGGGGCGCCGGGCGACCGGCGCCCCGGTTTCATTTCCGGCCCGTGGGCGGCTGCGGCCTGATCGCGGGATACAGCGCGGCGAGCTTCGCCTCGATGACTTCGAGGTCCTTCCGCGCCGCATTCGGATCGATGTCGAAGGCCGACTGCACGAGGGCCGCCCGGTCGACGAGCTGCTTCACCTCGGCCGCCTCTTGCGTGCGGTCGGCCGGGACGCGTGCGACGAGGCCGGTGAGCTGCGCCGTCACATCGGCGGCCGCGACCTTCGCTCCGGGGACGTCCATCACCGTGAGGGCATAGCGCGCCTCGACCGCGCGCAATCGCGCCTGCGTCGCGACCCCGCTGCGGATTGCCTCGTCGCGCGCCGCCTCGATCCTGCCCATCTGCGGCTGCAGCACCAGGAAGTACAACGCAAGCGCTCCCGCAATGAAGACGAGGTCGAGCCCGACGAAGATCATGAGCGCCTTCTTCATCTGCGCCTTGAACGAGTCCATGCGCGAGAGTTGCCCGGGATCGGTCGGGGTGGACATGTCGCTCTCCTCGTGTCGGGGGGTCGGGCCGGGGGACTCAGGCGCGTCCGAATGCCCTCAGGGCAAGATAGCAGAGCCCCGCGACCAGCGCCGACATGGGCATGGTCAGCACCCAGGCCCACAGGATGCGCCCGGCGACGCCCCACTTCACGGCCGAGAGTCGCCGCGTCGAGCCCACGCCGACGATCGCTCCGGTGATCGTATGGGTGGTCGACACGGGGATGCCGGTGAGCGTCGCTCCGAACAGCGTAAGCGCGCCCGCCGTCTCGGCGCAGAAGCCGCCAACCGGCGCCAGCTTGGTGAGCTTCATGCCCATCGTCTTGACGATGCGCCACCCGCCGAACATGGTCCCGAGACCGATCGTCGCGTGGCTCGCCAGCACGACCCACAGCGGCACCTCGAACTCGCCCGTCAGGTTGCCGGTCGCGTAGAGCGCGACCGTGATGATGCCCATCGTTTTCTGCGCGTCGTTGCCGCCGTGTCCCAGGCTGAACGCGGCCGCCGAGAGCAATTGCAGTCGCCGGAAGACCGTGTCGACGAAGCGCGGGGTGGAGCGGAAGAAGATCCACGACACGGCCATCATGAAGCACCAGCCGAGGGCCAGCCCGACCAACGGCGAAATGACGATGAACTGCATGATCTTGATCAGGCCCTTGACGATCACCGCATCGGGTCCGGCACCGACGACCGCCGCGCCGACGAATCCGCCGATCAGCGCGTGCGACGACGACGTGGGCAGTCCCAGCCACCAGGTGATCAGGTTCCACACGATCGCGCCGGTGACCGCGGCGATCAGGATCGTCGGGGTGACGACCGCGGGATCGATGACGCCCTTGCCGATCGTCTTCGCCACGTGCGTGCCGAGCACCGCGAACGCCGCGAAGTTGAAGAACCCGGCCCACAGCACGGCCACCTTCGGCGACAGGACGCGCGTCGAGACGACCGTCGCGATCGAGTTCGCCGCGTTGAAAGCCGTTGATGAAGTCGAACGCGAGCGCGAGGACGATGATGACCCAGACTTCGGTCGAGAACGCGGGCACGGCTACCGGTTCTTGATCACGATCGTCTCGATCGTGTTGGCGACGTCCTCACACAGGTCGGCCGCGTTCTCGAGGCGGCCGTAGATTTCCTTCCAGCGCAACACGTCGAGCACCTCGTGCCGGCCGCTGAACAGGTCGGCGACCACCTCGCGGGAGATCACGTCGGCCTCGTTCTCCAGGCGATTGAGCTCGATGGTGAAGGCCATCAGGTTCTTGAAGTCCTTGAGGTTCGCCACGGCCTGCTCGATCTGGGCGCCGCACTTGACGAGGATCACCGACAGCTTGGCCGCTTCCGGCGTCGTGTTCGCGACATGGAACATGACGAGTCGGCTGCCGATCGCCTCGACCGAGTCGAGCACGTCGTCGAGACCGCTGGCCAGCGCGTGGATGTCCTCGCGCTCGAGCGGCGTGATGAACGTGCGGTTGAGGCGCTCGAAGATCTCGTGGGTGACGAGGTCGCCCTGGTGCTCGACTTCCTTGAGCCGGCGCGCGCGCTCGTCGAGGTTGTCGAAGACGGTGATCATCTCGTGGAGCTGGCGGCAACCCTCGCTGACCAGCGCTCCCTGCTTGACGAAGAGTGCGAAGAAATCCTCGTCCTGCGGGAAGAAGTTGAATTTCACGGAGACCTCGCGGAGGGTCGGGGGCGCTGCTCGAGACAGTCCTGCGGGCGCAAGACCACATGCCTTGTTGATAGCACAGCGGCCGGTCAGCGGCAACTGACCCCGCTGTTATCTCGTTGACGCACAGTGGCTTGGAGTCGCGGTCCGGAGCCGGTTCCGGCCCCGGACCGGCGGAGGTCGGCGATGGACGCATCGGAAGTCATGGCGGCGCTGCTGGAATCGGCGTGGATCTCCGCGCGGGTCGCGGCGATCCTGTCGCTCGTCCTGACGTTCGTGGCGGTCGTCGGGATCCACGTCCGGGCTCATGCCGGCAAGGCGTCGGCGGTTCCGCCGCGCGTCCGGCCGCCGGGTTCGGCGCCGCGCCTCGCCGCGATGGCCGCCGTGGTCGTCGTGGGCGCATTCGCGACGGCGCGAACACCGGGACAGGTGGAGTGGTTTCCCGCCCCGGTCCAGGCGATCGCCGCCGCGGCCGCGGCGCTCTCGTGCCTGAGCGGAACGATGATCGCCGTGTGGGCCGCCCTGTCGCTGGGCGCGAACTTCGCGGTCGGTGCGACGGTGCGCGGCGACGCCCGGGCCTCGCTCGTCACCTCCGGACCGTTCACGTTGGTCCGTCACCCGATGTACACCGCGCTCGGCCTGCTCTTCGCGGGTGCGGCGCTGGCCTGGGGCAGCCTGCTCGGGTTTGCGCTGGTGGGCTGCGCGTACCCTTGGACGGCGCGCTGGCGCGCCGACCTCGAGGAGCAGGCGCTCGCCGCGGCGTGGCCGGAGGAGTGGCGCACCTACGCGGCGCGGACGCCGCGGTTCCTGCCCCGGATGTGAGCCGCGCCTAGTTTGCCTGGCGCTCTTCCATGTGGTGCTTCACCACGCGCGCCTCGGCGATGAACACGACCTCCTCGGCGACGTTCGTCGCCAGGTCGGCGACCCGCTCCAGGTTCCGCGACACGAGGATCAGTTCGATCGAGCGCGAGATCGTCTCGGGCTTCTCGATCATGAACGACAGCAGCTCGCGGAAGAGCTGGCTCTTCAGGTGGTCGACCTCGTCGTCCTCGGTGAGGACGGTCCGCGCCGCCGCCGCGTCGTTGCGCACGAACGCGTCGAGCGCCTCGGTGAGCATCCGCGTCGCGATCGTGGCCATGCGTGGGATGTCGATCAGCGGCTTGAGCTCGGCCTCGGCCGACAGCTTGATCGCCGACTGGGCGATGTTCACGGCATGATCGCCCACCCGCTCCAGGTCGTTCACGATCTTGAGCGCCGAGATGATGAAGCGCAGGTCCTGTCCCACGGGTTGGCGCAGCGCAAGCAGCCGGACGCAGCGCTCGTCGATTTCGACCTCGAGCTGATCGATGGCCCGGTCTTCCGCGAAGATCTCCTCGGCCAGAGCGCGATCCCGCCGCTTCAGGGCGTCGATCGCCTTGTGCACGGAGGCCTCGGCCCGGCCCCCCATGAGCAGGAGGCGGGACTTCAGTTCGTTCAGCTCCTCGTCGAAATGCCGTTCCATGCGCTCCCCTCGCCGCCCGGGATCAACCGAAGCGGCCGCTGATGTAGTCCTCGGTCAGGCGCTCGGCCGGCTGGGTGAAGATCCTCGCCGTGTCGTCGTACTCGACCAGCCGCCCCTGCATGAGGAACGCCGTCCGGTCCGAGATGCGCGCCGCCTGCTGCATGTTGTGAGTCACCACCACGATGGTATAGCGCGCCTTCAGGTCGAGCACCAGCTCCTCGATCTTCGCCGTCGACGTCGGGTCCAGCGCCGACGCGGGCTCGTCCATGAGCAGCACCTCGGGCTCGACCGCGAGGCTGCGCGCGATGCACACCCGCTGCTGCTGCCCGCCCGACAGGCGGAGCGCCGAGTCCTTGAGCCGGTCCTTCACCTCTTCCCACAGGGCCGCCTGGCGAAGCGTGCGCTCGACCAGGTCGTCGAGCTCGCCGCTCGACTTCATGCCGAACATGCGGGGCCCGAACGCCACGTTCTCGTAGATCGACTTGGGAAACGGGTTGGCGCGCTGGAACACCATGCCGACGCGGCGGCGCAGATCGACCACGTCGACGCCCGCGGCGTACAGGTCGGTGCCGTCGAGCCACGCGGTGCCTTCCACCTTCACGCCCTCGATCAGGTCGTTCATGCGATTGAACGAGCGCAGCAGCGTCGACTTGCCGCAGCCCGACGGGCCGATCAGCGCCGTCACCGATCGCTCGGGGATCGACAGCGTCACGCCGTGCAGCGCCTGCGTCTTGCCGTAGAAGAGCGAGAGCGCGTCGGCCCGGAGGATCTCGCGCCCGGCGGCCGCGGGTCGCGCGCCGTCGACCGGAGCGTGGACGCGCGGGAGCGGGCGCGGCGGCCCCGGCGCGGCGGGAGCGATTGGAGCGTCGCTCAAGGTGGTCTTCATGTCAGTCCCTCAGGCCCATGCGCCGGCGCAGCCGCGCGCGCAGCACGATGGCGGTGAAGTTGAGCGCGAACGTCAGCAGCAGCAGCACGAGCACGGTACCGTAGAGCAGCGGCAGGGTCTGCTCGACGTTCGGCGACTGGGTGGCCAGCACGTAGACGTGATAACCGAGTTCCATGAACTGGTCGGTCAACGCCGTCGGCAGGTACGGCAGGTAGTACGCCGCACCGGTGAACAGGATTGGCGCCACTTCGCCGGCACCACGGCTCACCGCCAGGATCGCGCCGGTGAGGACGCCGGGCAGCGCCTGCGGCAGGACGACATGCCACACGGTCTGCCAGCGCGTCGCCCCGAGCGCGAGCGAGCCCTCGCGGGCTGAGCGCGGCACCGCGCGCAGCGCCTCCTCGGTCGACACGATGACGACGGGCAGGTTGAGCAGGGCCAGCGTCAGCGCCGCCCAGAGAATCGCCGGCTGGCCGAACTGGACGCCCTGGCCCAGCGCGCCATCGATGCCGCGCCCCATGAACTGGATGAAGAAGCCCAGGCCGAACAGACCGAAGACGATCGACGGCACGCCCGCCAGGTTGTTCACCGCGAAGCGCACGGCGCGGGTCACCGGCGAGTTCGCCCGCGCGTACTCGTGCAGGTAGACCGCGGCGAGTACGCCGATCGGGAGCACGGCGATGATCATGAGGAAGACGAGCAGCACGGTTCCGTAGATGGCCGGGAAGATGCCGCCCTCGGTCATCCCGTTCTCCGGGTTGCCGAGCAGGAACGTGGGCGTCACCGTACGCCATCCGCCGATCACGATCGTTCCCAGGATCACGCCGACGATGA
Organism: Candidatus Eiseniibacteriota bacterium; assembly: GCA_046596055.1. Lineage (GTDB taxonomy): Bacteria > Eisenbacteria > RBG-16-71-46 > RBG-16-71-46 > DASYSL01 > JANPEF01. Next base: position 30,816 of record JBKJNH010000212.1, read on the forward strand.
GCACGATCCACAACGTCGCCAGGCCCGTCACGCCCGTCCACAGCACGTTCCAGCCCGCCTGCGCGGCGCGGCGCGCCGGGTTCGCCAGTTTGCGGACCGACGGACCGGGCACGACGTTCGGGAAGACGCTCACGATCAGGCCCCGACCAGGCGGCGGCGCATGCGGTCGACCATGAGGCCGGCGGCGACGTTGAGCACGAACGTGATGATGAAGAGGAGGCCGCCGATGAAGTACAGGGTCGAGTAGTGCGGGCTGCCGACGACCACCTCGGCGAGCTCGGCGGCGATCGTCGCCGACATGGTGCGGATCGAGTCGAACGCCGACCACGAGGTGATGGCGGCGTTGCCCGAGGCCATGAGCACGATCATCGTCTCGCCCACCGCGCGCCCCAGGCCGAGCATGACGGCGGCGAAGATCCCCGCCCAGGCGGCCGGCAGCGTGACGCAGAACGCGGTCTGCCACGCGCTGGCGCCCAGCGCCAGCGACGCCTCGCGATACGACGACGGCACGGCGCGCAGCGCGTCCTCGCTGACCGAGTAGACGACCGGGATGATCGAGAACCCGAGCGCCAGCCCCGCGTTGAAGGCATTGAGCCGGGTCGGCGCGCCGGTCACCGCCTGAACCGCCGTGGCCAGCACGATGAGGGCGAAGAACCCGAGCACGACCGACGGGATGCCGGCGAGCAGCTCGACGACCGGCTTGAGGAACTCGCGGGCGGCGCGCGGAGCGAACTCGGCCGTGTACAACGCGGCGAGCACGGCGACGGGCACGGCCGTCAGGACGGCGATGAGCGTCGCCTTGAGCGAGCCGATGAGCAGCGGGATGAACGAGTACTTGGGGTGGTCCGACACGGGCTGCCACGAGCCGGGGCTGAAGAACTTCGCGAGGTTGGCCTCGAGCTGCGTCTCGCGGTCGAGCAGGATCGGCAGCGCCTCGCGGAACACGAAGACGAAAATCAGGACGATCCCCGTCACGGTGAGGAGCGCCGAAGCGGCGATGGCCATCTCGGCGAAGCGATCGATGCGCCGGCGTCGATGGTCGACCGGACGGGCGAGAAGCGGCGGGGCGGGCATCAGCGGATCGGGAAGTACCCGACCTCCTTGACGTGGGCCTGCCCCGGCTCCGAGAGGACCCAGGCGACGAGGTCCCGCGCGGCCTGCGGCGCCTTCGCGCTGACGTACCAGTAGAGCGGCCGGGACAGCGGGTAGGCGCCGCTCTTGATCGTCTCCTCGGTGGGCTCGACCGGCGCGCCGGCGGCGCCGAGAATCCCCAGGTGCTTGATCCCCGCGCCGTACGCGATGCCGCCGTAGCCGATGCCGTTCTCGTCCTGCATCACGGCGTTGACGACGGCGGCGGTGCCAGGCAGCGTCTGCGCCCGCTCGACGAAGTCGGCCCCGCCCAGCACGTGCTCCTTGAAGAACACGTACGTGCCCGAGTTGTTCTCGCGGCTGTAAACGACGATCGGCTTGTCGGGTCCGCCCAGGTCCTTCCAGTTGGCGATCGTCCCGGTGTAGATGCCCTTCAGCTGCTCCATCGAGATCGTCGTCAGCGGGTTCGAGGCGTGGACGTAGACGGTGACCCCGTCGCGGGCGACCGCATGCTCCTCGACCGCGCCGCCGCCGGCCTTCTCGGCCTGCTGCTTCTCCTCGTCCTTCATCGGTCGCGAGGACTGGGCGATATCGATGGTCCCGTTGATGAGCTGCGCGATCCCGGTGCCCGATCCGCCGCCGGTGACGGCGACGACGGCTCCGGGGTGCGCCTTCATGTACTCGTCGGACCACTTCTGGCCGAGGATGACCATGGTGTCCGAGCCCTTGACGTTGACGCTCTTCGCCCGGTCGCGCCCGCCACAGCCGGCGAGGAACGGAACGACGAGGACGAGCGCGATGGCGGTCCAGCGGCGAGCATGCATCGAGGGTCTCCTGACGACGGGTGCCCGCGGCCGCGACCGACGTCGCATGGGCCGGGGCGGGACGAACGGCCTCTCCGGATCGTCGTCAGAATGCGGGCGATCGGTTGCCTATCCGTTGCCGCCGTGTAACAACCGTGTGAACGGGCTGCGGGCGCGGCTCTTCTCGGCCCAGGCCAGCGCGCCTTCCACGCTCCCCCAGCAGCGGCGAACCCGGCCCGCCAGCTCCGGTCGCGCGGCCTGGAGCGCGGCGTCGTCGGCCCCGGGGTGCTCGATCAGGAAGCGGGACAGGGCGTGCCACAGGGCGCGTCGCTGGTCGCGCAGCAGCAGCCCACGGCGCAGGCTCTGGTCGAGTTCCCGGCCGTAGTCGATCCCGGCGGCGGCGACCGCCTCGCGCCACGAGCCGAACGCCCGGCGCGCCTGGGCATAGAGCGCCGGGTGCGTCCGGTGGATGCGGGACAGGGCGCCCGCCTGCTGGTGCAGGTCGCGAATCGTGGCGAGCAGGTGGGCCCGCACTTCGTCCTTCCCGGTCATCGTCCCGTCCGCCGTGTCCTCGGGCAGCAGGGTTTCCATGGCGCTCATGTGTCGGGTCCTCCCTCGTCGGCGGTCGGTGGGCCAGCGTGTCCAGCTCGCGGCGGCCGAACTCGAGGCGACCGAGCGCAACGACGAGGGACACGCGAAGACGATCGCCTCCTGGTTTGAAGAACCGGGGACCACGAGGTAACAGCGCGGTTAAATCGCGGCGGGGTGTGGCGGCGGAGGGCTACGCGAGGCGGGGCAGGCGCACGGTGAAGCGCGCCCCGCCGCCGGGGCGATTCGCGAACTCGACCGTGCCGTGATGCAGTTCGGCGATGTGGCGAACGATCGACAGCCCCAGGCCGGTGCCGGGAATGTCGCGCGAGCGCGCGGCGTCGACGCGATAAAAGCGCTCGAAGATGCGCGAGCGCGCGTCCTCGGGCACCCCGGGCCCGGTGTCCTCGACGTCGAGCGAAACCGCGGCGCCGTCGGTCGCCACGCGCACCGTGACGCCGCCAGCCTCGGTGTACTTGAGCGCGTTGTCCACCAGGTTGAACAGCATCTGCTCGATCCGGCCGCGCTCTCCCAGCACCATGACCGGTCGCTCGGGCGTCGCGCACTCGAGCACGAGTCCCGACTTGCGCGCGCGGGGCAATAGCGCCGCGGTGACTGCCCGGGACACCTGCCCCAGGTCGACGGGGCCCAGCGCCAGCGCTGCGTCGGGGCGCTCGAGCTCGGCCAGCACGAGCAGGTCCTCGGTGATCGCCTGCAGGCGCGCCGCCTGATCGCGGATCGTCTCGACGAACTCGCGCCGCCGCGCCGCGTCGTCGAGCCCGCCGTCGAGCAGCGTCTCGGCGTAACCCAGGATCGAGGTCAGCGGCGTCTTCAGCTCGTGCGACACGTTGGCCACGAAGTCCTGGCGCACGCGCTCGAGGTGTCGGATCGGCGTGAGATCGCGCACGACCAGCAGGAGCGAGCCGTCGGCCAGCCGGGTGGCCACCGCGTCGAGCGTGCGCTCCGCCGCGCCACGCAGCACCAGCTCGCGACGCACCGGGCCGGCGGAGACGCGCGCCTCGGTGAGGAACGCGTCGAGTTCCGGCAGCCGGCACCACTCCGTGAACCGCTCGCCGATGCCGGCCTTCCCCCCCAGGCCCAGGGCCCGCGCGAGCGCCGCATTGGCGTGGACGATCGCACCGGGCGCGTCGAGCAGCACGACGCCGTCGGTCATCGCGGCGAGCATCTCCTCGCGCATGTCACGCTCGGCGGCGACCTTCTCGAGTGTGTGGCGAAGGCCGGCCGCCATGCGGTTGACCATGCGCGCGACCTCGGTGATTTCGTCCTGTCCTTCCTCCGAGGCGCGCGCCCCAAGGTCGCCCGCCTCGAGGCGCCGCGCCACGTCCTCGAAGGCGCGCAGTCGCCGCGCCGCCGGCCGGGCGCGCCACAGCGCGACGACCAGGCCGAACCCGAACGCGCCGGCGGCCAGCGCCCACAGCGCCGACAGCCCGTCGCGCACGTGCGCGCGCAGGCCCTCGAGCGGCATGGCGACGCGCACCACCGCACCCTCCGGCGCGGGCAGGCATCGCGCCACGTAGAGGTATTCCTCGCCGGTCGTGCCGCTGCGCCGGCGGTCGCGTCCGAACTCCTCGGCGCGCGCGCCGATGACTTCGGGACGGTCGCCATGGCTCCCGATGGCGGCAAGCGAGTCGGTCCGTACGCGCGAGTCGCCCAGCACCGCGCCGTCACCGGCGATCACGGTCACGCGGTGCTCGAGCCCGGCGCCGATCAGGTCGGCCCACGCGTCGACCGCGCGCGCATCGCCGGCTCGTACAGCGTCGACCGGCACGAGCGTGGCGAGCAGCCCGGCGTCACGGCGCAGTTGCGCCTCGAGCGCCGCCTCGACCGAGCGGCGTTCCTGTTGGCCGAGGGAGTAGGCGAGGGCGGCGAGCGCGACCGCGAATGCGATCAGGAGGCCGGTGACGAGGGAGCGGATCATCGCCGGACCGGCCCGTTCAGCGGACCACGAACTTGTAGCCGGAGCCGGTGACGGTGGCGATCATCGTCGCGGCGGCGGGGCCGAGCTTGGCGCGCAGGCGGCGCACGTGCACGTCGACGGTCCGGGTCTCGCCGCGGAAGTCGTAGCCCCACACCTTGCTCAGGAGTTCGTCGCGCGAGAACACCCGCCCGGGATGGCGGGCGAGGAAGTAGAGCAGCTCGTATTCGCGCGGGGTCAGCGTCAGCTCGGCGCCGTCGAGTCGCACCTCGCGCTTCGCGTTGTCGAGCGTGAGCCCGCCGGCCGCGAGCGTGGCGGGCGCGGGGGCGGGGCGTGTCCGGCGCAGCACCGCCTCGACGCGGGCGATCACTTCCTTGGGCGAGAACGGTTTGGTGATGTAGTCGTCGGCCCCGCGCTCGAAGCCAAGGAGCTTGTCCATCTCGGCGCCGCGCGCGGTCAGTAGGACGATGGGCAGGTCGCGGGTCGAGGGCTCGGCGCGCACCTCGCGCAGGATCTCGAGGCCGTTGAGGCCGGGCAGCAGCAGGTCGAGCAGCACCAGGTCGGGGTGCGTCGCGAAGATGCGGGCAAGACCCTCCTCGCCGGCCGCCGACACCAGCACCTGATAACCCGCGCGCTCCAGGTTGTAGCGCAGGAGTTCGCGAATTTCGCGCTCGTCGTCGACGATGAGAATGGTGGCAGCCACGGCCGCAGTGTAGCGATTCGAGGCGGGCTGTCCATCCGGACCGTCGACGCGGCGACGGCTGCTCACGTTGCAGCGACGGTTTGATCGGGGCGGCGATCGGTTGCCGCGAGGGGCGTCGTTGCGAACGCGTTGAACGGCAAGCGTTCATCCGTGGCGTCTCCCTCGCTCGTCGAATCGGCACGGCCCTTGCCCTTCGGGCAAGGATACGGGCACGTCGCGCTCCCGCCCTGCGCCTCCTCGCGAGGCCCCTCCGGCCCCCGTACCGGTCACCCCCGGGCCCGCCGACCGGCGCGACGGCCCGTCCCGCGTCTTGACGCCTGCCGATCGCTCTGCGAGCTTACGCCCGGGCTGGGGAGTCCCTCCCGCATCCTGCGGGGCCCGTGCGTACCCTCCGAGGAGCCACCATGAAGCGCCTTGCTCTCGTTCTCGCCACGCTCTGCCTGTTCGCGGTTCCGGCCTCGGCCCAGGTGTTCGGCCAGCTCCACCCGGCGCACCCGTTGCGCAACGACAGCAACCTGTGGGGCGCGTACCTGCTCCTGGGCGATCGCGTCGACGACGTCGGGCTGCTCGGCCAGGTCCGCTTCGGCTCGAGCCCGTCCTTCGATTGGGGCCTGCAGTTCGGCTTCGTCGACGGCCCCGGCGACGGTGGAATCATCCTCGGCGCCGACATCCGCCCCAGCATCAAGCGCGCGGATGGCGAGTTCCCGCTCGACCTGGCGTTCGACGGCGCGGTCGGGCTGACCATCGGCGACGGCTACACGCTGCTCGAGCTGCAGCCGGCGCTTCTGTACAGCCACCGCTTCGCGCTCGACGGCGGCGGCGCGCTGTCGCCTTACGGCTCGGTCGGCATGGACTTCCAGAACGCGAGCTACGACAACGCAGGCAATGGGAACGGCGATGACACCGAGGTCGACGTGATCGCCCGCTTCGGCCTCGAGTGGGAGGCGACGCGGACGTTCTCGGTCGTCGGGGAGTTTGGAGTCGGCAATCAGGACTCGTTCATCACGGGGATCAACGTCCTGTTCTAAAGGGCTCCCGTCGATCGACGTTCATGGATGCACCACGGGGCGCGGCCTTTGGTCGGGCCCCGCTTCGTTGTGCACCGGTGGGCGAGGAGGGCCAAGTGCCGATGGCTCCCCGGCCTATCGGTCGGAACCCGATCCCGGATCGAGAAAATGCCCCCAAAGGACTAGAAATACGTCGGTTAGACGATCTGTCGAAAGATGAAAATCGGCCTTGTGGGGGGCTGGACCGGGTGCTAGTTTGCCACGCCTTTCCGGAGTCGACTCACCGACCCGCTCCTGGACCTGGTTGGTCGCTCCCAACTGTTGATTCTGCAACACGTTCCATGCGGGCCTTCCCGACCGACCCGAGATCGGCCGCCGGGACCTTTTTCAGGGGCTCCGCGGTGTGGACAAGAAGTGGATAGCCGGGCAGGAGGATCCGGCAAAGTTTAGATACGACAAGGGGTTGGCGGGTTTTCTCCCACTGTGGACAACTCGCGCATGCTGCGCCCGCCCCTGGACCGCGCCCGCTTCGCAGGGCCAACAGACGCGGTTCTCCTCCGGTTTTGGGACCTGTGGATAACTTGGACGTCGCTTTTCACCACAAGGATCGTTCCGATGGCCGTCGACCCCACCCCGGTACTTTGGGATCGCATCCTCGATGAAGTGCAGCGCCGCCTGCCCACACTGCAGGCGTTCGACACCTGGTTCCAGCCCGTCCGCGCTCGCGTCGTCTCCGACGCGGCGCTCGAGCTCGAGGTGCCCAGCCTGTTCTTCATCGAGTGGATTCAACAGCACTACCTCGAACCCCTTGCCGAGAGCGCGTTCTCCGTCCTGGGCCGCGCGCCCTCGATCCGTTTCACCGTCGCCCCCGAGCTGTCCGTCCTCCCCTCGACCCGGAGGCCGGCCGAGCGCGCACCCGAGCGCGAGCGGGCGCCCGAACTGTTTGCGACTCCCCCGCGGCCGGCCCCGTCCTCGGTGATCGCGCCGGAGGACGGCAGCGGCTTGATCGCGCGCTACACGTTCGACACGTTCGTCGTCGGCGGCTCGAACCAGATGAGCTATGCCGGCGCGGCCGGCGTCGCCGAGCGCCCCGGCCGGATGTACAACCCGTTCGTGATCTACGGCGGCGTGGGGCTGGGCAAGACGCACCTGTCGAACGCGATCGGGCACAGGGTCCGCGAGGACAACCCGAACGCGGTGATCTACTACATGTCGGCCGAGAAGTTCATGAACCAGATGATCGCCGCCATCCAGACGGGCACGACGCTGGCGTTCCGCGAGAAGTATCGCCGCGCCGACCTCCTGCTCATCGACGACATTCAGTTCCTCGCCACCAAGGACGCCACGCAGGAGGAGTTCTTCCACACCTTCAACGCGCTGTACGAGGCGCAGAAGCAGATCGTGCTCACCTGCGACAAGCCGCCGCGCGAGATCGACGGGCTCGAGGAGCGCCTGGTATCGCGCTTCCACCAGGGCCTGGTCGTCGACGTCAAGCCGCCGGAGCTCGAGACGCGGGTCGCCATCCTGCAGAAGCGGGCCGCGGCTGATCGCTTCTACCTGCCGGGACCGATCGCCCTGCTCATCGCCAGCCACGTGAAGGGCAACGTGCGTGAGCTGGAGGGTTGCCTGCTGCGCCTCATCGCCTACACCTCGATCGCGCGCATGTCCGAGCCGACCGAGCAGATGGCGCAGGAGATCCTGAGCGAGTTCGTCCACGCCGAGTCGCTGTCGATCGAGCCCGAGACGATCGTGCACATCGTCGCCCAGCACTACGGGATCACGCGCGAGCAGCTCAAGGGCAAGCGCCGCACCGCCTCGGTCGCCCTGCCGCGACAGATGGCGATGTCCCTGATGCGTCGCCAGACCACGCTGTCGCTGTCCGAGATCGGCCGCTTCTTCGATCGCGATCACACGACCGTCATCCACGCCTGCGACAAGATCGAGCGCCTGAAGGTGACCGATCGCCAGATGCGCGACACCGTCGAGCGCCTCGCCGAGACGATCCAGAACGCTCGCTGACGCGCCTCTACGGGCATCGGCGGGTGGGGACGACCGGTGGAGAATCGGGGGGCAACCGGGGTGCGGTTTCGGCCCCTTTGGGGACAACTCGAACCGGTGGACAACGGGTCCGGAATCATCCCGTGCCGGGAGCGCTCATCGAGGACGGAGTTTTAGCCCGTAACCCGCTGCGGAACAAGAGGTTAAAGTTCGCATTCCGAGGTTGTCCACATCCCCACCGTTTCTACTGGTTCTAGTTCTTTTAAGTACTTGAGAGAAAAGAGAATAAGAGATAGTCTGACGTCGATTTCCCAGCCTCCCGGTTCCGTGCGATCAGGGGGCTCGGAGACAGGGGGTCCAGGCCCCCTCCGGAGCCCCGCGTTCGTCCCTGAGGCGCCCCCCCGGGAAGAGGGAGAAGTCGAATGGAATTCACCATCCAGCAGGCGGACCTGTCCTACGCGCTGTCGACGGCGCTGGCGTCGGTTCCCTCCAAGAGCACGATCCCGATTCTCTCGACGGTGCTGCTCGAAGCCGAAGGTTCGACGCTGCGCATCACGGGCACCGATCTCGATCTCACGACGTCGATCACCGTGCCGGCAAAGATCAAGACGCCGGGGCGCGCCGCCGTGCAGGCTCGACACTTCGCCGACGCCGTGCGCAAGCTGCCGCGCGACGAGGTGAAGGTCGGGCAGGACGCGCAGAACCGCCTCTCGATCGAGTATGGGAAGGGCAAGGGTCGTTCGGCCGTGCCGCGCCAGGACGACGCCCAGTTCCCCGCCGTGCCCACCGTCAAGGCCGAGCATCAGGTCACCGTCGACGGGCC
>JBKJNH010000244.1:0-5022 GCA_046596055.1 Candidatus Eiseniibacteriota bacterium
TCTTGGCGCGCTCGCGCTGATGCTCGCGGTCTATCGCACGCTGCGTGGCGCGCCGCCGACGCCGATCGAAGCGCCGGAGTTGCGCGGTCGCGAGTGGTGGTTCGTCGCAGGAATCGCGATCACGCTCGTATTCCTCGCCGCACTCGATCCGCCGCTTGGCGGGCTGGGCGGGATGTGGCCGGTGGCGCCGTGAGCGGGCGCCTGCTCGACCGCCTCGGCGCCCTGATCCACGCCGTGCTCGCGCTCGCGCTGGTCGGTGTCGGGGTCACCGCGCTCACCCGGATCGGCGCGCCCGCCGTGCTCGATCCCACCGGGATGTGGCTCGACGACGGATGGTCGCGCGTCGCGCGCGGCGCGCTGTGCGTCATCACCGGGATCTCGGCGCTGGGCCTGGTGCGCGTGCGGGGGCTGCGCCGCCTCGGAGCCGGGATCCTGCTCGCGATCGCCGCGCTCGGACTCTCGTTCGCCGCCGGCGCGCAGGACGTGCGCGCGCTGTGGGCGGGGCCGGCGCTCGCAGCGGTCGCGGCCCCGCTGGCGATCGTCCTCGGCGACGATCGGCGCCATGCCGCGCGCCATGCATTCGCGGCGTTCCTGCTCGGCGCTCTGGCCTGTGGACTGCTAGGGGCGGCCTTGGTGACCCTCGCCGCGCTGGCCGGCTCGACGCACCTGGTCGAGATCGGGTTCCTGATCGGACGCTTTGCCGACGTGGGGCCGCTCGCCTTGACCGCGGTCCGCGTCGCCGTGGTCGCGGCGGCGATCCTCGCGGCGTGGGCGCCGTTTCACCTCGCCACTCCCGAGCTGTGGGGCGAAGGCTCTGCGCCCGTTGCGGGCTGGCTTGCCATCGCGTGGCCGTGGGCCGGGTGGAGCCTCGTCGTGCGCCTTTCGACCGGGCTCGCGCCGGCGCTCGAGGCGTGGAGCTTCGATGCGGCCGCCGCGGTCAGCATCTTCCTCGTGCTCGGCGCGATCGTTCCGGCGCTGGCCGCGCTCGCCGAGGAGCGCGCAGGGCGGCTCCTCGCCCTTCTCGCCGTGGGGACCTCTTCCGAACTGCTGCTCGCCATCCATGCCGGCGGCACCGATGGCGGCGTGGTCGCCGTGGGGCTGCTTGGCTACGGGCTTGCGTGGATCGCGACCGCCGCCGCACTTGCCGGGGTGCGCGCTTCCGCCGATGCGAACGATCCGCGCCCGCCCGACCACCTCTCCCGTCTCGCGGGCTTCGCGGCGCGGCGACCGCGGACGGCGCTCGCGGTCGCTCTGGCCGCGCTCCTGTGGGCCGGCATGCCGGGCACGTTCTCCCTGGCAGCGCGCGGCGAACTGTGGCGCGCGGCCGATGCGCCCGCGGGCCTCGTGTTGCTCGTCGTCGCCGGCGGCGGATTCCTGCGCGTGCTCGCCGTGGGGCGACTGGTGCGGACGCTGTGGTTCCGCGCTCCAGCTCCGCCGGAGGCGATCCCCGGACCGGGCACTTCTGCGGCGCTCAACCTGACGTTCAGTGCAACCTCACGCTGGACACTCGCATTTGTCGTCGCCATGGCCGCCGAGTTCGGGCTGGGGCTGTTCGCGCCGGGGCTGCCGGCGCTCGTGCGCGCCGTCGCGGGCGCGCTGGCCGCGGGCTGAATCCGTCGGGCTGATCCCGCCAGCCTGCCTGCGTCTGTCCGCGCCGTTGCCAAAACGCGCGAATTCCTGCATCTTCGGCCCATGATCGAAGGTCTGCTCGTGGTGCTGCGCTGGGCGGGCGTCGCCCTGGCGACGGTGGCGAGTGTGGCCTACATCCGGGGGCTCGCCGCAGCCGGCGCGGGGCCCGCCACCGCCTCCCCTGCACGTCTCGTGTTCGCCGCCGTCCTGTGCTTCACGGGCGCGCTGCTCGTGCGCGCGTTCGAGCTGGGGACGGTGCCGCTGGTCACCTCGTTCGAGGCGCTCCTCTTCTACGCGTGGCTGCTGCTCGTCGTGTTCCTCGGGCTCGTGCGGCCCGAGGCGCGACGGACGATGGGCGCGTTCCTCGTTCCGCTGGCCACGATCCTCGCCGCCACCGCCGCCGCGTTCATGGCGCCGCCGGCGCCGGTGAGCACGCTGTTTCACAATCCGCTGTTCGTGCTCCACACGGTGACCGTGTTCCTCGGCTACTCGGCGCTGTCGGTCGCGTTCTGCGCCGGCGTCATGTACCTGCTGCTGTTCGACGAGATCGCGCACAAGCGGGTGGGCCGGATGTTCGCGCGGCTCCCTTCGCTCGACGACCTCGATCGGCTCGGCCATCGCACCGTCGTGCTGGGCTTCGGGCTCCTGACCGCGGGCATCGTCGCGGGCATGGTGTGGGCGCGCGTCGAGTGGAACGTGCTCTACGTGTGGGAGGCGAAGGGCGTGTGGACGCTGCTGTCGTGGTCGGTCTATCTCGCCTACCTCGGGACGCGCGCCTTCGCGGGTTGGCAGGGCGCCCGCGCCGCGTGGCTCGCCGCCCTCGGGTTCGTGCTCTCGGTCGGGACGTTCCTCGGCACGAACCTCTTCCTCGGCTCCGGCCGACACGTGTTCTAGGGGGCGCGGGTGGCTCACGTCGTCATCGTCGGCCTGTCGCACCACACCGCACCGCTCGACGTGCGCGAGAAGATCGCGCTGTCCCCGGACGAGCTCCCGGCGGCGCTCGCCCGCGTCCGGGCGCACGAAGGCGTGCGCGAGGCGGTGATCGTGTCGACCTGCAACCGCAGCGAGATCGTGGCGCTGACCGACACGTACCACGCCGGACGCGAGGCGCTCGCGACCGCGTTGCGCGAGATCGCCGCCGAACGCGGTCGTGGTGCGCTGCCCGACGAGTTCCTGTACCACTTCGAGGGTCCGGCCGCCGCGCGTCACCTGTTCCGCGTCGCCGGGTCGATCGACTCGATGATCGTCGGCGAGCCGCAGGTGCTGGGCCAGGTGAAGGACGCGTGGCGCGCCGCAACCGACACGCACGCGATCGGGCCGGTGCTCGATCGCCTGTTCCGCCACGCCGTCGAGGTGGGCAAGCGCGTGCGGACCGAGACCGACATCGGCGCCTACGCGGTGTCCGTGTCGTTCGCGGCCGTCGAACTGGCGAAGAAGATCTTCGGGGCGTTGAACGGGCGCGCCGCCCTGATCATCGGCGCCGGCGAGACCGGCGAGCTGACCATGCGGCACCTGAAGACCGCGGGCGTGACCGACCTGTGGGTCGCCAACCGCACGCCGGCCGCCGCCGCAGCGCTGGCCGCCGAACTGGAGGGTCGCGCGATCGCGCTCGCCGAACTGCCCGCCGCGCTGGCCAAGGTCGACGTGGTGGTTTCCTCGACGGGAGCACCCGAGCCGATCCTCCACCGCGCCGAGATCGAGCGCGCGATGAAGGAGCGCAAGGGCCGGCCGCTGTTCCTCGTCGACATCGCGGTGCCCCGCGACATCGAGGCGGCGTGCGGGCAGGTCTACAATGTGTTCCTCTACGACATCGACGAGCTGGGCCGGGCGGTCGCCGGCAACCGCGAACGCCGCGAGGCCGAGGCCGAGCGGGCGGGTGCCATCGTCGGCGAGGAGACGGCGCGCTTCGAGGAGTGGTTCTCCGGACTCGACGCGGTGCCGACGATCGTCGCGCTGAAGGCGCACGTCGAGGGGCTGCGCGACGTGGAGACGACGCGCTTCCTGAAGAAGCTGGAGCATCTTTCGGAGAAGGACCGGGCGACCGTGGTGCAGTTGGGGGAGGCGCTGGCGAACAAGGTCCTGCACGGCCCGGTGACGCAGCTGCGGCACGTGGGGGCGGGGGAGCGTGGGATCGCGCTCGCGGGCGCGCTGCGCTACCTGTTCCGACTGGACGAGGGGACTGGCGCCGGGTCGGCGGCGGCAAATGCGGCCGGGCCGGCGGACGACGAAGGGAAGAGTGCGCCGCCTAGGAATCGAACCTAGAACCTAGTGATTAAGAGTCACTTGCTCTGCCAATTGAGCTAGCGGCGCGCGGGCTTCATCGAGGATCGTGCGAGGAGCCGGCGCGAGGCGTCGGCGGCACGAGGCAGCGCGAATCTATCGTCGGGCCCACGGGCCCGTCAAGGCGAAAGACGCCGGAACACGGCGAGGGGAGGGCGCAGGCCCTGGCACGACGCGGAACGTTTCTCAGGGTGTTTCTGCGATACTGGCTGCCCGTCCTCGTCTACGTCTCGATCATCTTCGCAGTGTCGTCGATCGCGAACCTGACGCCGCCGGTCCGCTGGAAGAACGCGGACAAGCTGTCGCATCTGATCGAGTACTCGGCGCTGGGGTTCCTGCTGGTGCGCGCCTTCTTCGGCTCGCGCATCTTCAGCGCGCTGCTGCCCTGCGCGCTGTTCGCTGTCGCGGCGGGGCTGGCCACCGGTCTGGCCGACGAGATCTTCCAGGCGGGCATCGTGGGGCGCGTCTCGAGCGTCGAGGACTTCCGCGCCGACGCGCTCGGCGTCGTGATCGGGACGGTGCTGTACGCGCTGGCCAAGCAGGCGCACGCGTTGGTGCGCAATTGACGAAGGAGTGGCGATGAAGTTCCAGGTCCCGCGCGGAACGTTCGACGTGATGCCCGACGAGGCCGCACCCTGGCAGGCTCTCGAGGCGCGCGCGCGCGCCGTCTCGGCCGCCTCGGGCTACCGCGAGGTCCGCACGCCGATCTTCGAGGCGACCGAGCTGTTCCTCCGTGGCGTCGGCGAGACGACGGACATCGTCTCCAAGGAGATGTACACGTTCGCGGACCGCAAGGGTCGCTCGCTGACGCTGCGACCCGAGGGCACCGCCGGCGTGATGCGCGCGCTCGTCGAGCACGGCGTGGCGCAGGCCGGCCGCATCCACCGCCTGTGGTACGTCGGGCCCATGTTCCGGTACGACCGCCCGCAGGCCGGCCGCTACCGCCAGTTCCACCAGTGGGGCGCCGAGTGCGTGGGCAGCGCGCACCCTTCGGCCGACGTCGAGATCATCCTGCTGCTCGTGGACTTCCTCGCCTCGCTGGGGCTGACCGACACGACCGTGCAGTTGAACTCGGTGGGGCACCCCGGCTGCCGCCCGGCGTACCAGGAGAAG
>JBKJNH010000052.1:0-10136 GCA_046596055.1 Candidatus Eiseniibacteriota bacterium
AGCCCGGGGAAGCTACGCGATCCAGGACATTCAACGTTCAAATCGACACCACGCCCGATGGGCTCGCGGCCCGCGTCAATGGCCGCCCTCGGCCCCGGCTCGGGTCAATAAGCCGGACAGTAGTGCTGGCTAATTCAGTTTCGGCGGCGGAGGGAGTGGTCGGGTGAAGCGGCGACATCTGGTGGAACTCGAAGACCTGCCGTGGTGGCCGCGGGTGTTCCGCGATGCCGCCACGGACTACCTGGTCGCCGCCATTCGCCACGCACGGGTGTATGACGGGCTCGCCCCCCACTTGGCTGCGGCGGTGAAGCGTTGCCGGGCGGGGCAGGTGATCGACCTGTGCTCGGGCGGCGGCGGCCCGTGGCCCTGCCTCCTCCCGGCCCTCCGGGCGGCCGGTGCGGACGTGCAGGTCTGGCTGCCCGACAAGTACCCGAACATGGCGGCGTTGGGCCAAGCTTGCACACGCTCACCCCGGAAGCAAAGATCCCGCTCCCACCCCTCGCCAGGCAGCGGGGCCGGGTCCGACGAAAAATGGTCATTGCGTCGCATTCGAAACAGGATCAACGTGATCTCCGTAGTGATTGCAAGTGCGATCAGGCAGGAGGAATAGGAGGGTTCGTGTCGATGACGCGGCGGGCGGTGAGCTGGATTGCCCTAGTGGCAGTTCTGGTAGCGGCACCCGCAGCGGCCTATGGACGCTTCGAATGCTCTTTCGGCATGTCGGAAGCCGGCCCCGCATGTTCCCTCTGCCACGGCGACTCGGCCGCTCCATCGGAAGGGCCGTCAATCGGGTCCCAGTGCTGCAAGTACGTCAGCGCAGAAGCGGCCCCTTCAGGAATCGCTGCCTTCTCTCACGAGCTGAAGTCGATCCCCGCGTTCCATGCGGTCTTGTCCGAGCTCGGGTCCATCTCGAATCGACCGCGTCTGCCGATCGGGTCCATCTTGGCCAGTGTTCTCCCGTCAAGACCCTCACCGACCTACCTCTGTAACTTCCTCCGCCTCTAGACGAGACCTCACGGAAGCCGACGGGCATTTGCTGCTCCGTGGGCTCCGTCATAGGCCTCGGATCACCCAGCCCTGACTCGCGATCGTCCGGGGCCCGGTTTCCAACCACTGGCGAGGAGGTTCTCCGTTGATTGCTCAAGGTCTCCCGTGGCGGACGAGAGTGCTCATCGTCTCGCTCCTCACACTATTGCTCGAGACGGCCTCGAGCCGGATCTGCCCCCCGGTCGAGGCCGACGCGATCGTGGAGCCGATGCCGGGCGACACCGTGCTGACGCTGGCCTGGCTCGAGAAGCACGTCCTCGAGCGCAACCCGACTCTGGCCGCGATGCGGGCGGCCCGAGAGGAGTCGCAGGCTCAGGCGCGCCAGGCCGGGGCGATCGAGGACCCGATGCTCGATCTCCTGGTCGCCCCGCGCAGCCTGTCGAGCGGGGCCGTGGACCCCGCCTACCGGGTGGGCGTCTCGCAACGGGTTCCCCTCTTCGGCCAGCGCGGACTCAGGCGCCAGGTTGCCTCGGCCGAGGCCGAGGCGATCGGCTACGACCTCGAGACCGCTCGTCTCGACCTGCTCCGGGAGGCGCGTGGCGCCTTCTACGACGACTACCGAACGGCGCGGAGCCAGGAGACCAATCGCGAACTGGTCGGCCTCCTGCGGCGCTTCCATCGGGTCGCGCTCGCCAAGTACGCCTCGGGGGCCGTGGCGCAGGGCGATCCCCTCCAGGCGGAGGTCGAACTGGCGATGCTCCGCCATCAATCCGTGGTGCTCGAACGACGGCGCATCGTGGTTCGCGCGCAGCTCAAGGCGCTTCTTCATGTGCCCTCGGGGAGCGAGCTGCCTGCGCCGCCGCCGACGCTGCCGCGTCCCGATTCGCTGGCCGGCGAGGACCCGGATGAGATCCGGCGCCAGGCTCCCTGGCCCGAACTCCGCGCGGCGGAATCGCGCATCGAGGCGCGCCGCTCCCGCCTCATGCTGGCCCGCCGCCAGCGACTTCCCGAGTTCATTCTGGGATTCGCCTACGACCGCTTCTGGTCCGAGCCCGAACTGCGCGGAACGGTCGGCCTGTCGTTCAACCTCCCGATCCACCGGGGACGACTCGGCGCGACGGAGCGTGAGGCTCGCGCGGGATTGGCCCGGGCCGAGCACGAGCGGGATGCGGTGCGCGACGGCATCGAGAAGGAGCTCGCGACCGCCTCAGCGCGCTTCCGGGAAGCCGGCCACGAAGTGCACATCATGCGGGAGGAGGTCGTACCGGCCACCGAGCGGGCGCTCGGTGCCGTCGTCTCAGCGTACGAAGCCAACCGCGGCGACTTCCTCGCCCTGCTCACGGCGACCCGGGATCTGGCGCGAGCCCGACTGGGCCTGCACGAGGCGCTGGCCATGCTTCACGCGGCCCACGCCGACCTGCTGCGCGCGGCGGCCGCAGACGCGCCTGTTCCCGCGCAGGAGGAGCTGCGATGAACGACCGGGCGAAGTGGATCCGCGAACTCTCCGCTGCAGTGCTCGCGCTGGGATTGCTCGCGGCCGGCGTCCCGTGGCTGATCGGTTGCGGAGGTGGCCGCGGCGAGGACGCTCCGTCGAACATGCCCATGGAGCAGGTGGGCCCCTACCGCGTGGGCGTCCGCAACATGTCCGAGCCTCCTCGCGTGGGGGACAACTCGATGACCGTCGTCGTCCGCGACGCCGAGGGCAAGCCGCTGAAGTCCGCTGAAGTCCGCGTCGTCGTGAGCATGGCGGCGATGGGCGCCATGCCCTACATGGAGAGTCGCGGCGAGACGAAGGAGAATCAGCCCGGCATCTACCGGGCGGACTACGGACTGTCCATGAACGGCGAGTGGGATGTGAACATCCTCATCCGCCCGAAGCAGGGGCCGGACGCAGAAGCCGCTTACCGGCTCAGCACGAGCCTCAAGGGCCTCGCCTTTGTTGGTGGCACCCCGGCGGCGGGGGACACGGCGACCGGGGCCGCAGGGACCGTGCCCGGGGATAGGGCCCCGGAGATCCCGGGCGCGATCCTGCTCGATGCGGCCCGGCGCCAGGCCATGGGAGTCCGCACCGCCCCGGTACGGATGCGCGATCTCGTCGTCACCATTCGCGCCGTGGGACAGGTGGCCTATGACGAGAGGCGGCAGAGCGTGGTCGCGCTCCGCTATTCGGGCTGGGTGCGCGACATCCACGCCGACTACACCGGTCGGGCCGTGCGCCGCGGAGAAGTGCTCTTCACGGCCTACAGCCCCGAGTTGTGGGCCGCCCAGCAGGAGTTCCTGGCCGCCCGGTCCGGCGGCTTCGCGGACACCATGGGCGGGCCGACGGGGACGGCGGGCTCGCCGCTCGCCCAGGCAGCGGCCACGAGGCTGCGCCTGCTCGATGTCCCGGCTTCGGAAATCCGGCGGCTCGAGACGACGGGCCGCGCCCGCGAGGCGATTCCGGTCGTCGCGCCGGGCAGCGGCGTCGTGACCGAGAAGACGGTCGTCCAAGGCAGTCCGTTCACCGCGGGGCAGGTGCTCTACCGCATCGCCTCGGTCGATCCGGTCTGGGTGACGGCCGGCGTGTTCCAGGTGGACCTTCCCCTGGTGCGCACCGGGATGCGAGTCCGCCTGGTCGATCCCTACCTCGACGAGCGCTCGCGCTGGGGACGTGTCTCCTTCATCGCCCCGACGCTCGAAGCGGAGACTCGAACCGGCCAGGTGCGGATCGAGGTTCCGAACGCCCATGGTGCGCTCAAGCCCGGCGCGTTCGTCAACGTCGAGCTCGAAGCCTCGCTCGGCCACAAGCTTGCTGTGCCCGAGAGCGCGGTGATTCCCACCGGCGAACGCCGCGTGGTGTTCATCGACCTGGGAGACGGGCGCCTCGCCCCACGCGACGTACGCCTCGGTCACCGGGCGGGCGACTTCTACGAGGTGCTGGCCGGGCTGACCCCCGGCGACGTCGTCGTGACCTCGGGCAACTTCCTCGTCGCCTCCGACAGCCGGCTCAAGTCGGCGTCGCAGAAGTGGTAGGGCCGGGGCGATGATCGAACGTCTGATCGAGCTCTGCGCCCGGAACCGGGTCTTCACGGTCGCGGCGGTCCTTGTCGCCGCCGCGTTCGGCGTCTATTCCCTGCTCCACACTTCTCTCGACGCCATCCCCGACCTGTCGGACACGCAGGTCATCATCTCGACCGAGTGGCCGGGCCGCAGCCCCGACCTGGTCGAGGACCAGGTGACCTACCCCATCGTCGCAGCCCTGCGCTCGGCGCCCGGCGTGAAGTACGTGCGCGGCCTGTCGATGATCGGCGACTCGTTCGTCTACGTCGTATTCAAAGAGGGCGTCGACGTCTACTGGGCGCGGAGCCGGGTCCTCGAGTATATCGCCGCCATCCGCGGTCGGCTGCCGGAAGGCGCGAACCCGCAACTCGGCCCCGACGCGACCAGCGTCGGCTGGGTGTTCGAGTACGCGCTGGTGGACACGACGGGTCGTCACGACCTTGCCCAGTTGCGCTCGTTTCAGGACTGGACCCTGCGCTACTGGCTCCAGGCGGTGGATGGTGTGGCGGAGGTCGCCGCCGTCGGCGGGTTCGTCCGCCAGTACCAGGTGGATCTCGATCCGAACCGGCTCCTGGCCTACGGCGTATCGATCTCCCAGGTCGCCGAAGCCATCCGCCGCTCCAACAGCGAGGTGGGCGGGAGCGTGGTCGAGATCGCGGAGCACGAGAACTTCGTGCGCGGCCGCGGCTACATCCGAAGCACGCGCGACCTCGAGACCGTGCCGGTCAAGCTCGGCCCTGGCGGGGTGGCCGTGACCCTGCGCGAGCTGGGCGAAGTGCACCTCGGGGCCGAGCCGCGGCGCGGCATCGCCGAGCTGAACGGACAGGGCGAAGTCGTGGGTGGCATCGTGATCATGCGGCAGCGCCAGAATGCGCTACGGGTGATTGAGGGCGTCAAGCGGCGCCTGGAGGAGGTCAAGAGCGCGCTGCCGCCGGGCGTGCAGGTCGTGGTGACCTACGACCGCTCCGAACTCATTCATCGCGCGATCCGAACCCTGTGGTGGGATCTCCTCCAGGAGATGCTGATCGTCAGCGCGGTCATCGTGCTCTTCCTCGGACACTTCCGCAGCGCGCTCGTCCCCATCATCGCCCTGCCGATCGCGGTCCTGCTGTCCTTCATCCCCATGGCCGCCCAGGGGATCACGGCGAACATCATGTCGCTCGGAGGCATCGCGATCGCCATCGGCGCGATGGTGGACGCCTCCATCATCATGGTCGAGAACGTTCACAAGAAGCTCGAGGGCTGGGAGGAGGCGGGACGCCCCGGTTCACGCGAGACGGTCATCCTCGCTTCGCTTAAGGAGGTGGGGCGGCCGATCTTCTTCGCCCTGCTCGTCCTCACCGTGTCCTTCCTGCCGATCTTCACGCTCGAGGGGACGGAAGGGCGCCTGTTCAAGCCCCTGGCGTTCTCGAAGACGTACTCGATGGGCTTCGCCGCCCTTCTCGCGGTCACGCTGACTCCGGCGCTCGCCATGTGGTTCATCCGCGGGCGCATCCGTCCCGAGAGGGACCAGCCGGTGGCGCAGTTCTTCGTTCGCGTCTACACGCCAGTGGTGCGCTGGTCGGTCCGTCACCGGCGCTGGGTCATGGGCGGTGCGGTGCTCGCCCTGCTCTCGACCGTGCCGGTCTTTCTCGACCTCGGCAGCGAGTTCATGCCGCCGCTGAACGAGGGCACGCTCCTCTATATGCCCACCGCGCCGCCCGGGATGTCCGAGACCGAGGCGGCGGCCGTGCTGCAGCGCATGGACCGCCAGCTCAAGGCGATCCCGGAAGTTGAGACCGTGTTCGGCAAGATCGGCCGGGCCCGGACGGCCACCGATCCCGCGCCGCTTTCCATGGTGGAGACGGTGATCACGCTCAAGCCCGAGAGCCAGTGGCGCGAAGGGATGACCTGGGAGCGCCTGGTGGCGGACATGGACCGCCGGATGCGTTACCCCGGCATGCCCAACATCTGGTGGATGCCGATCCAGACGCGCAACGAGATGCTCGCCACCGGGGTGCGCAGCGCCGTCGGCATCAAGGTGTTCGGGGCCGACCTCGGGACCATCGAGAAGGTGGGGCTCGAGGTGGAGGCGGTCCTCAAGGAGGTCAAGGGCACGCGCAGCGCCTTCGCCGACCGGGTGACCGGAGGATACTTCCTCGACTTCGACATCCGGCGGGACGAAGCGGCGCGTTACGGCCTAACGGTCGGCGACGTGCAGGACGTGATCGAAGCCGCGATCGGCGGCATGCCCGTGTCGCAGACCGTCGAGGGCCGCGAGCGCTACACGATCAGCGTCCGCTACGCCCGCGAGCTGCGCGACGATCCCGAGGCTCTCAAGCGCGTGCTCGTGCCGGCGCCGTCCGGCGTACAGATCCCGCTCGGCCAGCTGGCGGATCTGTCCTACAACAACGGTCCCCCGATGATCCAGGAGGAGGACGGGCAGCTCTTCGGACTCGTCTCCGTGGACGTCGCGGATCGCCCCCTGGCCGATTACGTGCGCGACGCGCAGCGCGCGGTGGCGGATCGGGTGGCGCTTCCGCCCGGATACCGCCTCGACTGGACCGGGCAGTTCAAGAACTACGAGCGCGCGCGGGGACGGCTGTTGCTCATCGTGCCCCTCACGCTCCTGATCGTGTTCGTGCTGCTCTACCTCAACCTGCGATCCGTGCCCGAGACCTTCATCGTGCTCCTGGCCGTGCCCTTCTCCCTCGTGGGAGCGGTGTGGTTCGTCTGGCTGCTCCACTACAACATGAGCGTGGCGGTCTGGGTGGGCATGATCGCCCTGGCCGGCCTCGATGCGGAAACAGGCACCATCATGTTGCTCTACCTGAACCTGTCATTCCGGGATCACGTGGAGCGCGGCCGGATGCGGGATCGGCGCGACCTGCTGGACGCGATCGTCGAGGGCGCCGCCAAGCGCATCCGCCCGAAGCACATGACGGTGTTCGCGATCCTGTTCGGCCTGCTGCCGATCATGTTGGGGCACGGTGCGGGCTCCGACGTCATGAAGCGCATCGCCGCCCCGATGATCGGCGGGGTCGTGTCGTCGTTCCTGCTCGAGCTTCTCGTCTATCCCGCCATCTTCGCCTGGTGGAAAGGACGCCGGCTTCCCGAGGCCGCTTCCCCCATCAACGTCGGAGCGCATCCTGTACCAGGAATCCCGGAGGTGCCGTCATGAAATTCGCACTGTTCGTTCCCGCCCTGTCACTCGTCGCCGTCGTGTGCGTATCCGGCTGTCGCGCCCGGCAGGAAGCGCCGGCCGCCCCGCGCGAGGTGCAGCTCACGGTCACGGATCGCGGGTTCGAACCGGCGCAGACCGTCGTCAAGCGTGGACAGTTTGTCACGCTCGTCGTCACCCGCAAGACCGACCAGACCTGCGCCACCGAGATCATGATTCCCCGGCTCAACCGGCGAGAGGCGCTGCCCCTCGATCAACCCGTCCGCATCGAGATCGCAGGCGGAGTGGCGGATACGCTCAATTTCGCGTGCGGCATGAACATGCTGGCAGGCACGCTCGTGGCTGAATGAGGCCGTTTGGCGGAGACCGGTCATCCCCAACCCGAACATGAGGAGGACTGGACAATGAAGACACGCATCTGGCTCGCGAGACGATCGCGTTCCCCACGCGCCTCCCGAGTTGCTGCGAGCGCATGGCGGCGTTCGCCGTGTGGCGCAACTTCATGAAGCCGGTTTCAGAGCGCAGTCTCACGGACGAGAAGGAGAGCCCCGCCATGAAGCTCGGCCTCACGGACCGACGACGGACGGTTGCGGACGTCTTTGCGAAGCGGCTGTTCCCGAGCCAGGTTCTCCTGCCTGAGCCATGGACGACGTCCTACTGGTGTCGGGTGCCCACCCGGGCGACCCCGAGATGGCGGGAGCACCGAAGGAGGTATGCGGTGTAGGGCCGGTGAAGAGTTCGAGCCTGTATGGGCAACCGGGGGGAGCTGGCCCGCGCGACACACAATCGTGAGGGCACAACCTGCTGCATCGAGCGGGCCCCCTGGTGCATCCAAGCGGGATGACCACCCTCCAGGCCCTCGAGGCCGCCCGTCCCGCCCTCCTGACCCTCCAGGCCACCCTCCTGCAGGCGGAGCGGCGAGAACGCGAACGGCTCTACGGCCGCATGCCGCTCGGGACGTGGTACGCCGCCGTGCTCGAGGATCCGACGCTCGCCTGGCTGCGCCCGCTGGGCCAGCTCGTGGCGGACCTCGACGGCGCGATGGACGACGCCGTGCGCCACGAGACACCGCTGACACCGCAGGTCATCGACGCCTTCCTCGCGCAGGCACGTGCGTGCGTGGTGCCGGGGCCGCGCTACCTGCAGTTGCTGCAGGAGTACCCGGACGTGGTATTCGCCCATCGCGACGCGGTGCGGGCCTTGCCGAAGGTGAATCCGGCGAAGCCATAGCTCTGGCGAAGCCATGGAGGCGGAGCCATCAAGCAGAAAACCCCCGGGGTTTTGGCCCCGGGGGCTTTGCTTTGCTGGTTCCTCGGTTCGTGTTTCGGCGAAGCGGAATGCAGGTGATTCCGCATTGGCCGTGCGTAAAGGAATGTAAGGTGCCGGCTCCGCCGGCGCCTTACAGAGCTACATAGCTGTATTCGTCGGGGCGGGGTCTTCGGCGTGGCGGGCGCGATCGAACGCGTCCTTCCCGGCCACGAGCGCCTTCTGCAACTCGCCCTTGTGCGCCTTCACCCCTTCCTTCACGTCGTGCATCTTGTGGTCGAGATCGTCGCCGAGCTTGCGCGTCTTGTCGGCGATCTGCTTGCGCGTCTCCTCGCCGCTCTGCGGTGCGAGCAGCAGCGCCACGCCGGCGCCGAGGGTGGCCCCGAGCAGGAAGGCGAGAAGGCTATCGGCACGCTGGTCACTCATGATGGTTTCCTCCCTGGTGCGCGGCGGCCCGATCGGCCCACCGCTTCTTGAACATCGTCCCGGCGAAAGACGTGGCTCCCGCCCGGACTCCCTTGACGATCGCCGCAAGTTGCACGGCGGGTTCCACGACTTCATTCACCACCAACGACGACGCGCGAGCCAGCTTGCTTCCGGTCGTGACGAAATCCTTCGTCAGTTCGTCGACACGCGAAGCGGCCTTGCCCAGAGTGTCGAGCACTGCGCGGGCCTCGACCACCGTGCGCTCGATCTCGGGAATCGTGGTGTCGAGATGCGCCATGGTGCGCTCGAGCTGGGCGGCCGTCGCACGCAATTGGCCCATGGCGCGGATGAGGACGACCGTCACGGCGACGAAAGCAAGCGTGGCGGCGACGATGCAAATCTGGACAAGTAGGGGCATCTTTCAACCTCCGGGAGGGATAGTTCGATTGCACACCCGCGCGGCCCCCCTGTCAAGGAACCTCGCAATCGCCTGTCAAATGGGGGGTCAGGTCTTCTGCTTCTTCTTCTCGGCAGCGGGAAACAGGATGTTATTGAGGATCAGGCGGTAGCCCGGCGAGCTCTTGTGCAGCGAGAGGTTCGACGGCGGGTCGCCGACCGCGTGCTGGTAGTCCTCCGGGTCGTGACCCCCCAAGAACGTGAACGTCCCCTTGCCGAACTTGCCGTGGATGTAGCGCGCTTCGTCCGTGCCCTCGGTCTCGCCGAGCACCGTGATCCCGGGCTTGAGAAACCCCTTCCGGTACCCGGTCGTCTGCCCCAGGAACTCGGGAACGGCGTTGGTGTGGTCCTGCGTCAGCATCGTCGGGATGGGGTCGTTCTTCGCCGAGAAGTCGAACAGCGTGAAGAACGAGGTACGCCCGCGCGGAACCGCGTCGTTGGTGACGTCGAGGTCCGAGTACTCGTAGACGTAGGGATCGGTGAACAAAGTGAAGTTGCGGAACGCAAGCGTGCGCGAGTAGTCGAGGCGTCGCTGAGCGGCCGGATCGGGCGGGTCGCCGTCGTAGGGCACGTCGACGATGTCCACGCCCTCGGAGGCCAGCGCGATGTCGTACGAGTCCGTCGCCGAGCACATGGCGAACAGGAAACCGCCGCGCGCGACGTACTCCTTGATCGTCCGCGCGACCGCCTTCTTGCAATCGCTGACCTTGGCGAAACCAAGCTTGCGGGCGGTCGTCTCCTGCAATTCCTTCTCGGCGCGGTACCAGTCGGCCCCCGCGTAGGCGGCGTAGAACTTGCCCTG
>JBKJNH010000252.1:0-3587 GCA_046596055.1 Candidatus Eiseniibacteriota bacterium
CTGCAGAAGGGCCTCGAGTGCTTCAAGGCCGCGGTCTACCTGACCGACGAGTGGGGCTGCCCGTCGGGAGAGCCCGTGATCGGGATTCCCTTCTACCTCGCCGACCCGAAGCTCGCCCGGCTCGAGGGGCACGTCAACGACCTCGAGAGCCAGCGCGAGATCCTCATGTACCTGCGCCACGAGGCCGGCCACGCGTTCAATTATGCCTACCGGCTGTATGCCACGCCCGAATGGCGTGAGCTGTTCGGGCCGTTCAACCGCCGGTACCGCGACGACTACCGCCCCGTGCCGTTCTCGCGCAAATACGTGCGGCACCTGGCGGGCTGGTACGCGCAGAAGCACCCCGACGAGGACTTCGCAGAGACGTTCGCCGTGTGGCTCACGCCACGCTCGGCCTGGCGCAAGCGCTACAAGGGCTGGCCCGCGCTCCAGAAGCTGCGCTACATGGATCGGATGGCGAAGCGCTTCGGCTCCGTCGACCCGATCGTCGGCCACGGTGACACGGACATCACCGTGGAGGAAATGGAGCTCACCGTCGAGGAGTTCTACCGCCAGGTGCTCGAGCAGAACAAGGCCGCGGTGGACCTCGCCATGGACGGCGACCTGCGCGACATGTTCGTGCGGCGGAATCCGCGACGCAAGAACGTGCGGCCCGCCACGGAGTTTCTCCTGGAGCATCGCGTCGCGCTGACGGACAAGATCACGTACTGGACGGGAGTCAAACGACCGGTCGTGCGCGGCCTGGTGGAAGCCATGGCGCGGCACACGAAGGATCTCGACCTGTGGATCGAGCGGGCGCAGGAACCCCTGGCGTTGATCGAACTCACCGCCTACGGAACCACGCTCGCCATGAACTACCTGACGCGCGGGAAGTTCGTCCACGTCTGAGGGGGAGTCTCCGGCCCCGAGGTGACCATGGCCCGACTGCGGATCGCGGTGCTCTACGACACGTGGGACGACGGCTTCGAGGAGGCCGTCGAGGAGTCGCCGAACGGGCGGAAGAAGAAGCCGGAAAAAGAGGATCGGCAGCAGATCCACGAGGCCCTCAAGACGCTGGGCCACGCGCCGATCTATCTCGAGCTCGACGGCACCACGGAGGCGCTGGGGCGCCTGGCGGCGGCCGAGTGCGACCTGGTGTTCAACCTCACCGAGTCGTGGGCGGGCGACGACACGAAGGACATTCACCTCGCCGCCTATCTCGAGCTCCTGGGGAAGAAGTTCACCGGTTCGGGCCCGGGCGGCCTGCACCTGGCCCAGAACAAGTCGCTCGCCAAGAAGATCTTCGCCTTCCACGGGATCCGCACGCCGTACTTCGCCAGCGTCCACCGCGGACGCCTCGACTGGTCGCACGACCTGCAATTCCCGGTGATCGTCAAGCCGGCGCGCGAGGACGGCTCGATCGGCATCGCGTTCAATGCCCTGTGCGAGTCGATCAAGGACCTCATGGAGCGCATCCACGACCTGCACGAGCAGTTCGACTCACCGGTCCTCATCGAGGAGTACATCGAGGGGCGCGAGATGTACGTGGGCGTCCTGGGCAACGGGGAGCCCGAGGCGCTGCCCGTGGTCGAGCTCGACCTGTCGAAGTTGCCCGAGGGCACGCCGCGCATCGCCGGCAGCGAGGTGAAGTGGGAGAAGGGGACGCTCGCCTACAAGGTGACCAAGAGCGTAATCCCGTCCGACCTCGACGAGAAGGTCGCCGCCGACCTGCAGCAGACCGCGCTGCAAGCGTATCGCGCGCTCGAGCTACGCGACTATGGGCGCATCGACATGCGGCTGGCGGCCGACGGCCGCGTCTACGTGCTCGAGGTCAACCCGAACCCGTGGCTGGCCGCGTCGGCGGAGTTTGCGATGGCGTCCAAGAAATCGGGCCGCGACTATCCGACGATGATCGGCGAGATCGTGGACCTGGCGCTGGCGCGCTACCGCTAGCGACCTAGCGACCTAGCGACTCCCCAGGATACGGCGGCGCCGGACGGCGGCCGCGTGCCCCAGTGGCGGCGTCGTGCGCGCGAGTTCCTCGGCTCCCATCCCGAGACGCACTTCCTTCGTCGCAGCCCGCAGCACGTAGACCCGCGAGTTGTTCCCGTCCGGGTCCAGCGGCGAGACGAAGAAACCGGGCTGGTCTCCCGCGTAGGCCTGCGCATGACCGATGAGGAGCTCGCCGTCCTCGAACACCACCGCGATGCGGCGGCCGGCGTCTGGACGGGATTCGAACTTCGGAAACTCGCGCGGCTTCTGATGCAGCTTGCTGCCGATCAGGTCGCGGACGAAGAACACGGCCTTCAGCGCCGTCATCGCGATGGGCACGCACTGGATGCTGCCCTGGGGCAGCACGTGAAACTGCGCATTCTCGGGCTGGAAGTCGCGGGTATGTCCCTTGACCATGATGCCGTCTCGAGTGCGTGCGACGACGAGCCTGCTTCCGCCGCCGACCGTGAAGGGGCCGTCCCCCGAGGGATGGGGAGTCATTGCGTGGTGCCTCCTGCGGGGCGTACTGGATGACCTGCCCCGTTTCCTCCGCAATCGGTGAGACGTCCGGCCGGATTGAGGAAGGGAAGTGACCTGCTTGACCGCACCGTCGTGGAGCGGGAGGGGTTGGGAGATGCCGGCCTACGCCGCGGCGGGCGGCTTCAACCTGTTCCTGGCCGGCGGGGCGGAACGCGCGAGATCCTCGGCCATCGGGCCGAGCTTGACCTGCTTCGTCGCGGCGCGCAGCACGTAGACGCGCGTGTTGTTTCCGAGCGGATCCAGCGGGAAGACGAAGAAGCCCGGGCGCTCGGCCGAGTAGGTCTGCGCATGTCCTACCAGAAGCTCGCCGTCCTCGAACAGCACCGCGATGCGGCGTCCCACCTGCGGCCCGCTGTCCATGGCCGGGAATCGACGGTTCTTGTGGCGCATGCGATTTCCGATCAGGTCGCGAACGAAGAAGACGCCCTTGAGCTCCCCGGTCTTCACCGGAATCGCCTGCGATCCGCCCTTGGGCAACACGTGGAAGAGCGGCCGCTCGGGGAAGAAGTCACGCGTATAGCCCTTGACCACCTGCCCGTTGCGATAGCGCGCGACGACGAGATTGTTCTCGCCGCCCGCAGGCGCGGAGCTTCCCGTAGCACCGGCTCCCGGGGACTGGGGATTCATGGCGCGTCTCCTCCGGCCGGGGGACGATCGTCGACCTACCGGTTCCCCGGGTCATCGGCACCCCGGCGCAGGGGCTTGCGGGAAAAGTAGAGCCTCATCAGCCGATTGAGGATGCCGCGGGGGACCAGCCGGGTGACGGTGGTGAGGGCCTGGTAGCGCCACCCGACCACCACCGAAGCCTGGTGGCCCAGGGACGCGAGGGCGGCCGTCGCGACGTCGGCGGCGGTCGTCCAGGCCCATGCAGGAACGCCCGACGTATCGATTCCAGCGACTTCGTGGAACTCGGTCTGCGTGTAGCCGGGGGAGACCGCGAGGGCATCGATTCCGAGCGGCGCGAGCTCGCCCGACAGGCCCTCGCCAAGGTGCAGGTCGAACGCCTTCGTCGCGCCGTAGAGCGATCCCGAGGACAGTGCAAAGTGCCCCGCGACGCTGGCGACGTAGATGAGGCC
>JBKJNH010000172.1:0-5812 GCA_046596055.1 Candidatus Eiseniibacteriota bacterium
GTCCGGTCGTCCCGTCGCGGATCGCCTCGGGGATTCCGCCCGCCGTCGTGGCCACGGCGGGCAACCCCGCCGCCTGCGCCTCGAGCAGCGCCAACGGCAAGCCTTCCCAGCGCGAGGCCAGCGCGAAGCCGTCGGCGCCCCACAGGTACGGCGCAGCGTCGTGCACCGCGCCCGCAAAGCGCACGCGCGACGCGATCCCCAGCGTCGCCGCCTGCGTCTCGAGCGCCCCGCGCTGTGAGCCGTCACCGACGATCCACAAGCGGCTCTCACCGCTTACGCCGGAAGGCGTCCTGGCGAGCGCGCTGAGCAGCACGTCGATCCCCTTCTGCGTCTCGAGCCGGCCGACGAACGCCCAGACGAATGCGCCATCCGGCGCGCCCATCGCCGCGCGCGCGCGCGCCCGCTCGACGGAGGCGTGTGGCAGCGTCCGGTCGAGCCCGACCGCGTCGACGCCGTTCTCGATCACGCGGCCGCGCTCGGAGTCGAAGGCATAGTCGCGCTCGAGCATCGTCGCGACGGCGCGGCTCACGCACACGACCTCGTCGGCGCGCGCGTGCTCGCGCCGCTTCAACCACTTCTGGCCGCCCGAGTGCGCGTACCCCACCAGGTGCTCGGTGACGATCACGGCGCGCACCCCGGCGACGTGCGCGATCGGCACGAGGTAGCGGTCCGCCGCCGGCCAGACATGGTGCACGTGCAGCACCGCGCTGCGGTGGCGCGACAGGAGGCGCAGCGTGCTCCACGCGCGCCCGGCCTGCAGCCGGTTCGTGATCTCGTCCAACCGCTCCACCGGCACGCCCGCCGCGCGCAGGTCCTCGGCCATCCGATCCAGCGCCGACGCCCGCGGGATGACGACCCACGGCTGGAAGCGCGCGCGATCCATCCGCCGCGCCAGCTCGGTCACGACCTTCTCCGTCCCCCCGTAGGTGCGCCCCGATTCGACGAGGAGCACCGGGATGCGCGGCCCCGCCGACTGCGGGCGGGCGAGCAGCGGTTCAGGCGTGCGGGCGGAGGAGCTCATAGGCCTTCACCAGCTCCACCTGGCTGTATTCCCAGGCGAAGCCCTGGCGGAAGCGCTCCTGATTGTAGGCCCCCATGGCCGCGCGAAGCGCGGGATCCTCGAGGAGCTGGTGCACCTTCGCGGCCAGGTCGGCGGTTTCGTTCGGAGTCGCGTACAGGGCTCCGTCCCCGGCCGAGTAGCGCGTCTCGCGCAGGTCGAATGCGACGATCGGCCGCCCCACCGCCATGTACTCGAGGATCTTGTTCATCGTCGATACGTCGTTGAGCGGATTCTTCGGATCGGGGCTGACGCAGACGTCGGCGGTCGAGAGGATCGCCTCGACCTCGGCATCCGGAACGCGCCCCGTGAAGTGCACGACGTCGTCGAGCCCCATCTCCTTCGTCAACGCGACCAGGTCGTCGAACGAGTCGCCACCGCCGATCAGCGTGATCGCCACGTCGCGCTTGCCACGGAGCGCGACCAGGTCGGCCGCGGCGCGGATCAGGTGATCGACGCCGTCCTGCGGCGCCATCACTCCGAGGTAGGCGACCAGGAACGGCCGGCCCCGCTTGAGCGCGGGATCGGGAGCGAGCCCGGCGAAGCGCGCGAGTTCGGGGCCCGAGCGCACGACGAACACGCGCTCCGGGTCGACGCCACCGCGACGGATCGCGGTCTCGCGATAGCTCTGGTTGGTGGCGATCACCAGGTCCGCGGTCGCGTAGGTGAGACGCTCGAGCACGCCGAGGGCGGCGTACCAGAAGCCCTCGCGGTTGAAGCGCGCGACGTACACCTCGGGACAAAGGTCGTGCTGGTCGAACAGGAACTTCTTCCCCCACAGCTTGAAGATCGCGCCGATGGCGAAGAAGGTGTCCGGCGGGTTGCAGGCGTGGATCACGTCAAAGCCGCGTCCCGCGGCGATGCCGATGGTCAGGCGCAACGTCTGCAGCCAGCAGTAGAGGAACTCCCACACGTACGAGAGCGCGCCCTTCGCCGATGGCGGCGGCTCGTAGCGATGGATGTGGACGCCCTCGATCTCCTCGTAGTCGGCCGTCCACGATCCGCCCTTGGGGCAGATGACCGAGACGAGCCAGCCGGCGCGGGTCAGCGCCTTCGACTCGAGCCACACGCGCCGGTCGAACGGCACCGGCAGGTTCTCGACCAGGATGAGGACGCGGCCGCCCGCGCGCTCACCAGGCGAGGCCGACATACTCCCCGCGCGTCACGGACCTGGCGTCGACCAGGTGAACGAGGTCGACCAGCGTCTGGCCCTCGGTCATCCACTGCGGCACCTCGCGGTACGCCGGATGGCCGTTGGCGATGACGATCACTTCGGAGCCGCGCACGACGTCGCGCGGATCCTTGTGGAAGTGGCGATCGAGGTACGGGATCTCGGCCTCGAGGTACTGGCGATTGGCGCCGACCAGTTTCGCCGCGTCGATGTGCGCGTCGTGCAGCGCCAGCGTCCAGCCCTTGCCGACCAGCGCGCCGACGACCCGGACGATCGGGCTCTCGCGCAGGTCGTCCGTCTCGGCCTTGAACGACAGGCCCAGGATGCCGACCTTGCGCCCGGGCGCCTTCGCCTTCTCGACGGCGGCGACCGCGCGCTGCACGTGCAGGTCGTTCGAACGCAGGACCGAGTCGAGCACGGGCAGGTCGAGGTTGCGCTCGCGCGCGCGGTGCGTGATGGCGCGCAGGTCCTTGGGCAGGCACGAGCCGCCGAACGCGAAGCCGGGCTTGAGGTAGTAGGACGACAGGTTGAGCTTGGTGTCCGCGCAGAACAGGCGCATGACCTCGTGCGAGTCGACGCCCTCGCGCTTGCACAGCACGCCGACCTCGTTGGCAAACGCCACCTTCAATCCGTGGAACGCGTTGTTCACGTACTTGAGCATCTCGGCGGTGCGAATGGGCACGACGGCCAGTTCGCCGGGCAGCGGGGCGTAGAGCGCGCGCATGGGCACGGCGCTCGCCTCGTCGCCGACCCCGAGCACGGTGATCGGCGGGGCGAAGAAGTCGGCGACCGCGGTCCCCTCGCGGAGGAACTCGGGGTTGTAGCACACCCCGAAGTCCTTCCCGCACGTACCGCCCGAGGCCTGCTCGAGCCGCGGCACCAGGCGCTCCTCGACCGAGCCGGGCAACATGGTGCTGCGGAACACGACGGTCGCGAAGTGCGGCTGCGCGGCGAGCGCAGCGCCCACCTCCCCCGCCGCGTGCTCGACGTGCGACAGGTCGAGTGATCCGTCCTCGCGGCTGGGGGTGCCGACGCAGACGAGCACCAGGTCGGCGCCCTTCACCGCCGCGACGAAGTCGGTCGTGGCCGTGAGCCGGCCCGCGCGCGCGGCGTCGGCGATCAGGTCGCCGAGGTCCTTCTCGACGATCGGGCTCTCGCCGCGGGCGAGGCAGCCGACCTTGTATTCGTTGGGATCGACGCCGACGACGTCGTGGCCGAGCTTCGCCAGGCAGGCCGAAGTCACCGAGCCGACGTAACCGAGGCCGAAAACTGCGATACGCATGCGCTCTCCGGGGGGAAGGAGTGCCGTCACGACGCTGCGGCCGTGAACGAGAAATCTCCGCCGCCGAGCACGATCGCGGTCTCGATCGTGCATCCGGCGGCCGTTTCGACGATCCATTCGACCACGCCGCACGCCCGCGGCTCGAGAAACCGCGGCGCCCACACGCCGTCCTCGGCGATGCGCGCGCGCACGCCCTCGGGCGAACGGACGCACAGCCCCAGCACGTATCCATCCGGCCACGTCACCTCGACGCGATCCGCGGCGAGGATGCGCGGCCGTCCGTCGCCGACGTGCCAGCGCAGGACGGCGCGCCGCTCGACGCCGCCGGCGCCGGCCCCGACCGCCTCGAGCGTGTCGGTCACGAACACGACGTCCGGGCCGTCGCGGCGCACGCGCCGGCGATGCCGCAGGCCTTCGCCCTTCACGTATCCATCCTGCGCGGCCGAAACATCGAGGGTCGTGCCCGCGGCCACGACGACGTCCGACACGCGCGCCACGCGCAACCACTGGAACAGCCCGCCCGGCTCGGACTGGGACTTGCCCTCGAGCTCGAGCGTGTTGTGCGCCGCCGTCGAGCGCAGCCACTCGCGCAGCTCGGGTCGGGCATGGTACGCGCCGGTGCCCGGATCGACCAGCCGCGATCCGGCAACGTCGAGCAGGATCTGGAGCGCATCGGCATGGCCATGCGCGTAGAGCGGCGCCAGTCCCATCTCCGCGACGTCGAACAGCAGGCGCGCCGCGCCGCGCGGCGTGTCCCATCGATCGATCACGTAGCCGCCGCGCGAAGTCACGCCCGTCGAAGCCGGCTCGGCGCCGACGCCCCCACCGGCCGTCGCCGCGGCACGCGCGACGAGTCCCAGCCAGAAGGCGCGCGGGTGCGTCCCCTCGACGGTGTCGTTCGCGTCGGCGGTGCCGACCAGTGCGACGGCAGCCTCGAGGCTGGCCGCCACGCGCGTCGCGTGCGGCTCGCCCAGGGGCAGCGCCTGGCCCTCGTCCCCGTCGCCCACCGGCCACAGCCGCCCGCCCGGCGCAAAGTTCTCGAGCGACGTCGCGATCGCCGCGAGGCGCCTTCGCACCGCCGCCGGCATCGGCCGCCCGGTGCGCCCGCCCGCCGCCTCGACCGCGACCGCGAAGTCGAGCACGAAATGCTGGTAGGCGAACGCATGCTCGCGCGTGACGCCGTCGTTGGTCGTCTGCGCGAGCACGCACTCCTCGAGCACCGCAAAGCCCCGCCGTCGCCAGGCGTCGGCCTCGGGAAGGAACGAGAGGGCAGTCCCCCCCCACGCCAGTCCGGCGGCCTCGCCCAGGCGATGGTTGTTGGCCGAAGAGAAGCGCGCGTCGTGAGCGTGCACGAAACGCAACTGCTCGGCCCACGTGGCGAGCACGCGCTCCCAGCGCGCCTCGTCGATCTCGGCGGCGGCGGCGCTGCGCGCCACGACCGCGAGCGCGAAGCCCCACGCAAGCGAACGAATCGCGAACTCGAGCGCACTGACCCACTGGATGCCACGATACGGCGGGCAGGCTTCGGCCCACGCCTCGAGGACGGCAAATGCGAACCGCGCGAAGCGCGCATCCCCGGTCAGCCACGTGGCCTGCGCCAGCGGCGCGAGGTGACCGTGTCGGCCCAGCTCCCACGCCAGGCGCGCATCCCCCGCGACGGTCGGCTCCCGATAGTCGAGCGTCGGTCCAAAGTCGAGCGGGACCGGCGGCCCGTCATCGGCGCTGCGATTCCACGGCCACGCCCGCGGATCCGGACCGAAGGCCCAGGTGCGCGCGAACAGCTCGACGCGCCCCCCGAGGATCGCCTCGGCGGACGCGAGGATGCGCGCGGTCTCACCCGGGTACGCCCGTTCGAAGGCGGCACGTTCGGCCTCGCTCGCCACGCCGTTGACGCCGGCCCACGGCACAAGCGATCCGGTGGCCGCGACGAACGCCGCACGAAACCCAGCGTCCGGTCGGGGAAGCGTGGGCACGGGTGCTCCGGCCCGACGCGCCAGGCGCTTGAGCGCGAGTCGCTGCTCGAGGCGCCACGCCACTTCGGCGGGCGACATCGAGCGCAGGCGCTGGAGCTTCCAGGCGAGCGAACCCTCCCGCCCGCGAGCGGGCGGCCGTGGAGGCGGATGTTGTTCGGGGGCCATGGCCTGGGGCAAGTCGCCCGTCCTCCGGCGCGGGGCACGAGAGCGGAAAAACAACCGATCAGGATTCGACCTAATGATCGGTCATTCAAGCATTTAGCTTAACAGAGCGAATCGGGCGGCGCAAGTTTGGAGCGGGTCGAACTCCGCGCCCACCGGGGCCCGCC
>JBKJNH010000060.1:0-3154 GCA_046596055.1 Candidatus Eiseniibacteriota bacterium
GTAATGCACGGTGAGAAGACCACGACGCCTAGAGGCCGCAACAATCGCGATTGGTGGCCCGACGGTCTCAACCTCGGCATTTTGCACCAGCATTCTCCGTTGACCAACCCGATGGGAGAATCCTTTGACTATGCACAGGAATTCCTGAAGTTGGACTTGCAGGCGCTCAAGCGGGACCTGACGGCGCTGATGACCGATTCGAAGAGCTGGTGGCCGGCCGATTACGGGCATTATGGGCCGTTCTTTATTCGGATGGCGTGGCACAGTGCGGGCACCTATCGCACGGCGGACGGACGCGGCGGCTCGACATCGGGCGCGCAGCGGTTTGCGCCGCTCAACAGCTGGCCCGACAACGGAAATCTCGACAAGGCCCGCCGGTTGCTGTGGCCCATCAAGCAAAAGTACGGCAAGCAGATTTCGTGGTCCGATCTCATGATTTTCACGGGCGACTGCGCCATGGAATCGATGGGGTTCAAGACTTTCGGATTCTCGGGCGGTCGAGAGGACGTGTTTGAGCCGCATGCCGACATTTATTGGGGTACTGAGGAAGAGTGGCTGGGTGACTCGCGCTATTCCGGCGAGCGCGAACTCGAAAAAACGTTGGCCGCGGTGCAGATGGGGCTGATTTACGTGAATCCGCAGGGCCCGAACGGTAAGCCCGATCCGCTCGCCTCCGCTCGCGATATTCGCGAGACGTTCAAGCGCATGGCCATGAACGACGAGGAGACGGTCGCGCTCGTCGCCGGCGGCCACACCTTCGGCAAGACCCACGGCGCCGCCAAGGACTCGCACGTCGGGCCCGACCCGGAGGCGTCCGGCATCGCGGAGCAGGGCTTCGGCTGGTTCGGCAAGTTCGGCACGGGCAAGGGCGCGGACACAATCACCAGCGGTCTCGAGGTTACCTGGACCACAACGCCGACGAAGTGGAGCAACAGCTTCTTCGATCACCTGTTCGGCTATGAATGGGAGCTGACCAAGAGCCCGGCCGGCGCGCACCAGTGGTCGCCGAAGAACGGCGCCGGCGCCGAGACGGTGCCGCATGCGCACGACGCGTCGAAGCGGATCGCTCCCTCGATGCTGACCACCGACCTCGCACTGCGAGTCGATCCGGCGTACGAGAAGATCTCGCGGCGCTTCCACCAGAACCCGGACCAGTTCGCGGACGCGTTCGCGCGCGCGTGGTTCAAGCTGACGCATCGCGACATGGGCCCCCGCCCGCTGTATCTCGGACCGGAAGTCCCGGCCGAGGACCTGATCTGGCAGGATCCGGTGCCCACCGCCGATCACGCGTTGATCGATGCGAAGGACATCGCCGCGCTCAAGGGCGTCCTCCTCGCCTCGGGGCTGACCGTTTCGCAGCTGGTCTCGACCGCCTGGGCTTCCGCGTCGACGTTCCGTGGCTCGGACAACCGGGGCGGGGCGAATGGTGCCCGCATCCGCCTCGCTCCGCAGAAGGATTGGGAGGCGAACCAGCCGGCGGAACTGGCGAAGGTGCTGGCGACCCTCGAGAAGATCCAGAAGGAGTTCAATGCCGCGCAGGCCGGCGGCAAGAAGGTCTCACTCGCCGACCTGATCGTGCTCGGCGGCACCGCCGCCGTCGAGCAGGCGGCAAGGAAGGCCGGGCACGACGTCACGGTTTCCTTCAGCCCGGGCCGGACCGACGCAGCGCAGGCGCAGACCGACGTGGAGTCCTTCGAAGTGCTGGAGCCGGTCGCCGACGGGTTCCGCAACTTCGCGAAGGGACGGGCTGCGGTCTGCGCGGAGCAGATCCTGCTCGACCGGGCCCAGTTGCTCAAGCTGACCGCGCCGGAGATGACGGTGCTGGTCGGTGGCCTGCGTGCGCTGAACGCGAACGCCGGGCAGTCCGCGCACGGCGTCTTCACCAGGCGACCGGAGACGCTCACCAACGACTTCTTCGTCCACCTGCTCGACATGGGGACGGCGTGGCAGGCGACCTCGGACGCGCAGGAGCTGTTCGAGGGGCGCGATCGCAAGACCGGTGAAGTGAAGTGGACCGCCACGCGTGCCGATCTCATTTTCGGCTCGAACTCGCAGCTCCGCGCCGTCGCGGAAGTCTACGGGTGCGAGGACGGCAAGGCGAAGTTCGTGCAGGACTTCGTGGCCGCGTGGACCAAGGTGATGAACGCGGATCGGTTCGACCTGGCCTGATCCGACAAGGCTCCCCCCGGAGTTCCCCCCGAAGCACAAACGCGCCCCGGGTTTCGGCCCGGGGGGCGTCGCTTTGCTGGGTCTGCCATCGCGCTGCGTTCAAATGGCGGAGAGGAGAGGATTCGAACCTCCGGAACACTTTCGCGTTCGGCGGTTTAGCAAACCGCTGCCTTCAGCCACTCGGCCACCTCTCCGCGAACTGCAAGGCTTTGTCACGCTATCACTTGGCGGACGCGGCTGCAAGACCCGGAGCGGGGCGTTCCCCTAAAGTTCCCCTTTCGTTCCCCTTCCCTCCCTCGATGACCTCCAGCGACGGCATCCAGCCCGCCGGGAGTTCCCTCACGGCGCGATCGACGAATCCGTCGAAGAGCCGCGCGTATCGCTCGGTCGTCCGGATGCTGGCGTGACCGAGCAGCTTCTGAATCACCGGCATCGAGACGCCGGCGCGGGGCAGGTTCGACGCGAACGTGTGCCGAAGCCGGTGGAAGTGAAACCCCGGAACGGCGAGGACGATCGGCCTCGAGATCCAGGATGCCTCCTTGGCGATCTGCCCCCCACTCCTCCCCGTGAAGATCCACGGCGAGGACGTCGACTGAGGCAACGCGCCGACCACGGCAAGGGCTTCCGGCAGCAGCGGAATCCGCCGCGCCTTCCGGTTCTTCGTGTGCTCTGCGTGGCCGCTTCGACTGATCGTCACGCTCGCACCCTCGAGGTCGACCCGTGGCCAGGCGAGGCCGCGGAGCTCGCTGTAGCGGATGCCTGTCCACAGACCGAGCTGAAGGACTGCCCACGCCTTCGGTCGACTTCGCGCCACCTCGAGCACGGCGCGCAACTCGACGTCCGACAGCGGGTCCGGAATCTCCTCCTGGACGGTTGGCCAGCACTTCCGGGTGAACGGTGAGCGATCGATCAGCCTCGCGTCGAGCGCGAAGCTGAAGATGCAGCTCACGTCCGCGAGGACGTGCCGGACACTCAGCGAGGAGAG
>JBKJNH010000120.1:0-5557 GCA_046596055.1 Candidatus Eiseniibacteriota bacterium
CTGGCAGCAGCTCGTGTTCCACGAGCCATCGATGGGAGCGAGCGAGCTGCTCGCACGGGCGGTGCGATGATCGAGATCGGCCACGTCGAAGCGCTCTTCCGTTACCCGGTGAAGTCCATGGCGGGCGAGGGACTTGCGGCCGCGCGCATGGGCTGGCACGGCCTCGACGGGGATCGACGGCTGGCCCTGCGACGGCTGGAGGACCGCGGCGGGTTTCCGTGGCTGAGCGCCGGCAGGCTTCCCGACCTGGTCCGCTTCGCTCCGCTGCGCCGGGATGACGCCGCACCGGAAGACCTTCCGACGCACGTGCGAACACCGGAGGGCGCGGAGCTGCCCCTGTTCGGCGCGGAACTCGCCGCGGAGATCGGACGTCGACACGGCGCACCCGTGCAGATGATGCACCTGAGGCAGGGCATCTTCGATGACGCGACCATCTCCGTCATCGCCTTAGAGACGATGAATGAGATCGGCCGACTCTCGGGACGGGAGCTGGACGTTCGTCGATTCCGCCCGAACATCATCGTCCGCCTGCTGCGACCATCCCCGTTCCAGGAGGACGAGTGGCTCGGCGGAGTGCTCACCTTCGGCGAGGGAGACGACGCCCCGGCCGTCACCGTCACCACGCCCGACATCCGTTGCTCGATGGTGAACCTCGACCCCGACTCGGCGGCTTCGGCACCCGAAGTGTTGAAGGCGATCGTGCAAGCCAATGGGACCAACGCAGGGATCTACGCCACGGTCACGCGCGTCGGGCGACTGTCGGTGGGGCAGAGGGTGTCGCTCCGGGGCGAGCCATAACTTAGTCTGGCTATTCGTATGGCATGTCCAGTACGCTGGAGGCATGGCTCGAACCGGCTTCGACTGGGATCCTGCAAAGGACTCCCTGAACCAGCGAAAGCACGGGGTGCCATTCTCGGTTGCGCAGTTTGCGTTTGCCGACCCACGGCGTGTGATCGCCGCGGACCTGACGCACAGCGACACGGAGGCGCGTTTCTACTGCTTCGGTGTCGTGGAAGGTGGCGTGCTTACCGTCCGCTTTACCTACCGCAAGGGCTCGATCCGAATCCTTGGGGCGGGGTACTGGCGGCGAGGGAAGAGGGTCTATGAGCAAGCGAATCGAGTACACGAATGAGCCGCTTGGGAAGCTCCGTGTCATCCCCGACTTCCTACCGGATCCCGAGCAGCTGGCGTTCAAGGAGGAGGGAGTCAAGATCACGCTGGCGCTGAGCAAGCGAAGCGTCGACTTCTTCAAGCGGGAAGCGGCCCGGACGGGAACGCAGTATCAGCGCATGATTCGTCGCCTGGTGGATGCCTATGTCCAGCGGTACTCGGCTCCCGGCGCCGCATCGCGCCCGACGTCCGCCGCAAAGGGAAAGCGCAAGGCGCGCTGACGCCGGCAAAAGCTCAGCCCAGAGGAAGAATGGCGTCCCCAGCGGGAGTCGAACCCGCGTCGCCGCCGTGAAAGGGCGGTGTCCTGGGCCACTAGACGATGGGGACGCACGAAGGCGGGAGTCGCGACGACGGCGGCGGCCCGCGAAACTGCCGCGACGACCGCACCTTAGCCAGCCGGGCGGCTGTGTGTCAACCGACGCGCGGACACCCCTTCGTGATAGTCTTCAAGTCCCACCCCGGCTCGCGCGGCAGGTTCCCTCCGCAGGCGATCATGGCGCGCATCCTGTATCGCGAATCTCCCTGCACTTCGGCGCTCAATCGCGTCACCGGCATGCCGTTCGCGTGGTCGCTGAACCCGTACACGGGTTGCTCGCATCGCTGCGCGTTCTGCTACGTGCGCGCATTCGAGCGGCGCGCCGATCGTCCGGCGGACGAGCGCTATGGTACCAACGTGCGGGTGAAGACGAACTGCATCGCCGTGCTGCGTGCCGAGCTGGCCCGTCGCTCGTGGCGCCGTGAGCCGGTCGCGATCGGCGCGGCGACCGATCCCTACCAGCCGGCCGAGAGTCGTTACCGCCTCACGCGGGGGACGATCGAGGCGCTCGCCGAGTTCCGGACGCCGTTTCACATCCTCACTCGCGGGCCGATGATCCTGCGTGACGTCGACGTGCTCGTCGCGGCGGCGCAGCGCGTGCGCGTGAGCGTCAACGTCTCGATCCCCACGTTGGACCCACGTATCGTCAAGGTCATGGAGCCGGGGGTCGCGCCGGCGGCCACGCGCCTGCGCGTCGTGCGGACACTCGTCGACGCGGGCATCGACACCGCGGTCGCGATGGCGCCGATCCTTCCCGGCTTGTCGGATGGCGTCGAATCGATGGGGGCGGTCGTTCGCGCCGCCCGCGAGGCGGGAGCGACCCGCGTGTGGGCCCGCGGTCTCTACCTGCAGCCGGGCACACGCGAACACTTCCTCGCGGCGCTCGCCGCGGAGTGGCCCGCACTGTCCGCGAGCTACGTCCGCCTGTACCGACGTGGCGCGTACCTGCCGAAGGAGGTCGACGGGGCGATTCGCGGGACGGTGAAGGAACTCGCCTTGCGACACGGGATCGGGGACCGCCGCGTGATCCGACTCGAGCCGGCGCAGGTCGAAGCCCCGCCCGAGCAACTCGCGCTGGGCCTGCCCTGAGGCGCTACGGCTGCCGCGGCGTGTAGGGAAGGACGATCGCTTCGGCGATCACGCTCTTGTTCAGAAGTTCGTCGCCACGGGTGCGCGCCTCGGCCTCGGTCGCGAAGCGCCCGATCACGATGCGGTACCAGGGATCGTCGCCGTCGGCGGCGGAGGTGAGCACCTCGCCTGGAAGGCCGGTCGTCTCGACGTAGTCGTGCAGCACGCGCGTCGCGCGGCCCGCGGTGCGGAACGACGCGACCTGGATTCCGAACGCGGGGCCGGGCTTGATCGCCGCGGGTGCGCTGCTCGTCGGGGTCGCCGCGGCCGATCCGTTCGCGGCGGGGCCAGCGACCTGCGCCTCGCCCGGCACGGCGCCGGGCGTCGCGACCGTGGGCGCGGGATCGCGCTTGCCGGCGAGGAGAGCTCCTACACCGGTCGAATAGACGACGACCGCGCCGATCGCGATCGCGGCGATCACGGCGGCGATGGCGACGAGGCGAGTGCGTTTCGCGCGCATGGACTCGCCGGCATCGACGGCTGCGTACTCGGCGGCGGCGTGCGCGACCGCCGCGGCCTCCGGTGTGCCGGTGGGAATCGCGACGGGGGCCGGACGGCGCTCGCGCCAGTTGCTGATACTCCGCTCGAAAGCCGCGGCCGCCGGTTGCGGCGTGGGCGGTGGGGGCGGCAGGCTCGGCGTCGCGGCGGCCGGCGCGGGACGCGGGGGCTCGGGAATCGCGGGCGCCGGCGGCGCCGGCGGGGGCGGCGCAGTAGCGGCGGCCGGGCGCGGCAACGGCATCACGGGTTCGACGGGCGCATGCGGCGAGGCGTGTGTCGTCGCGACGGGGACACGCGGCGTGGCGCCCCAGGCCGGCATGACCGGTGCAGCGGCGGGCGGCGGCGGCGCAGGCGCGGCCGGCACGGGCGCGACCGCCGGACGTCCGGCGAGCGCACCGGCGGCGGGCGGCGGGGGCGTCGGGAAGCCATGCAGCGGCGGCGGCGCGGGAATGGGGCCGGTTCCGCCGAGCACGCTCTGGAACGAGAAGTCCTCGCTCACCGAGTGCACGTGCTCCGGTCGGACCGGGCGCGTGCCCGCCACGTACGCGTTCACCATCGACTGGCTGGCCACGATGTTGATCTCGCGCGGGATGCCGTTGGTCAGGCGATGCACCGCCTGGCAACTGTCCTCGGGAAAAATGCGCTCGGGCTCGCCGCCGGCGACGCGCAGGCGGTGGTGGATGTAGCGCGTGCACTCCTCGACCGACAGCGGGTTCAAGCGGTACTTGACCGAGATGCGCTGGCGGAGCTGGCGCAGCTCTGGACGCGCGAGCTTCTCTTCGAGCTCGGGCTGGCCGACGAGGCAGATGTGGAGCAGGCGGCCGCCGCGATCTTCGAGGTTCGACAGCAGGCGCACCTCCTCGAGCAGCTCGTGCGACAGGTTCTGCGCCTCGTCGACGATCAGGATGCACGGCTCGGCGTGGCCGACGTGCAACGCGAGGCGATGCTCGAGCGCGGCGAGCAGCGCCGGCTTCGACGGCTGCGACGGCGGCTCGACGCCGAACCGTCGCGCGATTTCCTCGAGCAACTCGAGGCGTGTGAGCGCGGAGTTGTTGATGAGCGCGACGTGCGTCGTCTGCGGCAGGCGGCTGACCAGGTCGTAGATCGCCGTGGTCTTGCCCGTGCCGACCTCGCCGGTGACGAGGACGAACGCTTCGCGATTCTGGATCCCGTAGCGAAAGTGGGCGACGGCCTCGAGGTGCTCGGGGCTCGGGTAGACGAACCGCGAATCGTGGCCGGTCGAGAAGGGGTTTTCGCGCAGCCCGAAGTGGGGCTCGAACATGGAATCTCCATCCGCGGGTCGAGGGGCGACATCCCTGTCATCGGCAGCCCGGCCATGCCCCTGAAGCAAGACGCCCCCGGGGATCGGCGGGGGGGCGCCGGACGTTTTCCATGATAGTCGCTGCGGGGCGGCCCCGGCTAGGGGGAGAGCGGTGGGGGCGTCAGGCCGGTGTTGCGGCGAGGACCGCACGGCCCTCGGGCGT
Organism: Candidatus Eiseniibacteriota bacterium; assembly: GCA_046596055.1. Taxonomy (GTDB): domain Bacteria; phylum Eisenbacteria; class RBG-16-71-46; order RBG-16-71-46; family DASYSL01; genus JANPEF01. Next base: position 4,597 of record JBKJNH010000120.1, read on the forward strand.
CGCCTGCAGAAGGTCCTCGAGGGTGAAGCAGGCCGTCAGCGCCACGCCCTCGGCGGCCAGCGCCTCGCGTCCGCCGGCCCCACGGTCGACCACGCACCACGCCTGCTCGACGATCGCCCCGGCCTCGCGGGCGGCGCGCACGGCGGCGAGAGCCGACTCGCCGCTGGTGCAGACGTCCTCGACGACGAGCGCGCGCGCGCCGGGGCTGAGGTTCCCCTCGATCAGGTTGCCCGCGCCGTGCGCCTTCTGCGCCTTCCGCACGAGGAACGCCTCGAGGCTCGCCCCACGCGCGAGCGCCTCGAGAGCGAAGGCGACCACGATCGGGTCGGCGCCCAGCGTGAGGCCGCCAACGGCGGTAATGCGGCCCACCGCCAGGTCTGGCGCGTAGCGCGCCTCGAGCAGGCGGCCGATGGCGCGGGCGCCGGCCGGATCGAGACTGGTCTTGCGCACGTCGACGTAGAATCGGCTCTTCGCGCCCGAGGCGAGCGTGAAGTCGCCGAACCTGAGCGAGCGGGTGAGGAGGATCGAAAGCAGTCGATCGCGGGTGGGACTCATGGCCGCAATGTGCCCCCGGCCCCGGGGGCTGTCAAGTCGGGCGCATCCCCCTCGCCTCGCCCGTCCCATGGCCTGTCCGCCTTGACCCGACGCCCGGCCGCGCCTACCCTTGAGGAGCCGTCGTGTCGGGCCCCGTCACTCATCTCGGAGATCGCGCCATGCTCGGGAACGCCCGCTCTCGTCCCATCCGCCATGGATCGTCGCCCGCGCTGCTCGGCGTCCTCCTCCTGGCCGCTCTGCCTGCGTTCGGGGCCCTCCCGGCCGCCGCCCAGGTGAGGGCCCGCGTCCTCGACCTGCCCCTGTACGAACCGGCTCAGGGGAAGACCGCGCTCCCGGCCTACCACCCGCAGAAGATCGTGCTCGAGCTGGGTCCCGACGCGCCGCGTCCCGGGTTCGGCTCGTCGTT
>JBKJNH010000236.1:0-2594 GCA_046596055.1 Candidatus Eiseniibacteriota bacterium
CGTGCGGCCACGCTTCGCCCGCGCACGACCCGTCGGTCGAGACGGCGCAGGACCGGTTCGAGCGCGAGGCGCAGCGGCAGTTCGGCCTCGCTGCGGCGGGCGACAAGGTCCGCCTGGCGGACCTCGTCGTCGCGCACGGCGCCGATCCGACGGCGCAGCGAGCGCAGCCGGCGGCGCGCGGCTGCGGCGGCCTCGAACGCCTCGACGGCGAGCGGCGCCCGCCACGTCGCGAGCGCCTCGCCGAGTCGTCGGGTGGCGACTCGCAGGTCGTGAACCGCTTCGGCGTCGGGTCGATCGACGCCTTCGCGCACGCGCCGCGCCGCCGCGTCGAGGGACGCGAGGAGGCGCTCGAACTCGGCGGTGACACGCAGGGCGAACGCGGCGGGATCCATGGCTTCCGGAACCCTTTGAACCTAGGCCGGCGGAACGGCGCTCTCGGGCTCGTGCGAGTGACGGGCGAGGAGCCGTAACACGCGTGACGACAGGTCCTCGGCCGTCTCCTCGATGGGCCGCGTCGCATCGAGCGTCTCGAAGCCGTACTCGAGGGCCAGGCGATCGAGTGCCGCGATGACCCGGGTCTGGTAGTTGACGAACGAGTCGTACAGGTCGTCACCCATCGGCAGGTCCATTCCCGATTCCCAGTAGTCGAACCCACCCTGCGCCAGCACGCGCGGCACGAGGTCGGGGACGTCGATGCGCAGGTAGTAGACCGCGTCGGGCTTGAGCGAGAACGAGTACACGTCCTTGATCCAGTCGGGGTCGGCGCCGCGCACGATGGCGCGCGCCAGCAGCGAGTAGGTATAGCGGTCGGTCAGCATGACGAACCCGGCACGCAGCGCGGGCAGGATCTGGCGCTCGAGCCGGTCCGCAAAATCAGTCGCGTAGAACAGGTTGTACGCGTTCGATCCGAGCGTGTTGCCCTCCTTGGCGCGGCGGATCCCCGCGGCGGCGAGGTCCGACCGCGTGAGGCCGGTTTCGGCGACCGCGTAGCCCTCGCGCTCGAGCACGTTGCGCAGGTGGTTGACGTGCGTGGTGCGACCCACGCCGTCGGTGCCCTCGATGACGATCAGCCATCCGGTCAGGTCACCGGGGTCGACTCCGGGGATGCCCTCGGCGTAGGACTCGAAGCGCCTCATGACGTCGCCCTCGCCTGGACCGCATCCGTCCGCCGCAGGCCGACCAGGTGCGGCGCGATGTGCTTGCGCAGGAGCTTCTGCTGGGTCTCGATGGCTCGCGTGGCGTCCATCACCGTCAGCGGGTACTCCTTCACCAGGCGCTCGTACTCGTCGAGGATTCGCGCCTGAAAGATGCGGTAGCTGGCCTGCGGCTCGGCATGCAGGCCGAGGTCCATCCCCGCCTCGTACCACTTGAGCTTGGGCCGGCCGCTGAGGATGCGCTTGAGCGCCACCTCGAGCGGGGTGCGGAAGTAGAACGCCATGGTGGGTACGACCGCGAGGCGGTACAGCCCGCGCACCCACCGCGGATCGACGCCGCGGGCGACGTCGCGCGCGAACGCGGTGAACACGTACCGATCGGCCAGCACGATCGCCCCGGCCTTGAGGAACGGCACGATCTCGCGTTCGACCCGATCGTGGAAGTCGGTCGCGTGGATGAGGCTGAACGTGAGCGGAGTGAGGATCTGCCGCTTCTTGCCCCGGCGGGTGGTGTTGCGCACGATCGGCGAGCTGTTCCACTCGCTGAACACGACGGGATAGCCCTCGCTCTGCAGCCACTGCGACAACAGCGTGAGCTGGGTGCTCTTGCCCGACCCGTCGATGCCCTCGACGATGAAGAGCCTGCCGGGCCATGCCGGCGAGACGTCGCCGTAGCTCGCGGGCGTGGAGGGAACGTGATTCATGATGCTCCGTGAGCGGCGCGCTTGCGGGCGCCGAGCGCGCGCAGCAGGCGCGGCGGGAGGAACCAATCGAGGTCGCCGGGCGTGGTCCCCGGCGCCCCGTCGAACGACAGCGCGCAGGCGCCGGCCTTCTTGAGCGGCAGCGCGCGCCCGGCACCGCCCAGCAGCGAGCCGGCCAGACGACCGAGATCGGGTTCGTGCCCGACGAGGACGAGCGTGCACTCCGGGTCCTTGGCGGCCGCGGCGGCGAGCAACTCGAGCAGCGCGCGTTCGGATCCCCCCGAGGCGAGCGCGGCCACCGTCCGGGGCCCCCGGGCGTCGAGTTCCCGGGTGAGGATCTCGGCGGTGCGGATCGCACGAACGAGGGGGCTGGTCCAGACCGTGGCGGCGTCCGGCAGCGTCCGGGCCAGGCCTCGAGCGGCGGCACGCGTCTTCTCCTCGCCTTGCGGCGTGAGAGGTCGTGCTCGGTCGTCGGGCCAGCGGGAGGGGTCAGGGCGACCCGCCGGACCATGGCGGAACAGAATGAGCTGCATCGGGATGCGACCTCCGAATCGATCAACGTTCAAGGTAGCACCGCGGTTTCTCCCGTCGCAACCTGTTGCCGCGCCGATCGGCGCTCGCCAGCGGCCGCCCGTCGGCCTAGACTGCACGCATGGACGACGCGTCGACCCCCGCCGAAGGACCGCTCTGGGACGAGGTGACCCGCCTGCGCCGGGCGGGTCAGCCCGCCGAGGCGCTG
>JBKJNH010000262.1:0-26643 GCA_046596055.1 Candidatus Eiseniibacteriota bacterium
ATCGCCTCGATGGTCTGCGGCATCACTTGGTCGTCGGCGGCGATGACGAGGACGACGATGTCCGTGACCTGCGCACCGCGCGCACGCATGGCGGTGAACGCCTCGTGGCCCGGCGTGTCGAGGAAAGTGATCATCTTTCCACCCGGCAACTGGACGTGGTACGCGCCGATGTGCTGGGTGATGCCGCCCGCCTCGCCGGCGACCACCTGCGACTTGCGGATGTAATCGAGCAGCGACGTCTTGCCGTGGTCGACGTGACCCATCACCGTGACCACCGGAGGACGCGGCCGGAGGCGGGCCGGATCGTCGACGGTCTCATCGACGTCTTCCTCGTCCTCCTCGGTCACGAACTCGGCCTTGTACGAGAACTCGTCGGCGACCAGCTGGATCGCCTCCTTCTCGAGGCGGCGATTGATCGTGGCCATGATGCCGAGGTCGAGGCAGGCCTGCAGCACCTCTTGCGGCTTGACCTCCATCACGTTGGCGAGCTCGCCCACCGTGATGAACTCGGTGACGCGAAGAACCTTCAACTCCTCCACGGCGACGTCCGCTCCCGTGTCGTCGTCGCGGCGCGAGCGGCGACGGCGACGCGTGCCCGCTTCCATCGAGGCGAGCGTCTTCTTCACGCTGTCGGTGACGAGCTTGTCGTCGACCGGGCGCTTCTTCTTGCGATCATTGCGCCGGCGCGCGCCGGGGCCGCCACCGAAGCCGCCGCTCGGCGGGCCGCCGAAGCGCGGGGCGCCGGGAGCACCTGTGCCACCGCCGCCGCCGGGACGCGGCGAGCTCCCCTGATACCCGCCACCACCGCCCGGACGGGAGCCGGACGACGACGGGGGCGGGCTGCTCGAACGCTGCGGCGTGAACGCCGGGCGACCGGCCGGAGCCGTGGCCGCCGGGCTCGCCGGGGCCTGCGGGCGCGGCGCAGGCGGAGGGTTCGCCGCGGCCTCGCGCTCGCGGCGCTCGGCCTGCACGCGACGCTGCACCTCGGCCTCGTGCTCGCGCTTGCGCGCAGCCTCGGCCTTCACCACTTCCTTCTCCGAGTCCATCTTCGCCTGGATCTTGGCGATGACCTCGGGCTCCACCGTGCTCATGTGGCTCTTCACTTCGACGCCGACCCCGCGGATCAGCTCGACCACGGCCTCGGACGACATCTTCATGTCCTTGGCGACCTCGTAGACGCGGATCTTCTTCGTACCGTCGGACTTGGTGCTCACTCGCCCTCCTCCTTCCGCGTCTCACCCGCGTCGGCCGCGTCATCGGACACGGCCGGCGTGCCGAGATGCGACGGCACGACGTCGGGATCGAACTGCTCCTCGATTTCGACGGCCTCCGGCGGAGGACCAGGATCCAGCGCCTCGGCCACGGCGGCATCGCCGGCCTCGGGGTGCTCGATCGCCGCCACCGCCTGCGCAGCCTCGTCCTTCTCCATCTCGGGCGTGATGTGAACCTCGTGCGTCGCCGCATCGGCCTTGTGACGGGCCTCGGCCCAGTGCGCCACGGCCAGCGCCTTCTCGAGCGTGCGCTCGTTCATCCCCGGGATCGCCAGGAGCCGCGCGGGCTCGGCGGCGATCAGCTCGCCCACGCTCTCGATCCCGGCCTGCACCAGGGCCTCGCGCAAGCGCGCGCCCAGCAGGTCGACGGTCTCGATGTCGATGCGCGCGGCCTTCTCGGCCGAGCTCTTCTTCACGTCCTCGCTGCGCGAGATCAGGTCGATGCGCCACGTCGTCAGCTTCGCGGCCAGGCGCGCGTTCTGCCCGCCCTTGCCGATGGCGAGCGACAGCTGGTCGTCGGCGACGACGACCTGCATGCGGTTCTCCTCCTCGATCACACGGACGTCGAGCACCTTGGCCGGCGACAGCGCGCGCGAGACGAACACCGCGGCGTCGGTCGACCACGGCACGATGTCGATGCGCTCACCGCCCAGCTCGCGCACGATGCTCTGCACGCGCGAACCCTTGAGGCCCACGCACGAGCCGACGGCGTCGACGCGCGGGTCCTTCGAGTAGACCGAGATCTTCGAGCGCGCCCCGGCCTCGCGGGCGACGGCGCGGATCTCGACGATGCGGTCGGCGATCTCGGGCACCTCGGACTCGAACAGGCGGCGCAGGAAGTCGGGATGCGTGCGCGACAGGATGACCTGCGGGCCCTTCGCGTTCTTGTCCACGTCGAGCACCACGGCGCGGACGTAGTCGCCCTGGCGGTGGTGATCCCGCGGAATCTGCTCGCGCGCCGGCAGGATGCCCTCGGCACGGTCGAGCTTGACGATCACGTTGCCGCGATCGACCTGCTGGACGACGCCGCGCACGAGCGTGGCGATCTTGTCCGTGAACTCCTGGAAGACACGGTCCCGCTCGGCCTCGCGCACGCGCTGGATGAGCACCTGCTTGGCGGCCTGGATCGCGTTGCGGCCGAAGTCGGCGACCTCGAGCGGAAAGCGGATCGGCTCGCCGACGGCCGCGTCGGGATGGGTCTTCTGCGCCTCGTCGAGAGTGAACTGCAGGGCGGGGTCCTCGACCGTCTCGACGACGTCGACGACGCGCGCCATCTCGATCTTGCCGCTCACGTTGTCGAACTTGACGTCGATGTTCGCCGTGGCGCCGAACTTCTTCTTGCCGGCGCTGACCAGGCCGGCCTCGAGCGTCTCGACGAGCACGCTGCGCTCGACGTTCTTCTCGCGGGTGATGGCGCCGAGCGCCTCGAGAATCTCCGTGTTCATGCGTTCTCCTTCGGTCCGCGGTCGCGCGGGTTGCCGCGTCCGCCGGCAGCGGGCGGCTTTGTCGCGCGCAGTCCGGCCCAGGGATCCACCACGAGGTGCGCCTTCTGGACCGCCTCGACCGGCGCGCTCCAGCGACCGCCCTCTTCCGTCTGCAACGTCACCGTTCCGTCCTCCGCGCCGACGATCGATCCTTCGACGCGACGTCGGCCGTCGACCAGGTCGTGCGTCTGCACGAAGGCCCGCTCGCCGAGGTGCCGCCGGAAGTGCTCCAGCGTGCGCAGGCGGCGCTCGATGCCGGGCGAGCTCACCTCGAGCACGAACCGGTACGGCACCGTCTGGTTCATCTCCAACGCGTCGTCCAGTCGTCGCGACACGCGGGTGCAGTCGTCGATCGAGACCGTCCCACCCGTGCCGTCCATGCGGTCGAGATAGACCCGAATGGTCAGGCTGCCGGCCGAGACGAACTCGACGTCGACGAGCTCGAACCCCATCTCCTCGACGAGGGGACCGGCGATCTCGAGCACTTCGTGGCGCACGTCCATGAGCGGACTCCAGAGCGACAAGGTGACGCGAAAGAACCCCCCGCGCCAGGCAATGGCGGCCGGGTGCTCCGGGGCGAGACCTTGAAGAAGGGGAACGCGAGGAGCCGCGCGGGAGGGCCGTCAAACGGAAATGAGTGGCCGGACCGCACCACTCACCTCCGGGAAACTACACCGGTCGAGGCGGCCGGGCAAGGCCCTTTCTGGGCCGCCGGGGCCGGGTCGGGGCCGGCTCGGGCACTACGGGGTGCCCCAATCGCTGGCATACAGGTACCACAGGAACGTGCGGCCCACCTGGCCCAGGCTCCCCGGGGCGACCTGCGTCAGGTCGTCGCCCGCGGTGTGCCACGCGGGATAGTCGAAGTCGATGACGTCGACCGCCGGGATCCCCGCCTCGAGGAACGGGGCATGGTCGTCGTAGACGTTGTGCCGCACGCCCTTGATGAACGCGGGCGCGTTCACCTTCGCCGCGCCCGTCCACAGGCGCTCGACGATGTTCGGCGCGGCGTTGAACGAGTTCTCCTCGTAGTGCAGCTCGAGGTCCTTGTCGCCGACCATGTCGGCGATGATCGCGAGGTTTGGTCGCGGGTGCGTCAGGTCGCGGACGTAGCGCCGCGAACCGCGGCAGAAGCCCTCGACGTCGCCTCCCTCGCCCAGGTCCTCGCCGTCGAACATCACCAGCTCGACGCCCACCGGCGGCGGCCTCTCCCCCATCACGCGCGCCATCTCCATGAGCACCGCCACGCCCGAGGCGCCGTCGTTGGCGCCGAGCACGGGCTGCATGCGCCTGGCGGGATCGGGATCCATGTCGGCGATCGCGCGCGTGTCCCAGTGCGCACCGAACACGATCCACGGGCCGTGCGCGGGCCCGAACCGCGCCCGAACGTTGGTCAGGCGATAGGCGCGACCGTACACGGTGTCGTCGAACGCCTGCTCACTGACGCGCCCGCCGGCGGCGGTCAGGCGCTCGACCATCCACGCCCGACATCGCTCGTGACCCTCGGATCCGGGGTTGCGCGGACCGAACGCGACCTGCGCCTTCAGGTCCTCGAACGCGCGCGCCTCGTCGAAGCGCGGCACCGGGCGGTCGTTGCAGCCCGTCGCCAGGAGCGCGAGCGCGACGGTGAACACCGGAGCGAGCAAGGGGCGGGCGGAACGGGAGCGCGGGATCGCGCGGACGGGGATCATGGCGCCGGGATTGAAGCATGCCGTGCCGCACCGCGGCAAGCCCGGCCGCGGGCGGCTCGACTAGAACCGCACGCTGCCCGAGGCTTCGAGGCGGATGGAGCGGTTCGTCGGCGTGGCGCCCTCGGAAGTCTTTCCGTAGAGGTCGCGGTTTTGCGAGAAGCCCAGGCCGAGCGTACCGGTGACGTAGGTCGAGAACGTGTACGTCGCGCTGCTGTTGAGGTCGAGCCGATCGGTGCGCGTGGTCAGCGCCTGCTGGCCCTGTGACTCGGTCGAGCCGCTGCGCTTGCTGTAGGTGCCGTCGAGCGACATCGTGAGCGTGCTCTTGAGCCCGCTGCCGAAGATCGGCAGCTTCTGTCCCGGCATGTACGACCGGCTGATCGAGCTGCGGACGGTGGTCTCCCCCTCCTTGCGCACCGAGCGACGGGTCGCGAAGTCCTCGCGGGTCGACGAGCTCTGGTCGATCGACAACTGCACGTTTGCCGTCCCGCGCGTCTGGCCCGACAGCTGGAGCAGCGGGCGGAAGTTCTTCGTCCGCACCTGGGACGACGGCTTCTCCAGGTTCACTCCCTCGAGCGTCTTGACGAAGCTGGCGCGCGACGAGGCGTTGATCCCGGAGAACACCTTCCCGAGCCGCATCAGGTTGTGGACCTGCCCCCAGTCGAGCTGGAGGTCGGGGAACGTGAAGTTCGAGCTGTTCGACACCTGGTTGTTGTAGTTGCGATTCAGGTTCGAGTAGTTGGCGCGGATGCGCGCCGTCGACCGCCCGATGAGCTGGATCGTCGTCGACGCGTCGCCCGAGTAATTGCGCTGCGCGTTCTCCGTTGCCTGCGGTCCGCGATAGAGCGAGGTGATCTCCTCGCCGTCCCACTGCGTATCGGGGTCGCGCACCAGGCCCAGCCGGTACGGCACCGCGGGCACGCCGGTGTAGCGGCTGAACCCCGTCGTGCGCGCGAACGAGAGGCGCATGCTCACGTTGCCGAGGCGCGACAGCGTCTTCCCGACCGGGATCGAGAAGCCGCGCGACGGCGCCACGGGAGGAGGAGGCGGGCGATAGGCCGCGGCTGCCATCGCCGAGTCGGGGCCGGCCCACGTCGAGTCTCCCGCCGCCAGCGCCGAGTCGCGCGACGCCCGCGCCGCTCTGCCGACCGCCGCGGCCGCCTGCGCGTTGAGCGCCGCCAGGGTCGCCTGCGTGGGCTGCGCCGGCGCCGGGCGATTGGTCGAGGCGAGTCGCGCGAACGGCAACTCCCACGTCACCCCCGCATTGGTCGCGTTGGCGAACGAGCCGAGCGACAGGTCGGGCGACAGGTCGGGCGTGCGCCCCTCCGTGTACGACGACGAGAAGTCGAATGCCGGCCGCACGAACGTGTGGAGCGGCACGGTCACGCGCCCGTCGAGCCGTTGGGTGAAGTTGGTCATGCGGCCGAAGTTCAACCCCAGCACGTACGCCGGCGTGATCCCGGGGATGTAGGCGTTGCGCGTGGCCGCCACCGTGTAGCTGCCGAAGGGCAGGGGCCGCCACGTGGCGCCCAGCAGGTAGACCGACTGCTTGCGGTAGATGTCGCTCTGCAGCGAATAGGCGCCGACCGGATCGTCGAGTCCGCGCTTGTAGGTGAATGACCGGGTCGTCGTCTGGTTGAACGAGATCGTCGCCGACTCGGGCAGCAACTTGAGCTTCTGCAGCCCCCCGCCGCGCTGCTTCCACAGCGGGATGGGCACCTTGAACCACTCGGCCGGCGCGATCGAGTAGGCGCCGCCCCCCGAGAGCGTGCGGCTGGAATCGAGGCCGGTCGGAGAACGGCCCACACGGTCGCCGAACGAGAAGTTGACCGAGGCGCGACCGATTGTGTTGCGGATGATCGGATTGCGGTCGCCGGTCTTCGACAGGCCGATGCTGAAGCTGCGGTCGGTCGCCTGCGACTGCTCGTTGATCGCGTCCTCACCGCGGAGGAACAGGTCGGTGCCGGTGCGCAGCCGCGGCGTGCCCTTGGACCTGGCCCACGCGAACGAGATCGGGAAGTTGAGACCCGTGCCGGCCAGGAAGCGATGGGGCTGGATGCTCCCCGAAAGCGACAGGCGGTCCGAGTTGATGTCGCTGCCGCGCGCCTGACCCAGGCGCTGGAAGTTCTCGTCGGTGCGGTCCCAGTTGCTGGTCAGCGTCATCAGGTCGGCGACCTTGGTGTAGATCGTGAGCCGGTTCGCCGTCCCGCGCGAGCGATCGACGTCGAGCGCCCGCAGGTCGTCGATCCACACCTGTCCCGAGATGGTGTTCGCGGCCCGGCCCTCGAGCGAGCTGTCGGTCATCGCCTTCTCGCTGAAGGCGCCGATGGTCATGCGCTGGATGCGCGTGAACGTCGGCGAGCCGACGACCACGAACTGTTCCTCGCCGCGAAACACGGTATCGGCGACAACGCCCGGTGGCCGGTCGAGCTTCACGTCGGTGAAGTCCGTGAGGTTGAGGATGATCTCGGTCCAGGGCGTCGGCCGGAACGGCGCGGCCGCCACGCCGCGGAACGGCCGGGAATACTCGTAGTAGTTGCGGTCGTCGTACCCGAGCCGCAGGAAGAAGCGCGCCGAGTCCTGGTCGGTGAAGCCGAACGCCGTCGCGTAGAAGCCGATGCGTCCGTAGCGGGTGTAGTCCTCGGCGTAGGTCTGGTCCTTGAAGATGGTCGCCGAGGAGCCAACGGGCAGGCGCGTGACCTCGAGAGCGATCGACTGCTCGCGCTGGGTCTGCGTGCTGCCGCCGCTGCTCGACGTCTCGACGCCAAACGGCGGGTCGTAGATGTTGCGGTCTTCCTGGTTGTTCACGTTGCGCGCCACGACCGAGCCGTTGGCGAGGCGCATCGCCGAGTCGATGGCCGTGATGCGCCAGCGATTGCCGACCACCTCGATCGCCCCGATCTGCAGCAGCGGCTGGCGGCCGCTGCCGTCCTCGCTGAGCTTGGGCGGCGTGTCGATGCCCTTGAAGGTGTCGAAGCCCTCCATCCACACGCGCATGTGCTTCACGTTCGAAAGGCTCCCGCCGTTGATCTGGCGGCGGATCCTCTCGTCGCTGACGTCGAGCGGGATGCGGAACCGCCGCCACCCGTTGTTCGCCGCCACCTGGCCGCCGTCGACGTTGGTCACCGAGTCGGCCGTGAAGATCACGTACGGCGCCAGCGCGGCCTCGTCGCCGAGCGGCAGCGTGAACGTGATGTAGTCGTCGACGCTGTCGAGCTCCTGATTGCCATCCAGGTCCTCGGTGAACAGCCGGTTGCCACTGTCGTACGTGCCCTTGCTCTTCTCGGAGAGCGTGGGCGCGACATAGTTCTGCGGATCGAGTCGCTCGATCAGGTTCGAGTCGTTGCCCAGGCTCACGTCCGAGACGCGATAGTTGTCGCCGTGCTTGTCCTGATCCGAGGCGGTCGAGAGGTCATAGAGCTCGGCTTCGAGCTCGTCGGGAATGCCGTCGGCCCCGGTGTCCTCGCGGACCGCCGGGTCGTTGCTGGGGTCGTACTTGCCGTCGCGGTTGCGATCCTCGGTGTCGTACACCTGGTTGGGCGGCACGCCGGGCGCACGCTGGGCGTCCTCGGAGACGACCCCGAGGTCGACGTGCAGCTTGAAGTCCGGGTTGTTCACGACGTCGCCATCGTTCCAGTCGTTGATCCACAGCTCGAGGTACTGCAGGCGCGAGAAGTCCGCGCCGTCGGGCTCGACCGTGGTCGTGAACCCGGTCCACAGCTCGGGCTGGGTGCGAACCGCGGGAAGCTTCGGCAGGTACATATCGAGCACCGTGACGTAGTTCTCGCCGCCCTCGCCACGCGTCAGCCGCGGGTTCAGGTCCCACGCCTGCACGGAATTCACGGGGTTGTACCAGATCATCTCGTTGTAGTCGGCCTCGACCGGAAAGTAACCGGCGCCCCGAACGACCAGAGGCGGCGCGGCCCACTTCCAGAAACCCCGGCCCATGGGCGCGGAGTACGAGTCGCGGTTTCCCTCGAAGTCGTCGAGGTAGACCGTGTTCTTGGTGTTCGGGTTCGGCATGGACATGCCAATCTCGCCGTTGATGTCGAGCTGCGAGGGCTCGGTGGTGTTGTAGAACGGCAGGCGATCGACCAGGTCGGTGAGGAATTGCGGCTGGAGGCGCACGTCGCCGTACAGGTCGCCGATCACCGTGCGCGTGGGCTCCTCCCCCAGCCGCGGCCGAGCCTCGTCCTGGCCCTTCGACTCGTAGATGAACGCGCCCCCGAAGCCGTGGGTCGGGCCGCGATAACCGAGCGTTCCGCCGACCAGCGTCTTTCCCGCCTGGGCGAACAGCGGCGCATACGAGTAGTCGATCGACAGGCGGGAGCGGTTCTCCCGCGCCTTCTGCGTGAGCAGCGTGATCACGCCCGCTTCGTAGTCGATCTGGTAGTCCTTGTTCTTCTCCAGCGGCACGCCCTCGATGGCGACCACCTCCGAACCGTCGAGGATCCCGACCTGCCCCAGGTTGATCGTGCCCGAGTAGTCCGTGCCGGCGAACTTCGCCCAGATGTAGTAGCGCCGATCGTCGACGAGCTGGAGGTTGCGCTTGTCGTACGGGTTCGGGTTGGACTCGAGGTCCTCGGGCGTGATGCCGCCACCCGGAACTCCCGGCGGATCGGGGACGTCGGCGGGCCAGAACATGCGACCGCGCAGGCCGGGCACGTCGTTGTTGGCCACGATGCGCGTCCGGAAGAAGTAATCCTCCTCGGGCGTCGCGTCGGGGCGTGGCGTGATGCGCGGATCGAACGGCCGAAGGTCGGGGAAATAGAGCACGCCGGTCTCGGTCTCGAGGAAGGCCGCGCTGGTGAACTGGTCGACCCGCAGGTCGGATCCTTCGATCGCCGCGCCGGAACCGTTGTCCGTGAACAGGTCGATGCCCATGACCCGGATGTAGGGGAACAGGCTCGTCCCCTCCTTGTAGGCGTCGGTCGCCTCCTCGATCGCAGCGTCGTAACGGCGCACCTGGATCGACAGCGACTTCGGATCGATGTTCGCGGTCTGCAGGTCGTAGAAACTCTTGATCTCGTAGTCGCGCGTGATGGCGAGGGGATCGAGCAAGGGATCGGTCTCGAAAAAGTCGGGCGCATCGGACTTTGCCTTGAGCAACGAGCGCGGCGCCTGCAGGATCTTGAGGCGGATCGGCGCGGCCACGGCGTTGGGATCGTTGGGCAACTCCGGCACGTCGCCCACCGTGCGGGTCGTCCCGTCGGTGAGCGTCTCGATGTAGGTGACGGCCAGCAGCTGCGAGTTCGAGATGGCGCTGCGCAGGACGAGCACAGGGAAGCGATCGCCGAAGTAGTCGACCTTGATCTGGAAGTCGGTGAGCTCGCGCAATCCGTCGAAGCTGCCCGCCAGCGTGTCCCCCACGCCCGGGGGCCGGGTCGGGTCGACCTCGGCCGTGCCGAGGCGCACGCCCTGGTTGTTCGAGCCGTTCTTGTCGTCGAGGTAGACGCGCACCGATGCCGGCTCGATGATGCTGCCGGTGGCCAGCTGCTCGGCCGGGCGCTGGATGAAGAAGTACTTGCCGCGCACGTAGTTCAGGTCGTCGATCGTGCGCACGACCTCCTGCTGCGTGCCCTGGAACGAGCGCCGCTCGGAGCGCCCCTCCTGCTTCGAGGCGATGAGCGCCACGTCGGTGCCGCCGATGCGCGCGCCGGCCTTGACGCCGAACAGTCCCTCATTGCGGCCGCTGTAGGACACGTACTGGGTGCCCGGCAGCGACAGGTTCGTGTTGCCCAGCTCGAGCGTCTTGAGGACCTCGTCCTCGTAGCCCGTGTAGCGGATGCCGATGCGGTTGGCCAGCGGCACCGTGTTCGCCGAGTTCTGCGCCACGTCGATGCGCACCTTGTCGCCCAGGCTGCCGTCGAGCTTGATGTCGAGGTCCTGGCGCATGTCGAGCGACGGGAAGAGCGAGCGCTTGACGCCGAGCCCCGTCGTGCGGTTGTCCCAGTTCGACGTGCCGGCGATCGAGATGCGTTCCGAGCCCGACACGTTGAGCGACGGGCCGCCGCGCCCCAGGATGCCCTGCGCCGCCTTGGGCAGCTCGAAGGGCAGCGACACCGAGAAGGGCCCGCGCGCGGTCTCGCGATCGATGTTCGTCGGAACGTTGTCGATGCGGCGGCGCGACTCGGTGATCCACGCCGAACGCATGCTGCGCCGCGTGAGGTCGCGCGCGTAGTCCTCGATCGGCACCTCGAGCGCGACGTCGAGTCCCACGTCCGCCGCCGACAGGCTCTGCGTGATCGTGCCCTTCGCCGGATCCACGGCGACGGAGACGGTGCGCGCGTCGATCGGGTACTTGAGCTGCCACGGCTCGTTGCCGCCGAACAGCCCGTCGCGCACGGCGTACAGCGGCAGCGCCAGGTGCGAGATGCGCGGCGTCCACGTGATCCACGCCGAGCGGTCGATCGGTGTCTTTGCCCGGATCGAGTCCTCTGCCGGGATCGAGACGCGCCACTGCCGGGCCGAGTCGGGTTGAACGAGCGAATCGGGAAGGGCGGGCCGAACTGAATCGGCAAAGGCTGGGGCGAGTGAGTCCCCGAGTGCAGGCGAGAGTGAGTCGGCTGCCGCTGCAACACCCGCCGCCGCGTTCGCGGCGGAAGTTGCCGCCGAATCCGGCGCAACGACGACCACGCTGTCGAACGGAGTGAAAGGTCGGGGCACGCCTTCCTGCGCCCCCGCCCCGGCAGCCAGTGCGACGGCCAGGGCGAGTCCGGCAAGAGGTGCCCGGATGGCGTGTCCGGGAGCCATGAAAGTGGAACGGCTTCTTCGCAAAGGCGGCTCGAGTCAACTCCACGTGGGACTTCTGTTCGGGATCGGCAGGGGAAGCTTGGCCGGACCCCGAACCCGCGGTAAGGTCGCATCCATGCGGACCTTACGGTTGTACGTCCTGCGCAGCTACCCGGTTCCCTGGCTCTTGGGTTTCGGCGTCGTGACTTACTTCCTGCAGCTCGACCTCCTGATCGACATGATGGAACTTCTGGTCGGCCGCGGCGTCCCCCTGGCCACCATCGGGGAGTTTTTCCTCCTGTCCCTGGCGTGGATGGTGGCCCTCTCGATGCCCTGCGGGGTCCTCGTGGCCACCCTGATGACCTTTGGTCGGATGGCCCAGGACAACGAGATCATGGCCCTCAAGACCAGCGGTATCAACGTCTTCCGGCTGATTGCCGCCCCGTTGACCGTGGCCTTCGTGCTCTCCCTGGTGCTGGTGGCCTTCAACTGCTGGGTCCTCCCCGAGGCCAACCACCGGGTCGCCTCCCTGATGGTCGACGTCTCCCAGAAGCGCCCGACGGTCCGCCTGGCGGAAGGCGTCTTCGTGAATGATTTTCCCGGCTACAGCCTCCTGATCCGCCGGGTCGAGGGCCGGACCAACGAGATGCAGGGGGTCACCGTCTTCGAGTTCGGCTCGAACCCCTCCCCCACGATCATCGTGGCGAAGACCGGCGCGCTTTCCTACCTGCCCGACGGGGATACCGCCGTGCTCGAGCTTCGGGACGGGGTCGTCCACGAGGTCCCCGGCGACGTGCCGGGCGCCCGCAAGTACCGCCAACTCGTCTTCGACGTGCACCGGATCTTCATCCCCGGCGCTGGCAGCATGCTGCGCCGCACCGTGCGCGAGATGCGCTCCGACCGCGAGATGACGCTCGAGCAGCTAACCGGGGAAATCGCGATCGCCGACGAGCAGCTCGCCGCGGCGGACGACCGTGCGCACGACCGGATGGACGGCGAGGGCGTGCCGTCGATCCTGCTGGTGCCGCGCGCCGACGGCACCGGGCTGGGCACCCCCGCGGCCTGGATCGCCGCGGCACAGGCGCGGCTGAAGGGCGTGCACTTCGACGCGAAGCTCCTGCGGCCGGAGACGCTGGCCGAGATGCAAATCCTGCGTCTCGAGATCGAGACGCTGGCCCGCCGCAAGGCCTCGCTCGAGGTCGAGCTCCAGAAGAAGTTCGCGCTCGCCTTCGCCTGCGTCGTCTTCGTGCTCGTCGGAGCACCGCTGGGCATGCGAGTGCGCCGCGGCGGCGTCGCCGTCGGCTTCCTGTCGATCGCCTTCTTCGCCTTCTACTACCTGTGCCTGCAGTTCGGCGAGTCGTTCGCCGACCGCCTGCTGCTGCCGCCCTGGCTCGCGATGTGGCTGGCCAACATCGTGCTCGGCACGTGGGGCCTGTTCGCCACGCTCGCGGCCTGCGAAGTGCGCATCGGCCGCACCGTGCGCCGCAGCGAGGCGCCGGTCGGGCCGGGCAGCCGGGCGGCCGCGTGAGGCTGCCGGGTCTTCGGCTGTTCGACAAGCTGGTGCTTCGCGAGTTCCTGATGCTGCTGGGAATGTCGCTGGGCGCCTGCGTCGCGATCTTCGCCGTCGTCGACCTGTTCGAGAAGATCCGCGAGTTCCTCGACGGCCACGCCACCGCCTGGATGATCCTGCGCTACTACGCCTACAAGGTGCCGTACGTGATCGTCAACGTGCTGCCCGTGGCGCTGCTCATGAGCACGTTCCTCACGCTCGGCCAGATGAGCAAGTTCAACGAGTTGACCGCCATGGCCACGGCCGGCGTGTCGACCGACCGCATCATCCTCCCGCTGCTCGCCGTGGGGCTGGTCGCCGTGGGCGTGTCGTTCGCCTTGAGCGAGGGCGTCGTGCCCGAGGCGACGCGTCGACGCGAGGCAATTCTCGAAGGCGAGGTGCGGCGCCGGGCGGTTCGCGAGCCCACCGAGTTCGCCAACCTGTCGATGCTCGGGCGCGACGGGCGCATCTACCTGGTGAAGCTCTACCTCGCCCACGAGAGGCGCATGCACGACGTCACGGTGAGCGAGATGCAAGGCGGCACGATCACGCGCCGCATCGACGCGCGCCGCGCACGCTGGGACGGCACGCTGTGGATCTTCGAGGACGGCGTCGCGCGCACGTTCGAGGCCGGGGTCGAGGCGGCCACCCCGTTCGAGTCGCTGCCGCTGCCCGAGCTGTCCGAACGACCCGACGATTTCCGCAAGCGCCGCGAGGATCCCGACGAGATGGGCTTCGCGGAGCTGTCCGAGTATGTGTCGCGACTGCGCCAGAGCGGGTTGCGCGTCGACCGCTACACGGTCCAGCTCGACCTCAAGCTGGCCTTCCCATGGATCAACTTCATCGTCGTCGTGATGGGAGCCGCGCTCGCGGCGCGATTGCGCAATCCGAACGCGGCGGTGGGCTTCGGCGTCTCGGTGTTCACGGCGTTCTTCTACTACGGCCTCATGCGCGCCGGGGAGGCGCTGGGCCAGGGCGGCACGCTGCCGCCGGTCGTCGCCGCCTGGGGCGCCAACTTCGTATTCGGCGTCCTCGCGTTCGGCCTGCTCCTCAGCGCCCGACGGCGCTGAGCGTCCCGCCACGCCCTTCGGGCACCACCGCGAACGCGTCGCGCCGCGCGGCGGCGTCCACGTCCCGCTCGAACATCCGGTCCATCGCCACCAGTGCCCGGCCGTGTTCGGTCTCGCCGAGAAAGGCGCGAAGCGCAATGTCGTCCGCGAAGCGGACATGTTCCAGGCGGCCGGCACTCTCCTCGTCACCGGGCTCGAGAGTCACTTCCCACGTCCCACCTTCCGCGGCCGCGAGGCCGCGGGCGATCTCGATGACGCACGCGGTGTCCTCATCGGAAGGCGCGTCTTCCTTCCCCGCAGCGACGAGCCACGCGGTGAATGAAGCGTTCGCTTCCGCCGCCGTACGTGCACCGGCCTCCAGTCGCCCCACGACCGCCGTCGCATTGACGAACGCGCCGGCGAGCTGCCGCCCCGCATCCTTCGTGCGCATCAGCGCCTTCGTCCCGTTGGTGGTGGTGAACAGCAGCGTGCGGTTGCGCACGAACTCGTCGACGTACTCGCGCGGCGAGTTCCCCAGGTCGAAGCCCGGAATGCGCTGGCCGCGGCGCTCGCCGCACAGGAGCGTCGCGCCCTTCCGGTACTCGGCGGCCGCCAGGCGCGCCTTCTCCGGATCCAGGAAGCAGCGCGCGGCATCCGCGCCGTGGGCGAAGGCGTGGACGAGCGTGGTGGTGGCGCGCAGGACGTCGACGACGACGACCATGTCCGGCGGCGGGTCCTCCGCGATCCGGGCCGCCTCGAGCGCTCGCTCGAGCGTCGCACCGGAGAGGATCGCGCGGGCCTGCGCGGGCAAGGGCGCTATCCCGTGGTCGCGGGGGCGGCGCCGGCCGGGGCGGCGCCCGTCGCGCGGCCGGCATCGCGGGCCTGCTCGGCGAACAGGTTCTCGACGAACCGCGTGTCAAGGTCGCCGGCGACGAAGCGCGGGTGGCGCAGCGCGGTGAGGTGGAACGGAATCGTCGTCGGGATCCCCTCGATGATCGTCTCCTCCAGCGCGATCACCATGCGCTCGATCGCCTCGGAGCGATCCTTTCCGCGGGCGATCATCTTGGCGATCAGCGAGTCGTAGTGCGAGGGCACGGAGTAACCGGCGTAGACGTGCGTGTCGACCCGGATGCCCGGGCCGCCCGGCTTGTACCAGTAGGTGATCTTGCCGGGGTTCGGCCGGAAGTTGTGCGCGGGGTCCTCGGCGTTGATGCGGCACTCGATCGAGTGACCGCGGATCTCGACCTCCTCCTGCTTCAGCGGCACCGTGCCGCCGGCGGCGACGCGGATCTGCTCCTTCATCAGGTCGAGGCCCGTGACCTCCTCGGTCACCGGGTGCTCCACCTGGATGCGCGTGTTCATCTCCATGAAGTAGAACGATCCGTCCTCGTCCATCAGGAACTCGATCGTGCCCGCCGAGTTGTAGCCGATCGACGACGCGCCCTTGACCGCCATCGCACCGATCCGTTCGCGAATCTCCGGCGTGACGGCGGCGGACGGCGACTCCTCGATCAGCTTCTGGTTGTTGCGCTGCACCGAGCACTCGCGCTCGCCGAGGTGAATGATGTTGCCGTGCGAGTCGCCCAGCAACTGGAACTCGATGTGGCGCGGCTTGACCAGGTACTTCTCGAGATACACGGCCCCGCTGCCGAACGCGGCCTCGGCCTCGGCCTGCGCGATCATGAACCCGTTCCGGAGCGTCTTCTCGTCGAGCGCCACGCGCATGCCGCGCCCACCGCCACCGGCAGCTGCCTTGATGATCACCGGGTAGCCGATGTCGCGCGCCAGGGACAGCGCCTCCTCGACGTCGACGAGCACGTCCTTCGAACCGGGAATCGTGGGCAGGCCGGCGGCGATCATGAGTTTCCGCGCCTCGGCCTTGTCCCCCATCTGGCGGATCATCTGAGCGGTCGGCCCGATGAAGGTGAAACCCGACGCCACGACCGCCTCGGCGAACTGCGCGTTCTCGGCGAGGAATCCGTACCCCGGGTGGATCGGGTCGGCGTTCGTCACCTCGGCCGCGGCGAGGATGCGCGGGATGGCGCGATAGCTCTGCGCGGCCGGCGGCGGCCCGATGCACACGGCCTCGTCGGCGAGGCGGACGTGCAACGACTCACGGTCGGCCTCGGAGAAGACGGCGACGGTCTGGATCTTGAGTTCTCGGCAGGCGCGCAGGATGCGCAGCGCGATTTCGCCGCGGTTGGCGATGAGGACCTTTTTGAACATCGTCCGCGGAGACTATGCGATGCGGGGCCGGCGATCAAGCCACGCCTTGCACCACGTCCTGACCCTCGATCGCCCCCACGAGCCTAGCCCGGCCCCGTACTCAAACCCACTGCCGAAATCCATGAACGACGCCGCCCTCCGCGTCGAAGTGAGGTCGGATCGTTTCGAAGAATCGCGAGTCCCCAGCCTCGCAATGGCGAAAGACCGCATACGCGACGAGGTCAGCCAGCTGAACGAGGCGGGAGGCCCTGGAGTCGAGGAACAGCGGAACCTCGGAGAGATTTCGAATCACACCCCATCGATGGCCGACACTCCGAAAGCCAACCGCGAGTCCTTGAAGACTTGTCTCGTAACTCGACTTGTCGAAGAGGACGAGCCCCCGCTGAGGCTCCCCGCGTCTTTCGAGTCGAACAAGGTACCGGTCGAACCGATTGAGAAGTTGCTCGAATGCGAATGCCACTGGATCGTTCGGAGATACTGCGAACTTCTTCACGGCGATCGCAAACACCCGCGTCTGCGACCCGCTCGATCCGATGACCTTTAGTGCGTCCTCGATTGCCTGAAGTCGTTCTGGTCGCGGGACCTTGGACCACAAGGCACCACGTCCTTGGAACATCGGACTGCCATGCAACTCGATCGACCCTGGATCCGTTGGGTCGAATCTCGCCGCGATGCGATCGAGTCGCTTGCCGAACCAGTAGCCTCGCCGTTCCCCAATTGAGAAGCCGGCGAGCACAAGGTAGCTCTGACGAGGATCCGCAGTCGAACCCGACTCATCGACGTAGAGAAGGTGCACCCGTGAAAGACTCGCGCGGGGGCGCGTAAGGCGGGGAGCAACAGAATGCGGTCGAGGGAAGCGTGGCCTCCACGACCCGCGAAGGGCGGATCTCCCGACCGACTTGTGTACAAGCTTATCGCCAGCGAAGCGCGATGTCTACTCCTTGCTCATCCACCCCGGCAGCCCGCCGCGCGTGGCGGCCGAGCCCAGCGGACGCGCCGGCACCTCGATCTGGTCGGAGGCCTGGCTGCCGTACGTCGAGGCGCTCGACTCGGACTTGAGCTTTCCGGCTTCGACGGGCGCCCACGTGCGATCCGACGACGAGTTGATGCCCTTGAGGTGGAGCGTGAACTCGTTCGGGTTGGTGCAGTACTTGAGCGCCTCGTCCTCGATGATGAGGTCGTCGCGCAGCAGCTGCATGAGGGACTGATCGAACGACTGCATGCCGTACTGGGTCACGCCCTCTTCGATGATCGTGCGCAGGCCGTCGAGCGGCTTGCCCATCTGCAGCATCTCGCGGATGGTCGGCGTGTTGAACAGGATCTCGACGGCGGGCACGCGGCCCGACCCGCCGCGCTTGGGCACCAGGCGCTGCGAGACGATGCACTGCAAGTTCGCCGCCAGCTGCTGGCGGACGGCGTCCTGCTGGTAGGGCTCGAAGAACGAGAGGACGCGCTGCATGGTCATCGCGGCGTCGGTCGTGTGCAGGGTCGAGAACACGAGGTGACCCGTGTCCGCGGCCATGAGCACGGTCTCCATCGTCTCGCGGTCGCGGATCTCGCCGACCAGGATGATGTCGGGGTCCTGGCGCAGGATGCGGCGCAGGCCTTCCGCGAACGACCTCGTGTCGACGCCGACCTCGCGCTGGTGAATGGCCGACATCTTGTCGCGATGGAGGAACTCGATCGGGTCCTCGATCGTGATCACGTTCTTGTTCGTCACCTGGTTCGCCATGTCGATGAGCGAAGCCAGGGTCGTCGACTTCCCCGAACCGGTCGCACCGGTGACGAGCACGAGGCCGCGCGAGAGCAGCGCGAGCTGCTTGATCGTCGCCGGCATGCCCAGGTCCTCGAGCGACGGAATGGTGAACGGAATCGTGCGGATGGCGAGTGCGGGCGTGCCACGCTGGGTGAAGATGTTGCAGCGGAAGCGGCCCAGGCCCGGCACGCCGAACGCGAAGTCGATCTCGTTCTCGGCGTCGAACTTGGCGCGCTGCTCGGCGGTGAGAAGCTGATCGATGATCAGCTCGAGGTCCTGGGCGGACGGGGGCGGGTTGCCGAGCGCGAAGAGCTCGCCGTCGACGCGGATGAGCGGCGCCGTCGCGACCTTGATGTGCAGGTCGGATGCGCCCGACCCCATCATCGAGTCGAGGATGTCGCGAACGTCCATGGCCCCTCCCCCCGGTCCTTCCCGGAGTGTGCGGGCCCCGATCCGGGGCCCGTGGGCGCATCGCGCGGCAGGGCCGCGCGGGACGTCAGCTCGGGTCGATCAGGAACAGGGCCTGTCCGTACTCCACCGGTGAACCGTTCTCGACGAGGATCCGGGCGATCCGACCACGAGACTCACATTCGATCTCGTTCATCAACTTCATCGCCTCGATGATGCACACCGTCTGACCGATCTCGACCGACGAGTTCGCTTCGACGTACGGATCGGCGTCGGGCGCAGGCGACCGATAGAACGTGCCGACCATGGGCGAGACGACGGGCACGAGATGGGCGTCCGGCCTCACCGGCTCGGCTGCCGCCACGAGCGCCGCGGCCGGAGCCGACGGAACGGGCGCGGCCGCCGGCGCTGCATAGCCCGGCGGAGCGGAGAATCCGTATGGCATCGGACCTGCCGATGCGACGACCGGCGACGCACTGATGCGGATCGTGCGACCGCCCTCGGTGACCTCCAGCTCGCCGATACCGCTCTTCTGCACGAGCTGGATGAGGCGCTTGATCTCGTTGAGATCCATCGCGCTCCCTTTCGACTCACCCGCCTCCATCATCGGCCGATCGGGATCCGAACTTGAGCGCCGGCGTCGAGGTGGCAGGGTCTTGATCATGGGTGGGCCGGGGCGGCGGCGAGCGCCGATCCCGCTCCTTCGAGGATGCGGACGAGGGCGCGCAGGCCCAGTTCGTAGCTCAGGGGACCGAACCCCTGCACCACGCCGACGGCCGCTCCCGCGGTGAACGAACGGCGCCGGAAACCCTCCCGGCGATGGAGATTGGACAGGTGCACCTCGACGGCGGGCAGGCCGACACCCGCAAGACAGTCGCGCAGGGCGAGGCTGGTGTGCGTGTACGCACCGGGGTTGATGAGCACCCCCTGGTAGCGGCCAACGGCGCCCTGGATCGCGTCGATCAGGCCGCCCTCGTGATTCGACTGGAAGAAGTCTGCCTGCACCCCAAGGTCGGCCGCGAGGCGCTCGAGCGTCGCCTCGATCTGGGCCAGCGTGACGGTCCCGTAGATCTCCGGCTCGCGCGTGCCGAGCAGGTTGAGATTGGGACCGTTGAGCACCAGGATGCGCAAGTGGACCTCCCGCCCTAGGGATCCGCGCCGGTATCTTGCAGGGCCGCAAGAACTTGGGCGCGCGTCAAGGGCTGGCCGAACCTAGCAACGCCCAATCCCGTTGTCAATACGAAACGCGGGATCGAGCCCGTCCCCTTCTTGTCCAACCGCATGGCAGTAAACACGTTACGAGCGGAGACTGCACGGAGCCGCACCGCCAATCCGAGGCTACGCAGGAGCGCCTCCTGACGATCCCGCACGACGGGCGACAACACGCCCGCCCGCACCGCCGCATGCGCCGCCGCCATGATCCCGATGGCCACCGCCTCGCCGTGCAACCACCGCTTGTAGCCCCCCACGACCTCGAGCGCATGCCCGAACGTGTGCCCGTAGTTGAGAAGCTGCCGCACACCCGTGTCCCGCTCATCGGCGGCGGCGACTCGAGCCTTTGCGCGCACCGAACGCTCAATTACGAGCGCGAGCGCGGCGCGGGCCGGCGGCCCACCGGCACGCAGCACCTCCGCGTTCCGCTCGAGGTGCGCGACCAGGGTGCGATCCAGGGCGAAGCCAACCTTCACCGCCTCGGCCAATCCCGCGCGCACGTGGCGCATTGGCAGAGTCTCGAGCGTGCGCGGATCGGCGAAGACGAGCCGCGGCTGGTGGAACGCCCCGACGAGGTTCTTCCCCTCCGGCAGGTCGACGCCGACCTTGCCGCCAATGCTCGAGTCGAGCTGCGCGAGCACGGTCGTCGGAACGTGCACGAGCGGCACGCCCCGCAGCCACGTCGCCGCAACATGCCCCGCCAGGTCGCCGATCACCCCGCCACCGAGCGCCACGATCGGCCGCCCCCGCCCATGTCCGGACTCGGCGAGCCGCGCATACAGCACCTGCGCCGACGCGAGCGTCTTCGTTCGCTCTCCGGGTGGGAGGACGATCGAACGTCCCGGCTTGAACCCCGCCGCAATGAGCGACCGCCGCACCGTCGCACCATAAAGCCGATCGACAGTGCGGTCAGTGATGAGCGAGACAGGACCGGCCTTGAGACCTGAGCGATCCAGCATTGAACGCCCAAGGCGGCAGAGCCCACCGGGGTCGACGACGAGCGCGATACGTGCGCTACCCACGCTCATGAGAATCGTCCGGGGAACTCGCAGCAAAATCCTCCAGTGCCGGTGCGCCAGCGAGCCACCTGGCTGAAGTGTGAACCGAGAGTCCGCAACAAGTTCACAGTCGGTTCGAGTCCTCTTTGGCTCCTGAGGTTGCCCGCCATACGAACCGCGGGAATGGCCGCCATCTCGCGACTTTCCGCGTCGTTCACCGGCTGAAAGACCCGCGGTTCGAGGACGAGGGGGGCCGCTCCCAGGCTCGCCGTCGTCAGGCGTGGCCCGCTGCCACCGACCGTGCGGCTCACTGGCGGGCCGAACTCGAGAGCGGGGCAATCCCCTCCCGTGCCGCCCTCGTCCGAAGGGAGGGCCTCTCCCGAGCCCGGATCACCCAGATCCTCTCCGGTGTCGCTAGCCCCCCGACGGGCAGGAGTGCATCCCTCCCTTCACGTTCTCACTGAATCACGATCAGCTTGCGCTCGCTCTGCCAATGTCCTGCACTCAGACGGTAGAAGTAGACGCCCGCTGAAACAGCCCGCCCACCCTCATCGCGTCCATCCCAGACGTTCTCGTAAACTCCCGCTGGCTGCTCGGCGCTCACGAGTGTCCGCACGCGACGGCCTGTGACGTCGTAGATGGCAAGCTCCGTAGGAACGGCAGTCGCGAGTGAGTAGACGATGACGGTGCTGCCAGTAGACGGGTTCGGGCGCGCAGGTCCGAGACCGAATTCTGGAGCTGCCGTGCCGGCCGACGCGAGAAGTGCCGCCTCAGAGCTGGTTCCCTGAGCGTTTCGGGCGAGCAGAGAGCCGCGGATCGTCAGGAAGTAACTCCGATTGGTCCCCGAGGCCGCCTCACGTGGAACGAAGCTGATCGATAGGGAATCACCAGAATCCAGCGTGGTCTTTGCACCTCCGCGCTCCTCGACGGCGCCCTCGACGGCTCCCAATCTCGAGTGCGTCGCACTCGTCACAGAGAGGGGTTCAGGTGTCACGGAGGCCATGACGTTGAGCCGACCGAGTGAACGGAGATCGTACTCCTTCATGAAGACGAGACGGATCTCGCCCGATCCCCCGATTGCGACGGCGTGACGATCGAACCCTCTCCTGGGGATAATCCTGGTGATTGTGTCCCACCCGCCCACGCGGTTCGGCTTCTGGACAAGGATGCCAAGCGAGTCGTTCCGGACGCCGCCAACTCTTCCCCGGGACTCTAGGACCAACGCCGCGCTCCTGGTGTCGCTCCCAAGCTGAACGGTCAACGCATCGCCGCCCCGCATCGTGATCCCTGGGCCGACGGTTGGATTCAGCGCATCGGCCACACTTGTCCCGTTGCCGTCCAAGGCGCTTCCGACCGGAGACACCGGGCCAATCATCACCGAGCTCAAGCCCGCAATCGCCTCGGTGCCGTTCGCATGATCGACAGTTCCTAGTCCCACCGCGTCAACCTCGACTTGCCTCGCGCTGGCTTCACGCAAGACGATCCTTGGAGCGGCGCGCAGTTCGGTCTCACTTCGCGGAAGGCGAAACAGGTCTTCGACCGCACCCTCCGGGACACCACCGAGGACCGAGTTTTCCGCTTCTGTGCCTGAGTCGAGAGTCGCCGTGCCGAATCCTGCTGAGGTGAGGGCCATTGGCCGCGAAGACTCTTCCTCGCCACCGCCACCCTCGCCACCGCCCGTCAGTAGCCCGCCCTCACACAAGACCTCGTTGAATCCGCTGCACGGCGCAGTCGCAACTGCGACATTGCTCATCTTCGACCAGGTACCTCGATCTTTGGTCTTCATCGCGAAGTAGAAGGTGCCGCAAAACAGGCCGTTCCACTCAAAGCAGTGCTGTGTTCCCGAGGTGTAGGGCGCGGGCGGAGACGCTACAGAATCTGCCCCGTCAAAGTTCGCTTCAGTAATCGGGGTATTCACCTTGTAGCGAATCACGTGCGCATCTGCGGTGACAGTCCCCTGAATGGGATCTGACCACGACAACGCGGCCGTGTGTCTCCCAACCATGGCGGACAGATTGGACACCGCGTTTGGCCGTAGTGTAAACGCCGTGTCGCTCATGTCCGTCCCCACATCCCGGTAGTCCACCTTGTAGTAGCCGGCACTGTGAAGGACCTGCATGCGCCAGCCCGCCCCGGCCTTGTTCGTCGCAGGCACGGTCCAGTTGTAGGTACCCGTGTCCAGAGTGTCCGAGACGACTACCGTCGTATCGGTGGACGAGGATTGGATGGCGCGGAGGGTGACTCGCGCGGAGTCACCCCCGGCTGCAATCCATGCAATCGGGACGACATTTCCGGGTCCGTAAGCCTCTCCCTCGTTGGGGCTGAGCAGCTTTCGAGTTGCCGCATGCCGCCCAAAGAAGTGGCTCGCGAGGAGGGCCACATCGGGGACTCCAACTGCACCTCCACTCCAGTCAAGATCCCACGAGCCCGGATTCCCGTTCAGGGATGCAGTCGACGCCTCAGCCCAGTCCAAGCGATCCACGGCACCCACCGCAAGATCGTTCTGATCAAACGAACGAACGCTTACTTCAAACGGCGTACTTAAGGCCACGGCACCTGCGAAACACTGCCAGGACTCCACCCCAGCTCCGCGCCCGTGTGCTACATTCCACGTGGCGACACCCGCTTCCGAATCGTAGGTGCTCGCATAAACGGTGTCTCCCAGCACTTGCCGCGTCGCAGAGTCCCACAGGGTGATCTCGCTTCCCGGGGCCTGGCTTCGCACCGCGTATAGGTCTTCCCGCGTCAGACTCGCTGACACGCCACACGCTGGGTACACTTCGCTCGCGATGCTAATCGCATCGCCATCGCCTCCGGGGCACAGCGTCTTCCGCTCTGCGTCCACGGTCATACGCGCGGGCACGCACAGCACCACTGGCTCTGATTCTCCCACTTTCTCTTGCTGCAGTTCATCAATCCGCGCCAGCACGACGTAAGAGTGCACTCCACCTGAGATCACAGCATCAACAAACGTCGTATCCGTAGTCGCGCCAACGTATGTATCACAATCTAAATTCACGCCATCCACCTGCCTGTGCACTTGATACTCTACTACTCCAGTCCGGACTGGTGGAGTCCATCGCAAAATAGCCGCCTCTGACTCCGTGCCGGTTGCGCGCAGTTCCACTAAGAGGTTGCGTGGCTCACGGTCATCTTCAAGTTCCTCACAACCTGAACACTCCGCACTTGCATACTGCTCGCCATTATAGTCTTCAAGCTTGTACCAGTATCGTCGTTCCTGTAACTCGTACCAATCCGTCAGCCCGTACGTCGTGGCCCCCGTCCTCGGCACAGTCGCCCACGGAGTGTATGGGCCTCCGCAGTGGTATGCCCTCTTGATCACAAATGGCTGCGTTTGTGTGATGTCGTCATCCTCCCACGTCAACTCGATCAATGCCGGTGCCGCCGTGGCCCTAAATGAGCCGAGTACGGCTGACGCACACTCCCAGAGCTGATCGATGCCGCTCGTTTCGCCCGGTCCGAGCTGGTGCTGTGAATTTCCAGAGAGTGACTTGTACATCACTTCGTCTCTACATGAGGCAATGGCTGGCGGATGGTCCATGCCCAAGGCATGCCCGAGTTCATGAGTAAGAACTGTTTGCAGTTCGTAGGGGCCAGTATTAATTGTCCAATTGTATCCAGCCTCGGATCGCAGGTAGATGCTCGCACGGTACGTACGACTGTCATCCTGCACCAGTTCTGGAATACACACACCAACAGGCAGGTCCCCAAACACCCAATTCGCATCAATAAATGTCACACTAATTGTTGGATATGTTGTTGATCCAACGCTGTCAGCGGGGCCGTAACTTACAAGTGCGGGGCTCATGCAGGTAAGGTCAGCCGCGTATCGCCATGCAGCGAACGCGGAAGTTGTTGCACTTTCCAGCTCCTCCTTGGTAATATTGTTCGGACGTCTCGTCAAGCCTTCTGGTGAGAAATAAATTGTGTAGTGTGATGCTTCGACTAGGTACTTGCAAAAGTATAAATGCTCCCAGTAGTGGTCGACGGGATTTTCCTCCCACCGATCGTACTTGAGGTACCGGTAGCAATTGCCGCCTGGTCCGCAGTAGTCCACGACTCGTTCCTGCGCATCCGTAACCGAGCTTGCAAGCAGGGTAGCGAGAAGCCCCATGCTCGACACTAGAGTTCTGAGTCGTGCTTGCGCATTCATCGGCGGGCCTCCTCGGCGATGACCTGAAGCGCCCTCCGCCAAGCTTCCAGGGATACCGCCGGGACGCCATAGCTACTGATGACACCGGCTCGCTTCCCAAGGATTTCATATGCACCATCAGTTCTTCGGTTGAGCATATACACGGCGTCGATTCGCGGAAGCCCAAAGCCGCGCACGCAGACGGTCAGCGCGGGCGTGTCTACATTTCCGACCAAGACGCGGTTGACCATGAGCCGAATACAGGTTTCCTCCTGGTCGCTTGGGCTTGGGAGAATCGGATCGACAGGAACCGCTTGCACGATAACATCCGCTCGGCGCGCAAGCTGCGATGTCTCCTGCATCGCAATGTGCTTTGCCAAGGCAGTGCGACGTGCCTCGATCTTCGAGTCATCGGCCCATAGGATGCCATCGATGAATCGCTCGCCGCTCCCCACCACAATCCATGGCACGCTTGAGGCAATCGGATCTTGATATCCGATAGCGCGGACATGTCGCCGTAGAAACAAGATTGCTTGCCGGTTTGCCCCGTTGGGTGCGCGCAACAAGGGAAGTGCCTCATTCTCCGGCCACACCAGCGCGCTTATTGCGCCGCCTGGTCGAAGGTCGCCGTTTCTCTTCAAGATCTGCTGGATCTCCCCTGTGAGCCAGTACTCCTGGCGGACAAGGGGCCTGCCATCCGCAAGCGCGCCCGAGTGCACAAGTGTGTCAAACACAGCCATTTGGTGAACCGCGACGATAGCATCTGCCTCACTAATGGCAATCGCGAACGCCTCGTCATCTGTGAGACGTACTTCTGGAACACTGAAGGCTTTCCTCTGCGGCGCGCCCTCGCTTGGGATCGGGGCCATCGCGCACAGCAACGCACTCAAACAGAAGCTGAGTGCGCCTGACCGTACTAGTGCTACCGCGCCTCGTCTTCCGGACATTGCCTTCCCCTATGGAGAGAGTAACATCGATCCCGCATTGTGCTCACCTCGTTGCGCACAGTTGTCTATCTAATAGGCTCTTCCGGCTTTGGTGTGGGTCGATTCATTGGCCGCGCCTGATTCCGGCCGGATAGAGATCAAGCCCGCCGCAGTGGAAGAAGATCACACGGCGGAAGCGGTCGCGATTACGGAACCCACGGGCGCGCCCCTTGAGCTGCTGGATCTTCGTGTTCATGGCCTCTGAACCGGCGTTGGTGATGCGATGCACGAAGTAGTTCCTGAGCTGTCCCTAACCGGGCAGCTTGCAAGGGTGGACTTGCGCCGGCCGTGCCTCGTTTGGCGGGCCGACGGGGTATGGCCCAAGGGCCAGCATAGACGGATCTGCTCGAGAGCCACCGGACTTCCCCAAGTCCGGAGGCCGCCCCTGCTACGAACGCAACGAACGTGCGCCGGTCGGACTAGGGCCGCAAGGGAATTCGTCCTGAGGGTCGAGGACACTTCGCAGAACTCGACGTTCGACTTGGACGGTCACATCCCCGCGCGGTCAGGGTTCTCGACGCGGCTATGGGCCGGACTCAGTCGCCCGCCCATGATGGGTCCGCCCGGTTACTTTCCCCGCTGAAGGTCGCCACCAGCATTGTGCGTTGGGAGCCGCCGTGATCGCCCGATCGGAGGCCAGATGAAGGTCGGAGGGCATGAAACGCTTCGGGATTCCCGGGGACGAGACGGGATCGACTTACTTCTGCAGATGCGCTTCGACGAACCAGAGGTATTTGTCGGTGTCTCTTGAGATGCCGGTGAAGAGGTCGGCGGTGTCCTTGTCGCCGAGCTTGTCGGAGCGTTCGATCGCTTCGCGGACCTGCTCGCCGAAGTGGGCCAGCGCCTGGGCGATGCGCTCGACGTGGCCGCGGCCCTCCTTCACGTTGAGGGCGTAGGGCGGGAGCGTGGTCGCCTTGGCGACGGCTTCGATCGTGCCTTCGGCGGTGCCGCCCAGGGCGACGGCACGCTCGGCGATCTCGTCGACCGCCGCCTCGGCGGTCTCGGCCACCTTGTCGAACAGCTCGTGGAGCATGAAAAACTGCGGGCCCTTCACGTTCCAGTGCGCCTGCTTCGCCTGCAGGTTGAGGTCGATTGCGTCGGCGAGACGGGCGTTCAGGAGCGCGATGACTTCCT
>JBKJNH010000119.1:0-28206 GCA_046596055.1 Candidatus Eiseniibacteriota bacterium
ACCTCGGACCCGGCGACGCGACCGTGCTCAGGGTGCGGTCGTCTCACGGGCCATCGGTCCCGGGGACCGGCGTTAGAGTTATTGGTCGTCCGGAGCGCGCTACCGGCGTGAATCCACACACTCCCAATCAATCCGATAAACGCTGAACCACGCGGGCTCCGGCTTGCGGATCGCACGGTGATCCAGGCGGCCCTCGCGCACCAGCGTGAGGCACGCGCCAAACGGGCTGTCGGCCTTCATGCGCGCGGGCTCGGTGGCAGCGTCGATGAAGTACTCGGGCCGCGCGAACGCGGCGAAGCGCATCTGGATCGCGATGTCGTCGTAGGTGTGCGACTGCATGAGCTCGCCCGTCTCGGGCGTGACGAGCCCGGCGAGGTCGACGATGGATCGATCGGAGTAGTACGCGAACGCGCCGATGTCGCGGATCGCGACGCGCGTTCCCGGCGGCGTGTTCGCCTTGAACCAGCGTCCCTGATCGGCGAGCGTGGCCTCCACCCCCGCCATGAACGTGTGTGCCTGCGGCACGATGACCACGAAGTACGCCGCCAGCCCGACCCCGACCGCTGCGACGAACGTCGCCGAACGTTGCGGCCACGCGAGCAGGTGCGGCGCGAGCAGCCGCCAGCCGTAGGCGATCAGCAGCGGCGCCAGCGGCACGATGTACCGCGTCACGCCCGGGACGCCGCTCACGGCGTAGAACGTCGGCAGCGCGAGGAGCCAGCCCAGCGGCACGACGTGCTCGCGGCCGCGACACGCTGCGTACTCGGCGGCGAAGTACGCGGGGCCCAGGAACACGAGCGCGGCGCACTCGACGGGGCGGCTGACTGCGAACTCCGAGGCCATCAGGAGGACGATGTGCACCGCGCCGCTCCACCCCGCGTACTCGGCAGACTTGGCGAGCAGCGTGATCGGCAGCGGCGTGCCGTAGTACGACCACGCCCACGCGGTCCACACGCCACCCAGCAGCGCCGCGGGTAGGACCGCGAGCGCGCAATCGCGAGCTCGCGCCGCGAGCGTGCCCCTCTCGAGCAGGACCCGGAGCACCAGCAGCACGATCAACAACCCCGACTCCGGTCGCGCCAGCGCCGCAAACGACCACAGAAGCGCCGGCGCGAACGGCCGCACACCCCACGGGCGCGTGGCCGTGTAGCGCTCGAAGCCGGCGAGCACGCATAACGCAGCGAATGAGGTTTCCATTCCCGAGCCCGCCCAGCGCAGGAACCACGCATCGGTCGCCCACGCCAGCGCGGCGGCGGCCGCGATCCATGGGGTTGCCGCTCCGCCCGCGGTCCCGATGAAACGCACGAACACGCGTCCGCCGAGCGCGCTCGCGGCGAGCGCACAAAGGAGCGAGAGCCCCTGCGCGGCGTCCTGGAGGTCGAGTCCGGCCCGGCCCAGGAGGCCCAGCAGGGCGCTCCACACGGGTGACGTCGTGCCGTAGACGCGCTCGCCGACGTTGAAGACCAGGCCATGGCCGTCACGTAAATGCTTCGCGTACTGCATGTGGATGAACGCGTCGTCGGGGAGGAAGCCGCGCAGCGGCAACCACAGGCCCAGGGTGACGAAAGCAGCGAGGATCGCGACGACAGCGGGACGGGGGAGCATGCGCGGCAGCTTCGCAGGTCACGGCGGGCCTTGCAACGCGGCGGGCTTTCGGCTGGAATGGGTCGGTGAACCACCCCGTGCTTAAACGCGTCCGCGCGTTCGCCCTTCCGACCGTCCTGCTCGTCTCCCTCGCCTCCCTCGCCGACCCGATCACGGCTCCGATCGCCGCGCAGGGCATGCCGCCCCAGCCCACGGAAGTCTCGGCCGGCCCGCTCTTCGCCGTCGAGGACACCATTCCCGTTCCTTCGATGCTCATGGACGTGCAGGTCGTCACGGCCTCGCGCGTCTCGATCGACGAGATCCTGCGCCGCGTCGCCGAGGGCGAGGCGCACCGCGACTCCATGATGCAGGACCAGTCGTTCACCATGCTCGCCGCGCTGACCTATCTCGATCCGGGGAAGAGCGGCGCGGACGCGACGAAGCGGCAGTGGGAATCGGCCACCCAGGTCTATCGCAAGCGCCCCGACAAGGTACGCACGGTGCCGCTGCGGACGAAGAGCTCGTTCAAGAACGACGACGGCGAGGGCGTCGAGGTCGGACCGGGCATGAACGAGGAGCTGGTCAACTTCGCCTTCCAGCCGCGCACGCGCAAGCGCTTCGAATTCACGATCGAGCAGCGCCAGTTGATCGGCGATCGCGTGCTCTACGTGCTCGCGTTCAAGCCGCGCTCGAAGCTGGACAATCTGCCGACCGGCCGCGCCTGGGTCGACACCAAGGAGTTCGTCATCGTCCGCCAGGAGTTCTGGTACCGCGACCGCTCGCCGGCGCCGCTGTTCTTCAAGAGCATCGATTCGTGCGTCATCGAGCGCACGCAGGTCGACGGCAAGTGGTGGGTAATGTCGCGCATCCTCGCCCGCGTGCAGGTCACGTCGCTGGCGCGATTCATCGCGCGGGCGGGCAAGGAAAAGCTGCCGCCGACGATCGACTTCACGTTGTCGATCCGCGACTGGAAGGTGAACCAGGGGCTCAGTGACGCCTTGTTCGTGGTGCAGCAGAAGGAGAGGAAGAAGTGAAGCGCCTCGCGCCGTTCCTCGCGTTCCTGGCGCTTCTGCCTCTGGTATTCGCGACCCCGCTCGACGCGGGCGCGCAGACAACCGATCCGCCGGCTTCCGACTCCCTGTTCAAGGTCCTGCGCGCGCTGTCCGACTCGACCGACACGGGCTTCGGCACGGCCACCGTCGAGTTCGACACGACCGGTCTCGACTCGCTCGTGGGCGCGGCGCTGTTGCTTCCGGCGACTCCGCCGCCGGCGCGGCGCGTGAGCCAGCTCTATCCCGTGATCAACTTTCACCGCGCCAGCGGGCCCGTCCTCGGCGCGGGGTATCGTTTCGGCTCGCAGACCACGGGCTTTCTCGACCTTCGGGGCTCGTACGCGTTCACGGCGAAGCTGGGGCGGTACGCGTTCGACTATCGGAAGACGCTGTGGGCTCCGGGCGCGCGCATGCCGCGCTTCCAGGCGGCGGCGCCCGGACGTATCGGCGAGCAGAATCGGATCGACCTCGAGCTGCGCTACGCGCGAAAGACCATCCCCTTCATGCTCGAGCACTCCGATCCCGACGCCGGCGGCTTCGGCGCCGTGATCTCCGGCACGAGCGCGCAGAGCATCTTCGAACAGCGCGGCTTCACCGGCGCGCTCGCGCTGTGGAAGGGCGACTGGCTCGTGCGCGCAGGCGTCACCTCCGCGGCGGAGAAGGCGCTGCCCGTGGTCACCACGTTCAGCCTGATCGGCGACGGGGAGGACGTGCCGGACAACACGGCGGCCGACGCCGACGACTACGCCGAGCCCTTCGCCGAGCTCGGCTTCCGGCGGCGCGACTGGGACTTCGCGAGCATCGTCTCGCTCCACGGGACGGGCGATCGCCGCCGCCTGCGCGGCGCGCTCGGCAAGGCGATGCGCCTGGGCTCGAACTTCAAGGTGGGCGTCGAGCTCGAAGGCGGTGCGGCCGCGGCGGCGGCTCCGCGCCAGCGGCGCTTCGAGCTCGGTGGCGCGAAGGCCGTGCCGTCGCTGCCCTACGGCGTGGGCGGCACGGATCACCTGCTCATGTCGCGCTTCGAACTGCGCGGCTCGCAGGACGTCTTGAAGGCGCTGCGCCTGCCGCATCCCGAATGGCTCGTGCTGCAGCCGTCCCTGTTCTTCGACTACGCAAACGTGTGGGACGACCCCGCGGGACGCGACGTCGTGTTCTCGAAGCCCCCGAGCGAAGGCTGGCGCGGCTCCGCCGGCGGCGGCTTCGCGTGGCGACTGGGCGTGCCCGAGCCCGACGTCACGCTGCGCATGTGGATGGCGTGGCCGGTCGGCTCGCGCGGCGGGGAGCCGCAGTTCAACTTCACGGTGGGACGCACGTTCGAGCTCGTCGGGAGAATCTAGCGGCTGGTTCTGCGCCCGGGCGGAGTGACCAATTCACCTAGCCTGGGATAGGTGAATTGGTCACGAATTGGTCACTTGGAACCGGACGACATCCAATCTCTGAATTTTGAAGCCCATCTCGCCGGCTATGCGCCCACCCCGACCGGCGCCGCCACCCCCACCGCCATCTCTGCCGCATCGAACACGCGCAGGCCCCCCGCCTCGGGCATCAGTCCGACGTTCGCACCGATCGCGCTCTTCTGGTCCGGCGCGACGCGGACGACCAGGCGGCCCGCTGCCGTCTGCACGTAGAGCAGGCGCTCGGCCCCCAGCACCTCGGAGAACTCGATCTGGCCCTTGAGTGCGCCCGGCGCGTCCGACAGCGCCAGGTGCTCGGGGCGCACGCCGGCTGTCACGGAAGCACCCGCGTGCGCGGCGAGTGCCGCAGCGAGCGCACCGTCGGCGGGCCAGCGCGCATCGCCCACCTTGACGCCGCCGCCGTCGACGACCGCATCGACGAAGTTCATCGACGGACTGCCGAGGAACCCTGCGACGAACTTGTTCACCGGGCGCTCGTAGACCGCGAGCGGCGCGTCGACCTGCTGCAGGATGCCGCTCTTCAGGACCGCGATGCGATCGCCCAGCGTCATCGCCTCGACCTGGTCGTGCGTGACGTAGATCATCGTCGCGTCGAGCTTCTGGTGGAGCTTGTGCAGCTCGGCGCGCATGTGGACGCGAAGCTGGGCGTCGAGGTTCGACAGCGGCTCGTCGAAGAGGAACACGTCGGGACGCCGCACGAGCGCGCGACCGAGGGCGACGCGCTGGCGCTCGCCGCCCGACAGCGCCTTGGGCTTCCGGTCGAGGTAACGATCGAGGCCCAGCAACGCCGCGGCTTCCTTCACGCGCGCGTCGATCTCGGGCTTCGGGGTCTTCCGCAGCTTGAGGCCAAACGCCAGGTTGTCGTACACGGTCATGTGCGGGTAGAGCGCATAGTTCTGGAAGACCATGGCGATGTTGCGATCGCGCGGCGGCACCTCGGTCACGTCGCGGCCGCCGATCCACACCGAGCCGGTGTCGGGAACCTCGAGTCCGGCGATCGAGCGCAACGCCGTCGACTTGCCGCAGCCCGACGGTCCCACGAGCACGAGGAACTCGCCCGCGGCGATGTCGAGCGAGAACCCGGACAGGGCCGGGCGATCCTGCCCCTCATAGGTCTTGGTCAGGCGATCGAGGCGAACGGCGCTCATGCGATTCCTCTCCCGGCGCTCAGCGCGCCACCTTCGGCCACAGTCGGTGCGCGGCGGCACGGGCCTGCCGCTGCACTTCGCGTTCATCGATGGCGGTCGTGCGACCGTCGGCGACGAGGAGTTCGCCGGCGACCATCACCGCCAGCGGACGCGCCGACGTGAGGCCGTGGACGAGATGATCGATCCAGTTCTCGGGGCCGAGCGGGGTCGCGGGAAACGCATCGAGCACCACGAGGTCCGCCGGGGATCCGGGGAGGAGAGTACCCAGTCCGGCCACGAAATGTCTCTGCGCGAGTTCGGGGCCGCGCTCGAACAGCATCTGGGCCGCCACCCGCGCGGCCGGCGCCGGATCCTGCCCGTGGCGGCGGGCGGCGCGGTAGGCTGCCTCGACCTCGCCCAGCGGGTGCGGCACACGGTCGCCCGCGCCCACGGCGGGCACCAGCCCGCGCGCGCCCAGGTCCACGTAATCGAACGAACCGCCGCTGCCCTCGATGTCCGAGCGCGGCGTCGTCGCCCAGATGGCGCCACTGGCCGCCAGCAACGCGGCGTCGGCCTCGGGCCACGCGCGTGCCGGGCCGACCACCGTGAGCGGCGTGAACAATCCTGCGCGCATGAGTCGCCCCGCCGGCGTGGTGCCGTGGCGCTCGAGCGCGTCGCGCGCGTCGCTCTCGTCGGCCCCGGCGTGCACGTAGACGCCCGCCCCGGTGGAGCGAGCGCGTTCGGAAACGGCGGCGAGCGTCGCCTCTCCCACCTCCGACAGCGGCGCGACGCCGTGCAGCGCGCGCAGGCGATCGCCCCAGCCCTTCTTCGCGCGCTCGACCAGTGCGGCACCTTCGTCGATCAGCTCGGCGGCGCGGGCGGCGCCGTGACGGTCGGTGACCGCGCCGGCGATGCACACGCGCACCTTCGTCTCCTGTGCGGCGGCGACGACGGCGGCCATGCCCTCGATGCCCGCCTCGTGTGCGGGGGCGACGACAAAGGCGGTCGTCACGCCGCGCTTGAGACCTGCGATCAGCGATGCGCGTGTCGCGGCGCCCCACGCGTCGGCGTCGAGTTCGGCAGCAAGGGCCGCAGCGCTCGTCGCGCGACCCGACCAGCCCGCGAGGCCCACGGCAAACGCCGCGTGCGGCAGCACGAGGGCATCGACGAACCCGGGCATGATGACGCGATGCCCGGTGTCGA
Organism: Candidatus Eiseniibacteriota bacterium; assembly: GCA_046596055.1. Classification (GTDB taxonomy): domain Bacteria; phylum Eisenbacteria; class RBG-16-71-46; order RBG-16-71-46; family DASYSL01; genus JANPEF01. Next base: position 6,382 of record JBKJNH010000119.1, read on the forward strand.
ACACGGAGTCTTCGGGAAAGGCGAGCCGCACGTCGGCGAACGGGCCCAGCGCCGAGAAGTGCGCGCCGACGACGCGCAGCGCGGCGTTGGGCACGACCTGCGGCTCGAGGCCGCCGGTGATGATCGTCGCGGGGCCGAGGATCATGCCCCGGGGGCCCCGACCAGCAGCGCCTCGAGCCCGGCGCGACGCACGGCTTCGATGCGGCGCGCGTCGGCCTCGACGACGAGTTCGTCGCCGTCCCACGCGCGCACGCGCCCGCGGTGCGAGACGACCTGCCCCGCGCAGACGACCGTGCGCACCGCTGCGGCCGAGGTCTGGTAGACGAGCGCCGTGTACGGATCGGTGCCGGCCAGCGCGGCGTCGGCGGTGCCGGATTGCTCGACAATCACGAAATCGGCGGCCTTTCCGGTCTCCACGGACCCGATCCGGTCGTCCATGCGCAGAGCACGGGCGCCGTCGATCGTCGCCAGCGCCACGATGTCGGCGGCCGACAGCGCTCGATCCTTCGACACCCAGCGGCTGACCAGCCCGGCCAGGCGCATCTCGGCGAACGGATCGATGCGGTTGTTGCACGGCGCGCCGTCGGCCCCCAGGCCCACGATCACGCCCGCATCCTGCAGGGCCCGCACGTCACATGCGCCCGCGGCCAGCTTGAAGTTCGCCGACGGGCAGTGCGTGACGCGCGCCCCGCGCTCGGCCAGCAGCGCGCGCTCGGCGGCGTCGAACCACACACCGTGCGCGCCGACGAAACGATCCGACAGCAGGCCCAGTGCATCGAAGTACGCGACCGCGCCCGAGCCGACTGCGTGCTCGATCGCCGTCACTTCACCCGGGCTCTCGTTCAGGTGCGTGTGGATCGAGACGTCGTGCGCCTCGGCGAGCCGGCCGACGCCCTCCCACAGCGTGCGCGAGCACGACAGGATGAAGCGCGGCGACAGGTTCGCGGTGACCCGCCCGTCGCCGGCGCCATGCCAGCGTTCGATCACGGCCTCGGCGCCGGCGAGCGCCGCGCTCGTCGCGTCGCGCAGGCCCGCGGGCACGCCGTCGCCCTGGTCCATCAGCGCCTTGCCGACGACGACGCGGATGCCGCTCTCGACGGCGACCGCGCCGATCGCATCGGTGTGATGGACGGTGCCCATGTCGAACAGGGTGGTCGTGCCGTTTTTGATCGCCTCGGCCAGGCCCAGGCGCGCCGAGGCGGCGAGCGAGACGGGGTCGTGCGCCGCTTCGAGCGGCCAGATCTTCCCGCGCAGCCAGTCGAGCAGGTCGGCTTCCTCGGCAAGGCCGCGAAAGAGCGCCTGGCACAGGTGCGCGTGCGTCTGGACGAAGCCGGGGACGATCAGCGTGCCGCTCGCGTCGATGACGGTCGCGTCGGGAGAGGTGGTTTCGGCGAAGGGACCGCCCACGCCCGCGATGATTCCGCCCTGGATCAGGAGGTCGCCACGCACGATCGTGCGCGCGCGGTCCATCGTGACGATCGTGGCTCCGGTGAAGACGAGGGGCGAGGTCATGGCGAACGCCGAGCGTGACACAGCCTCCGTGCGCTGTCCATGACCGCCGCCGTGGTATCTTCAGGACTCATGCTCCATGTCCGTGCCATCCCGCCCTTCGTTCCCGCACGCGCCGCCCGTGGCCTCGCCGCCATGGGTGTCCGCGATTGCGCGCTGTTCGAGTCGAGTCTGCCCGGTGGCGAACGCGGCCGCTGGTCGCTGCTCGCCTTCGACGCCCTGCGCCGTATGACCTATTTCGAGGACGGCGGCTGGACGATCTCCGGCGCCACGCCCTCGCCCCTGCTGGCCGCCATGGAGGCGCAGCTCAAGAAGCGCCCGCAGCGACCGTGGGAGGGCCTGGCGGCCGCCGAGGCCAAGCTGACCGCCGCCGGCGCCGCCGACTCGGGCTCGGAGTCGATGCCGCCGTTCCGCGGCGGGTTCTCGCTGGCGATCGGCTACGACGCCGCGCGCCGGCTCGAGGGCTTCGAGCCGTGGAAGTCGCGAACGAAGGACGACATCCGCTGGCCGTGGTTCGACCTGCGGCTCTACGGGGCGGTCGCCGCGCTCGACCACGGCACGGGTCGGGCATGGATCGTCGCCCCCGATCACGAACTCTTCGCCACCTCGCCGCAGGCGCGCAGCGACGCGGCCGCCGCCCGGCTGACGCGCGCCAACTCCGCCGGGAAGACCAGCGACGAGGAAGTGGCTGATCGCGCCGCCGAGCTCGCCGAGGAGCGTGCCGAGGCCGCCGCCGAATCGGGCGCCGACGGAACCGTCGTTGTGGCGGCCCCGCTGACCGAGTCCGCGCCACCCCTGGCCGCGACGCTCAATGACAAGGGCTACGCGAAGGCGTTCGCCAAGCTGCACGAGTACCTCCGCGCCGGCGACCTGTACCAGGCGAACCTGACGCGCCGCTTCGACGTGCCGTGCACCATGGATGCGCCCGCGCTCTACGCCCAACTGCGGAAGACCGCGCCCGCGCCGTATGCCGTGCTGCTCGACGACACCGAGCGCGCCGTCGTCTCGGCCTCGCCCGAGCTGTTCCTCGCCCGTCACGGCAGCCGCCTGATGACGCGCCCGATCAAGGGCACGCGCCGCCGTGATGCCGATCCCGAGAAGGACGCCGCGCTGGTCGAGGAGCTGCTGGCCAGCGAGAAGGACAAGGCCGAGCACGTCATGATCGTCGACGTGCACCGGAACGACCTGGGCCGCGTGTGCGACTTCGGCACCGTCGTGGTCGAGGCCCTGGCCGCGCACGAGGCGTTCCCCACCGTGCATCACCTCACCTCGACGATCGCCGGCACGCTGCGCGCCGACGCCGGCTCGTGGGACGCGATTGCCGCGGCATTCCCCGCGGGTTCGATCACGGGCGCACCGAAGAAGCGCGCCTGCGAGGTGCTCGAGGAACTGGAGCCCACGCGGCGCGCGGCCTACAGCGGTGCGCTCGGCTGGTGGGACCTCACCGGCGACTTCGCGCTCAACGTGGCGATCCGGACGATCCTGCTGGCCGACGGCAAGGCCTCGTTCCAGGCGGGCGGCGGCATCGTGATCGACTCCGAAGTCGAGCTCGAGGCGGCCGAGACGTGGAACAAGGCGCGCGCCCTGCACGCCGCGATCGTCGGCGAGGCGCAATCCTGAGTACGCCGCTCGCGATCACGCTCGACGGCCGGGCGGTCGCACCCGACGCACCCGCGCTGCCCCCCACCGAACGCGGCTACACGTACGGCGACGGATTGTTCGAGACGATTCCGGTGATCGCGGGGCGTCCGCTCGAGCCCGAGCGTCACGTCGCGCGCCTTGTCGCCTCGGCCCGCGCACTGGGCCTGCCCATTCCGGACGCGACCATCCTCGAACGCGCGATCGAATCCACGCTTCACGACGCGGGCCCCGACGTCGGCATCGTCCGCGTGACGTGGTCACGCGGCGGCGGCGGCCGGGGCTATGCGCCGCCGTTGTCGGGCGAGGGCGCCACGCCGCGTCTGGTCGTCGCGGCCTATCCGGCACCGCCGTCGACTCCGGGGGCGGGACTTCATCTCTCGAGCGTTCGCGGCGTCACCCCGGGCGAACTCGCAGGCCACAAGACGCTGTCCGCGATCCACTACGTCATCGCCGCCGACCGCGCGCGCGCCGCCGGCGGGGACGACGCGCTGCTGATCGACGCGCGGGGCCGCGTCCTCGAGACGACCGTGGCGAACGTGTTCGCCGTGCTCGCCGGACGCGTGACGACCGCACCCTCGACGTTGCCGCTCTTCCCGGGCATCGGCCGCACACGCGCGATCGCGGCGTCGTCCGCGGCCGAGATGCCGTTCGACCTGGCCGCCCTGTCGCGCTCCGACGAAGCGTTCACGGTCAGCGCGGTGCGCGGCGTCGTCCCCATCGTGAGCGTCGATGGACGCGAGATCGGCACGGGCACGGCCGGCCCCCTGACGCTGCGACTGCGCGACGCCACTTGACGCGACGCCCTCCCCGGGCGTTCACTCGCGACCTTGCGCGCTCGCCGGACCTCGCCCGGTGATCCGGCGCGTCGCTCTCCACCTCCCTTAGGAGGACTCCCCATGAACATGATCATCCGTGGCGGCGTGATGCTCGGCGTCCTGGTCACCGCGTTTTCGTGGTTGTTCGCCTTCACCGGCATGCACAAGAACCCCGGCGCGGACATGACGTTCATCATCGTCGCGACGGTGATCGAGATCGCGGTGCTGGTCTGGGCGCTGCGGAAGACGGCGACGCAGGGCCGCACGTGGATGGGCCAGGTGAGCGCGGGGACGATGCTCGCCTTCGTCGGCGGCTCGTTGATCTTCGCCACCTCGATCATGCTGGTGAGCTACCTCTACCCCAACTACTTCGCCGAGGCGAACGTCGCGACCGAAGCCGCCTACCGCGCCCGCGGAATGGACGACGCCGCGGTGCAGGCCGCCATGGCCAAGCTCACCGCGGCTCAAACCCCGGTGGCCCAGGGCCTCAACGGCTTTGTCGGAACGGTCCTCACGGGATTGATCATGTCCGCGATCCTCGGCATCTGGATCCGGCACAAGGGGCCAGAGGCGGCGTAGCCCGGTCGGGCGTCCTGCGGCCGTGAGTCGCTAGCTTTCGTACCGCCGAAGCCGTTCCTGCGCGTCCTCGCGGACCATGGTCCGGACGCGCTCGGGGGCGATCACTTCTGCCGCGCCGCCCCAGCGGGCGATCTCGCGGCAGAAGGCGCGGTTTGGCCAGACGCGGGCGCCGAGCAGTGCGCCACCGTCGGCGGTGGGCTTCGCCTCGGGATAGGTTTCGCGCGCGAGGTGCGCGACCTCGGGGGCGAACCGCACGGTGACCTGCACCATGTTCCCCGCATCGCGGGTCGAGTCGCCCACGTAGTCGGCGATCTTGAGGTCGGTCGGCGCGGTGAACCCGTGATTGGTGCGCCTGGCGCGGACGAAGCGGTCGAGGCGGAACGTCTGGATCGCCTTTCTCATGTGGCAGTACGCGATGACGTAGCGGCCGCGGGCGAGCGCGACCAGGCGATACGGATCGATCCGGCGCCGGGTGAGCTCTTCGCGGCCGTCGCTGTAGTAGTCGACGTCGAGCGACGTCGACGTCGCGATCGCCTTGCTCACCAGCGGCAGGTTGCGGTCATCCTTTCCGCCCTCGCTCGCCTTCGCCACCGTGACGCGCTTCGCCAGCCGCCGCGCGCCCTCGCGCCGCTCGGGCAGCAACGCTGCCTCGAGCTTCTTCACCGCGCTGCCCAGCGCCTTCGTCTCGGGCCAGCCCTGCGCCTCGGCCAGCCGCAACACGACGCGCAGCCCGGCGGCTTCCTCGTCGGTGAGCTGCAGCGGGGGCGGCGCCAGCACCTTGTTCGACAGGCGCACGCGATCGCGTACGACCTGGATGTCGATCAGCGAGTCGGGCCCGTACGGCGGCAGCCCGCACAGCGACAGGAGCTCGATGTCCTCGCGTAGCTCGCGCTCGTCGACGCCCAGCTCCTCGCACAGCACGGCGAGCGGCAGCTCGCGCGCGCGAACCAGCGAACGCACGAGCGCCAGCAGCCGCGGAATGTGTTCGGGCGCCTTCGCCATGTCAGGCGTCCTTTCGGGCGAGCTTCGGAGCGAGCTTCGGAGCGAGCTTCGGGGCGCGCTTCGCCGCCGGCGCGGTCTCGGTCGGCTTGCCCGTGTGCGCCGCGACGACCCGCGCGATGAAGCGTCGCGCCTCCTCGCGCAGCGCGGCCGGTGCGGTGATCTCGACGCCACCACCAAGGCCGGTGACCCACGCGACCAGCGCGTCGGGGTTGGCGCGCTTGACGCGCACCTCGAGCCCGCCGTCGGGCAGGCGCTTGACCGTCGTGCGCCGCGCGGCAAACCCGCCCACGCGCCACGCCTCGGACGGCGGGAAGCGCACGATTGCGTCCTCGGCGATGCCGGCCCAGCCCTGCGTCAGCATGCGCTCGACGTAGTCCTCGATGCGGAAGCCCTTCGGCGGCGCGAAGTCGGCGCCCGTGCCGCGCGTCGCGCGCGCCACGCCGGCGATGCGGCCGGTGTGGAACGTGCGCGTGGCATTGCGCAGGTGATCGTGCCCGACCACGTACCACGCGCCGCCGTAGACGTAGAGCCCGTAGGGATCGAGGTCGCGTGCGACCGCCTTGTCCTCGCCGAGGCGTCGGTACTTGAGGCTCAACCGGTGTCCTCGTCCAATGGCCGCCTCGATCATCCGCAGGCGCTCCTCCTCCAGCCGCGCGCGCGGCGGCGGCAGCGTCGCAACACCCGGAAGCGGATCGACGCCCTCGCCCAGCAGGCCCAGCTTCCCGAGCGCATCGCGCACCGTGCCGCCCAGGAGCGCGTGCGGTCCGGCGAGGCGGCGCGCGAGCGCAAGGGCGATCGTCTCCTCGGGCGTGAAGCGCACTTCCTTCAGGCGCAGGGTGCGACGATCGAGCGCGTAGAGCGGTTCGTCTTCGTCGCCGACCTCTTTCAGGGGGAAGCCCATGCTGCGCAGAGCTGCCTTGTCCCGCTCGAACTGGCGATGGAACGCCTCGTCGCCGCGCGGATAGCCCTCGAGCGAGCGGATGCGCTCGCGGGAGACCGGATACGTCGATTGCAGAAGGAGCGTGACGAGATCGACGAGGCGCTTCGACTTGGATCGCGCCATCAGCCGCGCACCGCGAGCTTGAGTCCGAGCGCCAGTGCGCCCACGCCGACCACGTTGCTCAGCACGACGTAGGTGAGTGCGCGTGCGGTTTCCCCGCCCTCGAGCAGGCGCACCGTCTCCAGCCCGAACGACGAGAACGTCGTGAAGCCTCCGAGGAAGCCCACGACAACTCCGGCGCGCAGCGCCGCGGGGAGCGCGCCCGCGCGCACCTCGAAGCCAGCCAGGGCTCCGAGCGCAAGGCAACCGAGCACGTTCACCACCAGCGTGCCCCACGGAAACGCGGCAGCGCCGGCGAGCCCGCCCGCGCCTCCCGGGCCCGCGCTCACCGCGCGCTGCACCGCGCCACCCACGAAAAAGCGAAGGAGCGAACCCGAGGCCCCGCCCGCGGCAATCGCCAGGATCGTCGCCGTCACCTCAGACGCCCCGGGCCACGAGCCATGCCCACTGCGCGGCGACCGTGCCGGCGATGGCGATGCGGGCCACGCGCGGCATACCGCCCGCGGGCGCTCCGACGAAGCGCGGCACCGGGCCGCGCGCCGCGAGCCACACGGGAGCGGCCAGCGCGAACGACAGCGCCGCCGCAATGCCGAGCATGACGAGCGGATTGAACGCGAACGCCGCCCGCGGGTCGCCCGCGAGCAGCGCGAGCACGGCGCGCGTCGAGCCGCACGCCGGGCACGGCACGCCGGTGAGCGCGTGGAATGCGCAGTCCGGCAACGCGCGCGCCAGGGTCGGCGCGATCGGCGCCAGTGCGAGCGCGAGCCCGGCGGCGCCGAGGACCGTTGCCGCCACGACTGCGACCAGCGTGCGATCGTCGTGGGTCGCGGGTCTCCTGACGATCATCGCCCCACTCCGCCAAGCATGCTCATCAACGCCGCACTGAACATGAGGACTATCGCGGCGATGCAGGCGCAGCACAGGAACGTGGGGATCAGCACCGCCGCCGCCGCCTTCCCGAGCGAGATCCGGTGCACGGTCGACAGCCCGATGATCTGCAGCGCCAGGGCGAACGCAGCCCCGAAGATCCCGCCGCAGAACGGCAGGGCCAGCAGCAGTGCGGCGACCTGCACGTAGCAGAGCGCGCGGAACGTGGCGGCGAAGCCGTTCCGCGCGCCGCCGAAGAGCATCAGGAACACGTGCGACCAGGCCGATGTGAACACCAGCCCGATCGCGGTGATCAGAGGAGCCAGCGCCATCACGGCGACCCAGTAGCCGCGGGGGACCTCGTCATACCCGAACTGGTTGCCGGGCATCATGCCGCGCAGTGGGTCGACCAGGGTCAGTTCCCACACCGAGAGGAAGAACTGGCCGATCCAGCCGACGAGAATGGCGAACAGCAGCGGGCGTAGCACGTCGCCACGCACGGGAACGCGTTCGAACGTGCGACGCGGTGCGGTGAAGAATCCCTGCACCGTCTCGACCAGCGCGCCGAACCAAGGGCGGGTCGGGTCCTCCCACGCGATCAGCGGCGCACCGGGCGGAATGGGCGGCGGTGCGGGAGGTGCGGGCGGCTCCGTCGGGGGCGGCGACCACGCGTCGTACGTCGGACGGTCTTCCATGACGGGCCTCCTCGGGGATCGATCGCGGAATGGAACGCGCCGTATCTTCGGTCAGGCGGGGGGCGGAGGCAAGACCAGCGTCCGGCGATCGGTCATCTCCTCGATCGCGTAGCGCACGCCCTCGCGACCGAGGCCCGATTCCTTCACGCCGCCGTAGGGCATGAGGTCCGAGCGCCAGGTCGGCACCTCGTTGACCAGCACGGCGCCGACCTCGAGCCGCTCCCAGGCCTGCTGCACGAGTCCAAGGTCGTTCGTCCACACGCCCGCCTGCAGGCCGAAGCGCCCCGCGTTGACCGCGGCGAACGCGTCCTCGATGCGCTCGTACGGTTCGACCACGACGAGCGGCCCGAACGCCTCGTCGGCGACGACGCGCAGGTCGGGCCGCGCCGCGGTCCCGGTGAGCACGGTCGGCTCGAGTCCGCGGCGCGCGATGTCGCCCGCGCCGGCGCCGGCCGCCAGCACTCCTCCACCGGCCAGCACGCGCGCGCCCGCCGCGGTCGCCTCACCGATCCAGTCGCTCAGCCGGTCGGCCTCGGCCGGCCGAATCAGCGCCGACACCTGGGTCGCATCGTCGAGAGGATCGCCATAGCGCAGGGCGCGCACGCCGGCAATGAAGCGCTCGACGAACGCGTCGAACACGGCGCGGTGCGCGTACACGCGCTGCACCGAGATGCACACCTGACCGCTGAACGCGAAGCCGCCGACCACTGCGCGCGCGACGGCGCGATCGAGATCGGCGTCGGAATGGATGATCGCCGCGGCGTTGCCGCCCAGCTCGAGCAGCGCGCGCTTGCGGCCCGCGCGGGCCTTCAGCGCCCAGCCCACGGCCGGGCTGCCGGTGAACGAGAGCACCGCGAACCTCTCGTCGGTCACGAGTTGCGCCGCACGTTCGTTCGTCGTCGGCACGACCTGGAACGCGTCGGGCGGCACGCCGGCGGCAGCGGCAAGCGCGAGCAGCCGCTGCGCGACCAGCGGCGTCTGCGGCGCCGGCTTGACGACGATCGAGCACCCCGCGGCCAGCGCCGGGGCGACCTTGTGGGCGACCAGGTTGAGCGGGAAGTTGAACGGCGTGATGGCGAGCACCGGCCCCGCCGGCACGCGGCGCACGACCGCGCTGCGACCATCGGCCCCCGGCGCGATGTCGAGCGGCAGCCACTCGCCGGTCAGCCGCTTGGCCTCCTCGGCTGCGAGCGTGAACGTGATCGCCGCGCGATCGACCTCAGTGCGCGCGTCGACGATCGGCTTGGCCGCCTCGAGCGCGATCGAGCGGGCAAAGGCCTCGCGATCCGCACGCAGCCCGGCCGCGATGGCGAGCAGCGCGTCGGCGCGCCGCCAGGCCGGGGTCGCGCGCCAGGCGGCGAATCCGCGCACGGAGTTCGCCGCGGCGGCATCCAACGCGGCGGGCTCGGCGTCGACGACGCGCCCGACCTCCTCCCCCGACCACGGGCTCGCGATAACGCGGGTTTCGCTGGTCACCCGCGGATTCCCCGTGATAGGACTGCGCGCATGGCGATCGACCTCCTGGCTTTCGGACCACACCCCGACGACGCCGAAATCGGGTGCGGCGGCATGCTGCTCAAGATGAAGGCGCTGGGCCACACGACTGGCATCATCGACATGACCCGCGGCGACATGGGCTGGGGCACTCCCGAGGAGCGCGACGCCGAGAGCTCCGAGGCGGCGAAGATCCTCAAGCTCGACGTCCGCGAGAACCTGGACATGGGCGACTGCCGGGTCGAGGACACCTTCGAGAATCGCTGCAAGGTCGCGCAGGTCATCCGCAAGCACCGTCCCCAGATCATCTTCGCACCGTACTACAACCTGCCAATCGGGCGCGGCCTCGGCCACAACGACCACTTCAAGACCGGCGTCCTCGTCTCGCAGGGCTTCAACTTCTCGCACCTGCGGAAGATGCCGATCGAGGGCGAGCCGTGGCAGGCGAAGGCCATCTTCTACTACTTCCTGCCGCCGGGAACGCCGCCGACCTTCCTGGTCGACGTCAGCGAGCACTACGACGAGTGGGTGCGGGCCCTCACCGTCCACAAGACCCAGTTCGCCAATCCGGAGAAGCCCAGGCCCGCCACCGGGCCGGCCTCGATCCTGGACTGGTTCGAGGTCTACGCGCGCCGGGATGCGGCCGCGATCGGGGCCCGCTATGCCCAGCCGTTCTACTCGACGTCGCCGCTCAAGATTGGGGACCCCATGAGCCTCGTCCGCGAGGTCATCCCCCGCCCCTGACCCACCACGGTTTGCGGGATGAAGGACACCTGGGACCCACAAACGCCTTGCTTGACAGTCCTTCCGGGCCGGGTGTAGCGTCCCTGCGCTACCAAAGGTTTGGCGGATGGAATCTTGGAATCAGAGTTTTTCTCACTCGATCCATGGCATCTCCTATGGAAAGGAGGCTGGCGCGGCCCGGTCCCCGCGTCTCCCCGTAAGCAGTCCCTCCCCCCGTATTGATGCACGGCCGTATGGTCCCAATCGACCCCCCGTGGTCCTGGCAACCCCTCCTGAGGAGGAGTCCGCGATGAACCGTCGCTCCTGTTCTGCACTCCTGGCTGCCGCTCTGCTCGCCGGCTTCGCGCCGTCGGCATTCGCAGTCGACATCGATTTGCGCACCAATACCGGATTCATCGTCTGGGGCGCTCGGCCCCAGGACAACGCGGGCCGCGCGGTCGCCTTCGGCGATCTCGACGGTGACGGATTCCGCGACATCATCGTCGGCTCCATCGGCGTCGACGGCAACGGACAGACCGTCCCCAACTCGGGTGCCGTGGACATCGTCTGGGGCAACACCCGCGTCAACCTCGGAGCGTCGAAGGACCTGCTGACGCAGACCGACATCCGCATCGAAGGCGCCGACACCGGCGACCAGGTCGGCGTGTTCGTCGTCTCCGGCGACTTCGACGGCGACGGCCTCGATGACCTGGCGATGTCCGCCTCGCTCGGCGATGGCCCGGGCAACATCCGTTCGGATTGCGGCGACGTCTACATCTTCTACGGTCGCGCGCGTGCCGCGTGGGCCGGGGTGAGCAACGTGTCGCAGCGTGACGTCATCGTCTATGGTGCCGATTCCGGTGACAATTCGGGCATCTCCCTCGCGACCGGCGACGTCGATGCCGACGGCACCGACGAGCTTCTCATCGGCGGCTCCGGCATGGATGGCCCGGCCAACGCACGCAATTCGTGCGGCGGCCTGAACGTCCTCTGGGGCGGTCCCCGTCCCGAGGGCGGCGCGGTCGACCTGGGCGCCGTGACGCTCATCGACGGCGTCGATGCCATCGACCTGGCCGGCCGTTCGATCGCCTGCGGCGATCTCGACGGCGACGGCCTGGACGACATCGTGGTCGGCGTGCCGAACGGCGGCGGCCCGGGCAACGTGCGGGCGCAGGGCGGAGAGGCCCGGATCGTGTGGGGCCGCTCGCGTGCCGCGATGGGCCAGTACCTCGACCTCACGACCGGCACCGATGCGCAGGTCTGGGGCAAGGAAGCCGGAGACAACGCCGGCACGTGGGTCGACGTCGCGGACTATGACGGCGACGGTTTCGGCGATCTGACCGTGGGCGTTCCTCTCGCTGACGGTCCGCTGAATGCGCGCATCAACTGCGGCGAGGTCTACTCGGTCTACGGTCAGCTCCGCGGCGGATGGCCGGCTGCGGTCGACCTCGATCTTCCGATCGCCGGCCTCGGCAAGTCGTGGATGGGCGAGGGCACGGGCGACCTGCTCGGCAACGCGCTCACCGGCGGCGATCTCGACGGCGACGGCAAGGACGAACTCGTGTTCGGCGCTCCGCTGGCCGACGGTCTCGCCAATGCCCGCACTTCGTCGGGCGAGGTCTACCTGTACTTCGGCGCGCTTCGCGGCTCCGTCGCCGACCAGGTCACGGTCGGACCGACCAGCGACCTGCGCGTTCTCGGCGCCGACGCGGGCGACCGTTACGGCACGATCATGGCCATGGGCGACCTCGACAACGATGGTGGCCTCGAGCTGGCGATGGGCGGACCGAGTGGCGACTCGCGGACCAACAGCCGCTTCGACGGCGGCGAAGTCGCCATCATCTACGGCTTCGGTCAGGTCGTTCCGGCGATCCTCGCCGAGATCGACGCCGGCATGAACCTGAACGGCGACGGCGTCGCGATTTCCTGGTCCACCTCGCAGCAGGACCAGGTGCGCGGCTTCAACGTGTACCGTGTCGTTGGCGGCACGTTCGAGATGGTCAACGAGACGCTCATCGCGGCTTCGATCGGTGAGGCAGCCTCGTACTCGATCGTCGACATGGACGCCCACGCGGGCGTCTCGGGCTACGAGATCCGCCAGGTGAACGGTCGCGGCGCCGAGAGCTACCTCGGATTCGTGGCGTTTGCGCCGCAGATCACGGACGTCGCGGTCGAGTTCGGCATCCGCCGTCTCGCCTCGCCGTTCTCGGCCGGCACGTCGTTCACGCTGTCGCTCCCGGCCCGCCTCGAAGGCAAGGCCTACAGCGTCGCGCTCTACGACAACGCGGGTCGCCTGGTGAAGCGTCTGGCCGCCGGCAACGTCTCCGGCGGTTCGCTCGACGTCCGGATCGAAGGCGCCGGACTGCGCGCGGGCGTCTACCACGTGCTCGCCACTGCCGGCGATGCGCGCGCCACCGCGAAGGTCGTCAAGCTGTAGCTTCTGGCGCGACGCCACGCGGCAGCACGCCGCACCAGCGAAACAGCGAACGGCCCGTCCGGGGAGACCCGGGCGGGCCGTTTCTCACTCCCCGTGCGCTACCGCAACTCGAACGTCGCCGACACCACCGCGGTGATGTCCTTCTCAAGCGACGACGTGTCGTTCACACCGTAATCGCTGATGTCGGTCGAGCCCGCCGGCGTCACCTGGAACACGCCCATGCGCGCGCCGCGCAGGCGGCCGATCTGCGAGCCCGCGTTCTTCGCCATCTCCTCGGCGCGAGCGCGCGCATCCTTCGTGGCGGCGGCGAGCATCTGCTTCTTGAGGTCGGCCAGGTTCGACACGCCGAACTCGGGCACGTTCGACTCGAAGCGCACCCCCTGCCGCAGCAACTCGGTCGACTCGCGGGCCAGTGTCGAGATCCGCACCACGTCGCCCGAGCGGATCTCGACCGTCTGCATCAGCCGGTAGCCGTCGATGCGCTCGGTCGTCATGCCGTTGGGCAGGCGCTCATTCAGCGGAACGGTCATCACCTGGCTCACCGTCACCGCGCTGTCGGCGAACCCCTGCGTCGCCAGGTAGGCGAGCACCGTCCGTCGCGTCGCTTCGAGTTCCGCGAACGCCGTAGCGAGCTGGGGCGATTGCGCGCTGTACATGCCGCGCCAGACGACGCGGTCCGAGCGCAGCGTCTGCTTCGCCGAGCCGGTGACCGTGATCGTGGCCCGCGAGTCGACGAAATGCCGCGCGGCGCTGGCGGCGATCCACGCCGCACTGATCAAACCGAGGGCCATCACGACGGCGGCCATACCGCGGGAATCAAAGCGTCGACTGCCGTTCATCGTCATCTCCAGGGTCGGCGCCGGTCGAAAACCGCCCTCGGGGAGTCTCCCCGCGGCGGGTGCGTGCCCGAACCTCTCGTCCCGGCGCCTCACGGCGAGACAAAGCACGGGACGTCCCGGTGCGGATGATTCGATTCAACTCATTGCAGTACGGCGCGTTGCAGGCTGACCTGTCGGCCGTGACCCGGCCGAACCTCGGCGCTGTGGCCCGGGGGACACGGGCTCGGCCGACCGTTCGTCCCACGGTCCACACGATTTCTTGTGCGCGACGACGAGGAGGAGCAGACTCGATCTTCGCAGCATCATCGACCCAGACCGGGGTCCGGAGGGAGCCATGGATTCACGCATCGCAGCCCAGACATCGCGCGTTCGCGCCATCGCGGCGCAGCGCCCTTCGCAGATCGTTCTCTTTTCGTTGTTGCTGCTCGCCTTCATCGCGGCGTGGTACGTCGCGTCGCGCGCCGCGCTGGCGACCGCCGCCGGCACGACGAAGTCGTCGACGCGCGTCGCAGCCGTGACGTCACTGGATGCCCCGATGCAGCCGTGGATCATTCCGGTTCCGGCGCCCGAGGCGTTTGTCGCAACGGCTCCCGCGCCGCAGCCGCAGGTCGATCCGACCGACTGGTCCGCACTGTCGCTGGGCGTGAGCACCGCCGGCGTCGTCCCCGTCGCGTCGCTTGCGACGTCCGCCCGCCCCGCCGAGCTCGACGCGGCGATGTCGGAGCGCGAGAAGCGCACGCTGCTGGCCAGCGTCCGCAGCGGCGAACCCGAGGGCCTGCCTTCCCCGCACGGCTACACGCCGGGTATCGTCCAGATCGTGGCCGGTGGCTCGAACAGCGACGGCGTCTGCCGCTAGCCGGTCCTCGAGCGAAATCTAGCCCCGCTTCCTGAGCAAACTCGCCCGCGCCCTCCGAATCTCGGGGGCGCGCGGCGAATCCGGCTCCAGCGCCAGCCAATGATCGAGCGCCGCCCCCGCCTCCTTCGCCTTCCCCTGCCGCGCCAGCAACGATCCCAGGTTGAGCCACGGGTCCGCATACGCCGAGTCGCGGGCGATCGCCATGCGATAGCTCGCCCCCGCGTCGTCCAGGCGCTCGACGCTCTCGAGGGCGACACCGCGGTTGAACGCGCTGCGGGCGTCGCGTGGATCGAGCGCCATGGCGCGATCGAAGGCGATGATCGCCGAGTCGGGATGCCCGGCCCGGAACCAATCGACGCCCTCGGCGGCTCGCAGGTCCGCGCGAGCGGTGTCGCGCTGCGCGGCAAGGCGCCAGCCGCGCGCCCCGTCGACGGGGCGTTCGAGCGCATCGAGCGCCCGCGCACGCTCGACGAGCACGTCGGTGCGCGCCGGCTTCGGTCCGAGCGCGAGTGCAGCATCGAACTCGGCGAGCGCGCTGTCCGGCTGCCCGGAGCGCGCGAACGCCTGCCCCAGCGCGGCGCGCGTGCTTGCACTGTCGGGCGAGACGGCGCGCTCCTCGCGCAGCGCTGCGACGGCGCCCGTGGAGTCGCCACCCTTCTCGGCGAGCCGGGCCCGTGACCAGGCGACGCCGGGCATCCGCGGGTCGAGGGCGGACGCGCGCAGGAAGTGATGCCGCGCGTCGGCGGTATCGCCCAGGGCCGCCTCGGCGAGCCCCAGGTTGTAGTGGGCGCGGGCGTGATCGGGCGCGGCGACAAGCGCGCGCTGGAACTGCGTTCGGGCCTGACCGAACTCCTCGACCTTGAGCAGGCACAGCCCCTGGGCAAAGCGGAACTCGGCGTTCCCGGGGTCGAAGAAGGTGGCGTTCTGGAACTGGCGGAGCGCCTCGATCGGCTTGCCGTCGGAGTAGAGGGCGAGGCCCCGGCGATAGAACGGGAAAGCCCGGGTCGTGTCGCGTTCGGCGGCAGACGCCGCCACCGCCTGGGCCGGGGGCGGGCTCGACAGGACGGTCAATCCGAGGGCCACGGTCGCCGCCACCAGCGCGAGTGCCGCCGGGACCCGCGCTTGACGCCCCCTCCGGGCGCTCCTAGACTCCACTTTCCGGTCGATGTCGGCCGACTTCATCCGCAGTTTCTCCTCCGGTGCGCCCTGACCCACCGGTCGCTCCCATCCCGCCGCCCCGGGAGGGTCCGTGAACTCGTCGTCTCGTCCGCGCCGCGTTGCGGCCGCGGGGCTTTCGGCTTGTGCCCTGGCCGCCGGACTGCTCGTCGGCCCGGCCGCCGGGCCCGTGTGCGCCCAGCAGGTCCCATTCTACGCTCCTGCGGCCCCGCGGGTGTTCCCCGCCTACGTGCCGGCCGTCGGCGAGTCGGCGAAGACCGCGGCCGACCGGCGCTGCGACGAGATCATCGACGCCTGGTTCGCGGAAGAGGCCATGGAGCGCCCGACGTTCGCCACCAACGCCGGCCGGCATGAGTACGACATGCGCCTCGAGGCCACGTCCCGCACCTCCATCCTCAAGCGGCAGGAGCGGGCGCGCAACTACCTCCTCGCCATGCAGGGCGTCGAGCCGGATCACGTCAGTCCGTGGCGCCGCCTCGACCAGGAAGCGTTCATTGCCCGGATGCGCGCGATCGACTTCGATCTGGGAACGATCCGCCCGTGGCAACGCAATCCCAACTACTACGCGAGCGTGCTCTCGAGTGGCGTCTTCGCGCTGGTGAAACGCGATTACGCGCCGGCTGACGTGCGCCTGCGCGCCGTCAACGCGCGTCTGGCCAACGCCGCGCGTGTGTTCGCCGACGCGCGCATGAACCTCGAGAATCCGCCGAAGATCCACACCGAGGTCGCGATCTCGCAGGGCAGGGGACTGGTCACGTTCCTGCGCGACGTTCTGCCCGTGCGTCTCGCCGCCGCCACCGATCCCGTCGCGAAGGCCGAGTTCGCGGGCCGGCAGCAGGCCGCCATCGCCGAGGTCGAGAGCTACGTCGCGTGGCTCGAGATGGACCTGCTGCCCCGTTCGGCCGGCGACTTCCGCATCGGCCGCGACGCCTACCAGCAGAAGCTGCTCAACGACGAGGGTGTGGGCACCCCGATCGACAGCCTGCTCGCCCGCGGCTATCGCGAGCTTGCCGACAATCATCGCCGGATGGAGGAAACGGCGCGGCTCATCGACCCGTCCCGGTCCGCCGCCGCCATCCTCGCCGACATGGCCCGGCTTGGTCCGCGCGAGGACTCGCTTCTCACCGTGACGACGGACGGCCTGGCGAAGATCCGTCGCTTCATCGAGGAGAAACGCATCTGCACGCCGCCGCCGAACCAGAACCTGATCGTCGCCGAGACGCCGGTGTTCAACCGCAGCAGCTCCTTCGCCAGCATGGATTCGCCCGGCGTGTACGAGAAGAACGCGAACGAGGCCTACTACAATGTCACGCCGCCCGACGCCGCATGGGACGCGACGAGGAAGGCCGAGCACCTGGGGTTCTACAACCCGTGGCAGCTCGAGGTCGTGTCGATCCACGAAGCCTTCCCGGGCCACTACTACCAGTTCCTTCACCTCAAGAACGTGCCCTCGCTGGTCCGCCAGTTCATGGGCGGCGGCGCGAACAGCGAGGGCTGGGCGCACTATTGCGAGGAGATGGCGCTCGAGGAGGGCTTTGGCGGCGGCGATCCGCGCTACACCATGGCCATGCTCAACCTGGCCTTGCAGCGGATCGGGCGCTACATCGTGGGCATCGAGATGCACGTCAACGGATGGACCATGGAGCAGGGCACCCGGTTCTTCGTCAAGGAGTGCCACATGGCGCGCGTGAACGCCGAGCGGGAGGCGCGCCGGGGAACGTCGGATCCGACCTACCTCGTGTATTCCCTCGGAAAATGGGAGATCCAGGACATGCGGGCCGCGGTCCAGAAGGCCCGGGGCGCGAGCTTTGACCTGCGCGATTTCCACGATCAGTTCCTGGCGATCGGGCGCCTGCCGATCCCGCTCATGCGGACGGCCTTCCTGGACGATAAGACTTTCGGGGTACGTTCCGCCGCTCCCTAGGCGGATTGCAATTTGCACGATGCGCCCGGGCCGAGGGTCCGCGCGCGCGCGCCACGACGAGGTACGACGATGGATTCAAGAATCGGCAAACAGCTTGTCGATGCAAACCTCGTGACCGAGCAGCAGCTCCAGGAGGCGCTGGATCTCCAGCGCGAAGCCGGGGGGCGGCTCGGTGACAATCTCGTCAAGCTCAACTACCTGCGCCACGGGGCCTTCGAGCAGTTCGTCGAGACCGCGCCCCAGCCCCCGCGTTCGATCGCGGAGACCGGCATCGGCGAGGAGTTCCTGATCGACCTGGCGATGAAGCACCTGTACTACGGTGGCGTGCTCGCCGGCTACGAGTTGGCGCAGCGCATGCGGATGCCGTTCCAGGCCGTGGTGCAGCCCCTGCTCCGCTTCCTCAAGGACGAGAAGCTGTGCGAGATCAAGAAGGGCGCCGGCATCTCGGAGGGCGTGTACACCTTTGCGCTCACCGACGAGGGCCGCAAGCGCGCTCGCGAGATCATCGACCTGTCGTCGTACGCCGGCCCGGCGCCGATCACCATCGACATGTACCTGGCCATGTGCGCCAAGCAGACGGTGCGCAACCTGGTGGTTCGACGCTCGGAGATCGACGCCGCGTTCACCCACCTGATCGTGCCGCACGGGATCATGGAGCAGCTGGGACCGGCCGTGAACTCGGGCAAGTCGATCTTCCTCTTCGGCGACCCGGGCAACGGCAAGACGTCGATCGCCGAGAGCCTGAGCGAGCTGATGCACGGCGGCATCTACGTGCCCTATGCGATCGTGATCGGCAACCAGATCGTCAAGGTGTTCGATCCCATGCACCACGTGCCGATCGACATCCCCAAGCCGCGCACGGTCAGCGGCGACACGGACATCACGCAGGGCGGCATGGCGTACGACCAGCGCTGGGTCTTCTGCCGTCGGCCGGTCGTCGAGGTGGGTGGTGAACTCACGCTCGAGATGCTCGACCTGCGCTACGAGTCGTCGTCGAAGTTCTACGAGGCCCCGCTGCAGGTAAAGGCCAACGGCGGCCTGTTCATCATCGACGACTTCGGCCGCCAGCAGGTGTCGCCCCGCGACCTGCTGAACCGCTGGATCCTGCCGCTCGAGAAGCGCATCGACTTCCTGACCCTGCACACGGGGCAGAAGTTCTCGGTGCCGTTCGACCAGCTCCTGATCTTCGCCACGAACATCGACCCGGTGAACCTGGTCGACGAGGCGTTCCTGCGCCGCATCCGTTACAAGATCCACGTCGACGACCCGACCGAGTCGCAGTTCTACGAGATCTTCCAGCTCGTCTGCGAGCAGAGGGGCGTGCGCTACGAGAGCACGACGGTGGACTACCTGCTCCGCGAGTACTACCAGCGCCACCGTCGACCGCTCCGCGCCTGCCACCCGCGCGACCTCGTCGAACACGTGATCGACCTCGCGCGCTTCAACGAGTCCCCGCCGCTGCTCACGCCACAGGCGCTGGATCACATCTGTCGGACCTATTTTATCGATGGCTGATGCTTGCCGTGTCGGCTGTCGAAGGCAGCCAGGCTTCTGACTTTGGTTCTCCAAGGGGCCCTGCGCGAAATCCTGCGCCGGGCCCTTCGGCTTTTCTGATTCTTAACTGATTTATTCAAAACCGCTTACGCGCTTTCTCATGTCTATGCGCAACTTCTTGCGCTAGTCTCCGGGGCCATGACCCCTCCCACCATTCTCGCCGGCCGCTACCACGTCGTCCGCCCCCTCGGGCGCGGTGGCATGGGCGAAGTCCTCCTGGTGCACGACGGCGGGCCTGCGGGGCCCCTGCGAGCGCTCAAGCGCCTGCACCTGGCCGGCGACGAGGCGATCGGCCGCTTCCGCGACGAGTTCGCCACCCTGGCCCGGATCGAGCATCCGAACATCGTCCGAGTCTTCGACTTCGGCCTCCTCCCCGAACCCGAGGGTGGCTGGGCCTACTTCACCATGGAGTTCCTCGACGGCCCGCCCATCGACGAGGCGATCGCCTCCGGCGACGTCCCCGCCGCCCTGCGCGCCACGCTCGAGATCCTCGCTGGCCTCGACGCTCTGGGCACCGCCGGGATCATCCACTGCGACCTCAAGCCGTCAAACGTGATGATGGTGCGCGACGCCGAGGACTCCGGGGCAGCGCGAGCGGTCCTGCTCGACTTCGGGTTTGCCGCACGGCTCGACGCCGGAGCCGATGCGCTGGTGCGCGGCACGCCGGGGTACGTCGCGCCCGAGATCCTGAACTCGACCCAGTACTCACGCGCGTCGGATGCTTACGCGCTCGGCGCGACGCTGCACCGCGTGCTCGCCGGCCGCGTCGCCTTCCCCGGTCGGGATGCCGTCGAGGTCCTTGCCGCTCAGCGCCGGGGCCGGCCCTCGGCGTTACCCCTGCGCGCCGCCGGCGTTCCGCATGCGCTCGAGGTGGCTGTGCTGGGGCTCATGGACGAGGACCCCGCCCGGCGGCTCGTTCACCTCGAGACGCTTCGGATGCTGGCGGCGGCGCATGCCGGGAAAGCCGGCACGCCGGGCGTCGGCGCCCGCGGCACGTTCGTGGGTCGCGTCGCGGAGCTCGAGGCGCTGCGCACCCACCTGTTTCGTGACCACATCCAGCTGGCGGTGGTGCGGGGGCGGCGGGGATCTGGGCGAACACGACTCGCGCGCGAGATCGCGGTGGAGGCGGAGCTCAAGGGCTGGCGTGTGGCGTGGGTGGATGGGGAGACCGCCACGGAAGCCGCGCAGGCGGAAATCGACCGTGTGGCGACGGACGCCGAAGGGTCGGGTGCCAACCTCGGGACCTTGTTCGTCTTCGATGACGTCGCCGCGTGGCAAGGCGCCGGTCTCGGCGCGCTGGACCTGGGCGAGCTCGACGCCCCGCTCGGAATCCTCGCGACCGTCGACAGCTCGATCGCCGGTGAATCGTGGAGCGCCGGACTGCTGGGACTCCCCGAGGATCCGCGCCGAGCGGACATCGAACTCGGCGACCTCGGCACGACCGAGATCTCCGCGCTGATCGCATCGCGGCTCGGCGAAGGAGCGCCCGCCCAGATCGCCGACTTCGTCCGCCGGCAGGCCGGTGACTCGCCGGGCGCGATTCACCGCGCGCTGGACGTGTTGTTGCGGGCGGGGGCGGTGCGGTTGGAGTTGGGAACCACCGAGCTGGACGAACCGGCGGCCCTAACCGCGCTCGAGGATGCCAGCGGCGACGAGCTCGGAAACTCGCTGCATCGACTCTCGCCGGAGTCGCGTTCGATCCTGCTTCGTCTCGGATTCGAAATGGACCCCGGGGAACTCGGCCCCGAGCTCGAGAAGGAATTCTCCCACCTCGACTTGCTCCGCCGCGACGAAGGTCACCTCCGGCTGCGATCTGCGGGATGGGCCGACCAGATCCGAGCCCTGCTTCTGCCCACTGCAGACTCTGTGCTTCTCGCTCGCATCGCGTCGGATCGAGCGTGCGCCACGAAGAACTCATCCAACGCGCGAGCAAAGCGCCTCGATGCAGAACTCGCCGTCGCTCGGGGCGAATCTGCCGCAGCCCGAGAGTTGTTCCTGGCGGCCATCCGGCGGCCTGCCGAGGACTCGCCACACGACCGGCATCTTGCGTTGGAACAACTTGTCGGCCTCCTCACGGACGACCCCTCGGATCGCGAACTCCTTCCCGAGCTGGCTGAACTCGAGGGCAGCCGAAACAATCTCGCTGCAGGCGCAGATCTGCTGGGCCGGTACCTCGCCAATTCAAGCGGAATCGATGCCGGCAGGCGATCGGAGCTGACACGTCGGCGCAGCACGTTTTTGATGGAACTCGGGGATGCACAAGGGGCATTGGAAGGACTCGGGACTGCTCCACAGGGCGTGGACGCCGTCGGGATCGAGTCGAGTTCATGGCACTTCCAGCGCGCCAATATTCTCCAGCTCCTTGGTCGTGGCCCGGAGTGTCTTCAGGAGTTCGAACTCGCACTCGCCAGCACGCCGCCCACCAACACCGACCAGCGAGCCCGGGTACAGAACCGGTATGGCATCCAGCTCTACCTCGAGGGCCAGCAGGAGAAGGGCAGGGCGCTCCTGCAGGAGAGCCGGGCTCTCGTGACTGCATCGGATCCGCTTCGCATGAACCCGGTCATCTCCGCCAACCTGGGACTGATCGCACATCTCGAGGGCAACTTTGACGAAGCCGTGCTCCTCCAGCAGGAAGTCGTGTCACGTCATGA
>JBKJNH010000321.1:0-4712 GCA_046596055.1 Candidatus Eiseniibacteriota bacterium
CGTCGTGCTCGAGGAACGGAATGAGCGCGGCGGCGGGCGAAACGAGCTGGATGGGCGAGATGTCCATGTACTGCACGTCGTCGGGCGAGGACGCGACGTACTCGCCGCGATCCCGCACCGTGATCGTGTCGCCCAGAATGCGGCCGGTCTTCTTGTCGATCGGCGTGTTCGCCGGTGCGACCCGGTAGCGACCCTCGATGTCGGCCGACAGGAACTCGACCGATTTCTTGTCCACCACGCCGCCCTTGACCCGCCAGTAAGGCGTCTCCAGGAAGCCGAACTCGTTGACGCGGGCATAGGTCGACAGCGAGGAGATCAGCCCGATGTTCGGGCCTTCCGGCGTCTCGATCGGGCACATGCGACCATAGTGCGTGTAGTGCACGTCACGCACCTCGAAGCCGGCACGGTCGCGCGTCAGTCCGCCGGGTCCGAGCGCGGAGAGACGACGCTTGTGCGTCAGCTCGGCCAGCGGGTTCGTCTGGTCCATGAACTGCGACAGCTGCGACGAGCCGAAGAACGACTGGATCACCGCCGAGATGGTGCGCGAGTTGATCAGGTCGTACGGCGTCACCTGCTCCGCGTCCTGCAGGCTCATGCGCTCGCGGATGATGCGCGCCATGCGGGCCAGGCCGATGTTGAACTGGTTCGCCAGGAGCTCGCCCACCGAGCGCACCCGGCGGTTGCCGAGATGGTCGATGTCGTCCGTCTGCGCCTGGTTGCCGGGGGCCACTTCGCCGCCCGTGCGCAGCAGCAGCAGGTACTTGATGATGACGAGGAAGTCCTCGCGGCACAGGGTCGTCTGGTCGAGCGTCGGAATGACCAGGCCCAGCCGCTTGCGCTTCTCCTTCGCTCCCATCAGGTGCTCGTGCGGCAGCTTCTGGTTCAGCTTGTAGCGACCCACGCGCGCCAGGTCGTAGCGCTTCGGGTTGAAGAACAGCTTGTTGAGGATCTCGCGCGCCGAGTCCTGCCGCGGCGGCTCGCCGGGGCGGAGCAGGTTGTAGATGCGGGTCAGCGCATCCTCCTGCGTGTGGAGCGTGTCCTTCTTGATCGTGTTGCGGACCACGTCTGCCTCGTCCTGCATCGGGATGAGGAAGAACGTGACCTCGTCGACCTTCGACTTGTGCAGCCGCTCGAGCTTCTCGGGGGTCAGGGGCTCGTTGGCCTCGAGCAGGACCTCGCCGGTCTCCTGGTCGACCACTTCCTCGGCCGCAATGCGGTCGAGGGCGGCCTCGCCCTTCTTGCCGCGGACGTCGGCCTTCACGGTGTCGTAGAACAGGTCGAGGATCTCGCGATCGGACACGAAGCCGAGCGCGCGCAGCAGCACGGTGACCGGCAGCTTGCGCTTACGGTCGATGTGCACGTACATGATGTCGTTGACGTCGAGGCTGAACTCGACCCACGAGCCGCGGTACGGGATGATGCGCGCGGAATACAGGTTCTTGCCGTTCGGGTGGGTGATCTCGTCGAAGAACACGCCCGGCGAACGGTGGAGCTGGCTCACGATCACGCGCTCGGCGCCGTTGATGATGAAGGTGCCCTTGTCGGTGATCAGCGGCAGCTCACCGAGATAGACTTCCTGCTCGATCACTTCCTTGTCGCGGCGCGTACCGTCGGCATCCTCACGCGTGCGCAGGCGCAGCGTGGCCTTGAGCGGGGCCGAGAAGGAGAGATCGCGTTCCTGGCACTCGTCGGTCGAGTACTTGGGATCGCCCAGGTCGAACTTGACGAACTCGAGCGAGAACAGGTCGCGCGGGTCCGAGATCGGGAACACGCTGGTGAAGACTTCCTGCAGCCCCTCGTTCTTGCGATCGGCCGGAGGCACGTCCATCTGCAGGAAGTCCCGGAAGGACTGCAGCTGGACGTCGAGCAGGTTCGGGATCTCGATGTCCCACTCCCGCTCGATCTTGCTGTAGCTACGCCGCTCCATCATGCGCTGCGCTTTCAATGCCGTCCCACCTTTCCGCGAGGGAAAACGGGTCCGTACCGGGCGTCCGCACGCACCCGCGTTTCGGGTGCGGCGGTCGGGCCGGTTGCGTGAGCCGCGGGCGCGCCGGGCGCCCGCGGCCGGCGTTCTCGACTACTTGATCTCGACGCTCGCGCCGACCTCTTCGAGGCGCGCCTTGAGCTCGGCCGCATCGGCCTTCGAAACCTTCTCCTTGACCGTCTTCGGCGCGCCGTCGACCAGGTCCTTGGCTTCCTTGAGGCCCAGACCGGTGGCCTCGCGGACGACCTTGATGACCTGGATCTTCTGGCTGCCCGCGCCGGTGAGCACGACGTCGAACTCCGTCTGCTCGACCGCGGCGGCGGCGGCGCCGCCACCGGCCGGCATCGCGCCCATCATCATGGGAGCGGCCGCGGTGACGTCGAACTTCTCTTCGAAGGCCTTCTTGAACTCGGAGAGCTGGAGAACGGACATCTGCGCGAACTCGTCGAGAAGCTGCTCGGTGCTGAGTGCCACGGTATTACCTCCGTTTCAGGGACTTGCCCAGGGTTGGAATCCGATCGGTTCGAGGGAAGCTCACTTCCCCTGCTTTTCCTCGAGCGCACCCGCCAGCCGGGCCGGAGACGCAAGCAACGCGTCGACGGCACCCAGGAACTGCGAAAGCGGTGCGGTGATGGTGCCCAGAACCTGGGCGAGCAGCACGTCGCGAGGCGGCAGCAACGCGAGCTGCTTGACTTCGTCGGCGTTGTACAGCTTGTCGCCGATGAGACCCGCCTTGATGAGCGGCTTCTCGTTCTCACGCGCGAACTCGACCAGGATGCGGGCGGGTTCGACTTCGCTCTCCGTCGAGTAGGCCAGGACGGTCGGCCCCTCGAGGTAGGCGTCGAGCTGCGTCACGCCCAGTCCGTTTGCGGCGCGCTTGAGCAGCGTGTTCTTGATGACCTTGTAGTGGACGCCTGCGGCGCGGCACCGGGCCCGCAACAGGGTGACCTTTTCCACGGTCATGCCCGAGAAGTCCGCGAGGTACAACGCCTTCGCACCCTGCAGACGCTCGGCCGTTTCCTGGATGAGTTGTTCCTTTTCAGCGGTCGGCATCGATGGCTCCTCCCCGTCAGGCCTTGACCGAGTTGAGGACGACCTGGGGATCGACGGCGACCCCCGGACCCATGGTCGAACTCAGCGTGACGGACTTGAGGTACGCACCCTTGGCCGCCGCCGGCTTCGCACGAACGAGCTCGCGGAGGAAGGCGACCGTGTTCTCGAAGAGCTGCTCTTCGCTGAACGATGCCTTGCCCACCGGCGCATGCACGTTGGCGCCCTTGTCGACGCGGTATTCGATCTTGCCGGCCTTGAGTTCCTTGACGGCCTTTGCCACGTCGAACGTGACCGTGCCGCTCTTCGGATTCGGCATGAGGCCGCGGGGACCGAGGATCCGGCCGAGCTTCGACAGCTCGCCCATCATGTCCGGCGTCGCGATGATCGCGTCGACGTCCGTCCATCCTTCCGCGATCTTCTTCGCGTACTCGTCGGCGCCCACGAAATCGGCGCCGGCCGCCTGGGCTTCCTTTTCCTTCTCGCCCTTGGTGAACACCAGGACGCGGATCGTCTTGCCCGTGCCGTGCGGCAGCACGACCGTGCCGCGGACGAGCTGATCCGAATGCCTCGGGTCCACACCAAGGTGAGACGCAATCTCCACCGTCTCGTCGAACTTGGCGGTCGCCGCACCCTTGACGAGTGCGACGGCCTCACGAAGGCCCAGAGTCTCCTTCGTGCGTCCGGCGATGGTCTCGGCGGAGCTGCGGTACTTCTTGCCGTGACGCATCAAGACCTCCTCGTGGTTCCAACGCGCCGTCAAGCGCTCCCACGCCGGAAGAGTCGGGCCCATGTGGCGCCCGGTTAGGGCCGGCGAATCGCCGGCCGGGGACAACGGGGGGGAAAAGCGGGGTCTCAGCCCTCGACTTCGATTCCCATCGAGCGTGCGGTGCCGCGCACCATGCTCTCGGCGGCCTCGATCGAGGCCGCGTTGAGATCCGGCATCTTCAAGGTCGCGATCTCGTTCACCTGCGCGGCCGTGACCTTGCCGACCTTGTTGCGGTTCGGCACGCCCGAGGCCTTCGCCAGGCCGGCCGCGCGCTTGAGCAGCACCGGCGCCGGCGGCGTCTTGGTGATGAACGTGAACGAACGGTCGCTGTAGACCGAGAGCACGACGGGGATGATCAGCCCGGCCTGACTCTGGGTCTTGGCGTTGAACTGCTTGCAGAAGTCCATGATGTTCACGCCGTGCTGGCCGAGCGCCGGGCCCACGGGAGGGGCCGGGTTCGCGTTGCCGGCGGGAATCTGCAACTTCACGTATGCGGTGATCGTCTTCGCCATCGTCGTGCCCTTCCTGTTCTCGTTCTCGCCGCGACTAGATCGGCTGCACCTGGAGGAAATCGAGTTCGACCGGGGTCGCCCGGCCGAAGATGCTGACCATCACCTTCACTTTGCCGCGCTCCAGGTTCACCTCGTCGACCTGGCCCGTGAAGTTCGAGAACGGGCCGTCGATGATCTTGATGTGCTCGCCGACACGGAACGACACGGTCGGCACGGGCTTCGTCTTCGTCGCTTCCATCTGGCCGAGGATGCGACGAACCTCGTTCTCCTTCAGCGCCGAGGCGCCCGGACCGGAGCCGATGAATCGCGTCACGCCGGGCACGTTCTGCACGACGTTGCGCGTATCCGCATCCATGTCCATCTCGACCATCACGTACGACGGAAAGGTCTTGCGCCG
>JBKJNH010000348.1:0-3443 GCA_046596055.1 Candidatus Eiseniibacteriota bacterium
GTGCGCCGACCCCTTCGACCTTGCCAAGCAGCTGTGCGGCGACGACGAGACCGAGCACGGGAAACGTCCAGAGCAGGTACATCGAGTTCTGGCGCGAGACCAGGCGGCGCAGGGCGAGGAAGATCAATCCGTAGGAGAGGAGTTCACGATACATCCCGATGAAGGACACCGGCACCTCGACCCGCAGCAGTCCGGGCAGGGGCGCGAGCAGAAACGCCAGAACGAGGAGCCCCGGCCAGTGAACATCGTAAGCCTCGCGCGTTCCGCGGGCCGCGGTGGCCAGGAATGCGGTGGCCACCAGAAGCGGAACGACGGCATCGAAGACGCGCCAGATCCCGCCGATCGGCGGGATGAGGACGAGGAGCGGAAGGAAGACGAGGGTGATCGGGCCGTGAATCGTGCGGGCGGCGACCGGGAGGAGCACGATGCCGATCGCTGCGGCCAGCCCCGCGGTGCCGAGGCCCGAACCGCCGAAGCCGAAGCAGACGATCGCGACCAACCCGATGGCCGCGAGCCCGATCCGCGGCAACCACTCCCTGGATGCGGTCCACGCCTTCATCGGCGAGCGTGGATCAGGTCGCCGGCCGACCGGAACCGAAACGACGGAGCGGAGCGGTGAGCCCGAGAACGACGCCGACAGCCATCCCGAACGCAACGATCCAACTCCGCCGTGGCCACGCGCGGCGACTGGGTGGACGCGCCTCGTCCAGAACCTGGATGGTCGGCGTGTCCATCGCCTCGCGCAGGCGTGCCTCTTCGAGCTGGGTCATCAGGAGGGCCATGAGCTGCTGCTGGATGGCGACGCTGCGCAGGAGTTCCGCCGCGCCGATCTGGGTGGCCGGGAACTCGCCGAGCTGGCGGCGATAGAGGTTGACCCTCGTCTCGAGCCGGGCGAGCTCTTCGCTGCGTGGGCCGGCGACCTGGCGCAAGGTCTCCAACTCGTGCTCGGCGGCGAGCTTCTGCATCAGGAACGTCGCAGCGGCGTCGTTGCCGCCCCGGCCATCCGGAGTGAGAATCACGTCACCGCGCTTGCTCTGATAGACCTTGATCTGCTGCTCCGTCCGGCGCAGGACCGAGTCGGCCTCGATGACGCGGTGCTCGAGGAACTCGCGGGTTCGCCGCGCGCGCGCGCTGCGGAATCGGCGGTTGTTCTCGTCCAATTCGGCGAGGTAGCGGTTGGCGATCTCGGCGCTCCGCTCCGCCGTCCTGTCCTCGGCGGTCACCGAGATCGTCCCATCGTTTGAGATCCGCACCTTGATCCGCTCACGCAGCTTGTCGACCGTGGTCTCCAGGTCCTTCGTCCGGTAAACGCCCTGGAGCTCCAACGACTTGGCGACCGTTTCGGCGACACCGTGGCTGCGCAGGATGGCGAGCGCGACATCGGCCTGCGTGAAGTAGGGACCGCCGAGTCGACCCAGGCCCGCCAGGTTCTTCTTCGCGATTGAGAGGGACGAGGTGAGCTCGTCCTCCTCGGGTGGAAGGATGACGGCGGTCGCTCGATAAACGGACGGAAAGGCGAAGGAGCCCAGATACCCGGCGAGGCCGAGTGCCAGGCTCCACATGGCGATCCGTCGGCCGTCACGTCGGACGAGATCGAAGAGGTCGAGCAGGTTGAGAGGTCGCAAGCGGTCGCCGAACGGATCGGTCGAGCGCTAGCTCGAAGCCGTCTCGGTGGCTACGACCTTCTTCTCGCGGATCTTCGCGGCCTTGCCGGTCTTGTCGCGCAGGTAGAACAGCTTCGCGCGCTTCACGGCGCCGTGACGGGCGATCACGATCTTCGAGATGTTCGGCGAGTGGAGCGGGAAGATGCGCTCGACGCCGATGCCATCGGAGACCTTGCGCACGGTGAACGTGCGGTTCGTGCTGCTGCCGCGCAGGTTCAAGATCACGCCCTGGAACATCTGGGCGCGCTCCTTGTCGCCTTCGATGACGCGCACGTAGACCTTGACCGTGTCGCCGGGGCGGAACTCGGGGTGCTCGGCCTTGGCGAACTTCGCCTCGAACTTCTGCATCAGGCTCATTCCTTCTCCTTCTTGCCGGTCAGGGCCTTCAAGTACTTCCGGTCGGCCGCGTCGAGCGGGGCCGTGGACAACAGATCCGGACGCCGTTCGAGCGTTCGGGTCAGCGCGTCTTCCCGACGCCAGCGGGCGATCTTCGCGTGGTCTCCCGAAACGAGGACGTCGGGGACGGGCCACCCCCGGAACATGGCCGGACGGGTGTAATACGCGCAGTCGAGGAGGCCGGAGTGGAACGAATCGCTTTCGGCGGAGTCGAAGTCGCCCAGGACTCCGGGGAGCAACCGGGCGACGGCGTCGACGACGCACAGGGCGGCGGGTTCCCCCCCCGAGAGGACGAAGTCCCCGAGGGAGAGTTCCTCGTCGACGAGGTGTTCGGCGACCCGCTCGTCGACGCCCTTGTACCGCCCGGACAATAGCACAACGTGACTTAGCCCTGCCAGCCGCAGGGCGTCAGTCTGCTGGAACGGCTTTCCCTGCGGGGTCAGGAGCACGACATGCCGGGCGGGGGAAGGGTCGGGGGCGACCGCCTCGATCGCCCGGAAGATCGGCTCGACCTTCATGACCATCCCGACTCCCCCGCCGAACGGGGTGTCGTCGGTGGTCTTGTGGCGATCCTCGGTAAAATCGCGCAGGTTAACGACTTGCACGTCCAGCAGACCCTTCTCGCGGGCCACCCGGATCATCCCCTCGGCCAGGGCGCCGGCAAAGAAGTCGGGAAAGATGGTGAGCAGGGAGATATTCATCGGGCGGCTCCGTCCGGGCTTAGAGCTCTTCCATCCCCGGCAGCAGGTGGACCGTGACGGTGCCGGCCGCGGTGTCGACTCTCTTGAGGACCTCGGGGCTCATGGGGATCAAGCGCTCCCGCGGCTTCTCGCCCCCGGCGACCGGCGGTCCGAGGACGATGAGAATCGGCGTCGCCCCGGTCTGCAGCACCTCGGTCACCCGGCCCAGCACGTCTCCGGTCTCGGTCGAGACCGTCAGGCCGACGAGCTGGAACAGGTAGACCGTACCGTCGGCGTTGACCGGCAACTGCGCGGGTTCGACCTCGAGCACGACGCCGTGCAGCTCGTCGGCCTCCTCGCGGCGATCGAAGCCCTCGAACCGCACGATCAAGCTCTGCTGAAACGGCTTCGCGTCCGTGATGTCGAGCCGCCGCGTGGCCGCCTTCTCGCCGGTGGCGCCGGCGACGCCACGCGCATACACATGGCGCAGGGCGACGAACTCGTCGAGCGTCAGACGCACGCCGCCGACGACGACCTGCCCGCGCAAGCCATGCGCCTTGATCACGCGTCCGACATCGACGCGGGTCATCGCGCGGTGGTCTCCGTGCTCAACCCCGGGGCTCGGCGATCTCGAAAGTCGCGCGCTCGCCGCGCTTCTGCGCCGCCGTGGCGATGAGCGTGCGCAGCGCCTTCACGATGCGGC
>JBKJNH010000314.1:0-2925 GCA_046596055.1 Candidatus Eiseniibacteriota bacterium
TCAAGACCGCCGCCTTCGACCGCTCGGCCACCCCTCCTCGGCTGCGGGAGAATAACTTAGCTGGCGGCAGGATCTTGGATTGTTCATCCATCCCAAGGTCGGCCTCCCTCGTCAAAAATCATCAGGAAGCGCGGCGACCTACCTCCCGAGTCGCACGAAGCGCGCCGTCCCTTGCACACCGTCCGAACGGAGCGTGACGTAGTAGATCCCTGCGGGAGCCGCGCGGCCGGCCTCGTCGCGGCCGTCCCAGGCGAGCGATGTCAGGCCCGCGGTCGCGTCGCCATCGAAAAGCCGGCGCACCCGCGCGCCGCGCACGTCGTGAACGTCGACACACGCAGGCACCGGCCGCGGCAGCGAGAATGCGATGCGCGACGGAGTCGCCCCGCTCGCCGGGCTCGGTGCCACGGCGCGCAGGCGCCGCCGCTCCGACGACACGACATCGCCCGGATCCACCGAGACCACCGCCCCTGCGAAGCGGACGTCGTGCTCGCCCATCGAACGCCCGTCGACGGCGACCCATGGCGAGCGCTGGAAATATGGCGAGCGTGTGTACTGGCGCGCACGTACGTGGAAGGCTCGCCCTGGTTGCGGGATGTCGAGCTGGAAGCTCACGGAGCTCTGGTCCTCGGGGACGCCGGCGGAGTAATCGAGCGGAGTCGTGACGGTCGGCACCCCATTGAAGATCTCGTTCTGCGTGCGGACTTCGAACTGGAGACCCATCCGCGTCCGGCCCATCGGCGCGTGCGGGAAGAGCGCAGCCGGCAGGAGGTGATCGCTCGAGCTGTGCGCCGGCGAGTGGAGAAAGTTCTCGAAGTCGCCGTCGACAAGCAGCAGCTGATGACGGCGACCGCGTCCCCCGCCGCCAAGTCCGACGAACACGCGGCCGGCGGCCGGCGCACCGACGATCCAGTCGGCGAACCCGTCGGCATTGACGTCGGCAATGGGCGCAAGACTCCCTCCCAGCTCTGCGCCGGTGAGGTTTCCCTCGAACGTGACCGAAGGCAGGCTCGCGGGGAGGAACAACGCGCCGAAGTACAGGTAGGCGCGACCCTCGTCGGGCTGCCCACCGTCGTCGTAGCCCGGCTGCCCGATCGCGAACTCGCCGAAACCGTCCCCATCGACGTCGCCGCCGCCCGCCATCGTCTCGCCGAAGCGCGCGCCATCCTGCGTTCCGAAGTACGCCTTGAGCGGCGCGCGCGACTGCGACCGTCCGAGCGATCCCGCGTAGACGCGTGCCGCGCCACGATTGCTCTCGAGCGGAGCGCCGACCCCGAGATCGGACACGCCGTCGCCGTTCACGTCGCCGAGCGCCGCCACCGCGGAGCGGAACGTGACGCCCGTTCCGTTCAACACGAACCCGGGAGTTGCAGAGGGGCCGCCCGGGCCGCCGTAGTGCACCTGCACCTTGCCGTCGAGCTGCGGCCCACCCGACGGCGACGTCGACCCGATCGCCACGTCGGTGTAGCCATCGCCGTCGAAGTCGAGCAACGCGACGCCTGCGCCCAGGCCCTGCCCTGCCGCCGCGCCCTCGAGGGTCCACGGCGCCGGCGGCGCGGGTCCACCGAACACGAGCCAGGCCATGCCCGCGTTCGACAGTGTCGCGGTGTCCGCCTCGCGGGCGCCCACCAGAACATCGTGATAACCGTCGCCGTTCACGTCGCCGCGACCGGCCAGCGCGCTGCCCACACGATCGAACGCCCGCGTGCCTGTGAGGATCGGGACCGACGCCGCTGGCGTGGTTTGCGTGCCACGAACCAGATCGATCCGGCCCACCTGCGAAATCGGGCTCTGGAAGGTGCCGCCGTTGATCGTCGGCGACGACACGACGTAATCGCCGAAGCCGTCGCCGTCGAAATCGCCGGCGTCGGCGACGCGTGAGCCCAGGCTCTGGAAGTTGACGTTCGTGGTGACCGTGTGGCTGCTCGAAGTCGAGAGACCGGAAGTCCCGCCGCCCTGATACTCGGTGACGCGTCCGAAGCCGTCGAACAACGGATCCCCGATCACGAGCCGTGGCAGTCCGATGAAGTCGCGAGCCTGCATGATCGCCAGCGAGTTGCCGAAGCGCGTTCCGAGCTGCGGTCCGACGATCGGCCAGCCCGTGGGCGCGGCGAGAACCCGGCGCAGACGACCGCGCAGGTAGAGGCGCCCCACCCCGTCGGCGTTGAAATCGGAGAGAAGGATCTCGCTCAATCCGTCCCCGTCGACGTCACCCGAAGGTCCGATGGACTCGGCGAAGCGATCGGAGCCCGACGGTGGAAAGAGCGCACCGAGCGGGAAGAACGCGGGGCCGCCGGCGAACACGACGGCGTGCCCGTTGGACGATGGCGCGTTCCGGCCGGAAACCGCGAACTCGGAGTAACCGTCCCCGTCGGTGTCGCCGAGCGTGGCGACGGCGAGCCCGTAGCGCTCCCCGGCCACTGCGATTCCGCCGCTCAGTTGCTGGCGTGAGGCAGCCCCGTCCACGCTCCCGAATGCGATGTCGGCCCGACCGAGCGCGACGCCGGTGCCCGGCGAGCCGAACAGGACGTCCGCGTAGCCGTCCCCGTTCACGTCACCGGCCGTCGACACGGACGCACCGCAGAATGCATCAGTGCTCAATCCGTTGAACTCCACGTCCCGGATCGCCTCGATCCCCGTCGCCGAGCCGTGGAAGATCAGGGCGAGCCCGCCCTGGGGGAAGGGCGAGTCCGCCTCGGGGGCGCCGACGATGAGGTCGTCGAAGCCGTCACCGTTCACGTCGCCCGCCGTGGCGACCGTTTGGCCGAACCGGGTAGATGCGGGCGGACCGACGAGCGTGCGTGCCGGGGCCGCGGTCAGCCCCGACGGACCGCCATGGAAGACGCAGACGATGCCGCGCAGCGGGATGCCGCCCTCGGTGTAGAGCGGACTCGACACGACGACGTCGGCGAATCCGTCGCCATTGAC
>JBKJNH010000325.1:0-7845 GCA_046596055.1 Candidatus Eiseniibacteriota bacterium
CTCGGCGGCGATGGACACGGTGACCGAGGCCGATCTCGCGATCGCCATGGCGCGCGAAGGAGGCATCGGCGTTCTCCACAAGAATCTCACCATCGAGCAACAGGCCGCGCAGGTCGACCGGGTCAAGCGCTCCGAGAGCGGCATGATCGTCGACCCCGTCACGCTCGATCCCGACGCACCGCTGTCGAAGGCGCTCGACCTCATGGCGCACTTCTCGATCTCGGGCGTGCCCATCACGCGCAACGGGAAGCTCGTGGGCATCCTGACCAATCGCGACCTGCGTTTCGAGACGCGCTTCGAGCGCCCCATCCGCGAGGTCATGACCGGCGAGGCGCGCCTGGTGACCACGCCGGTCGGCACGACGCTCGAGGAGGCGCGCGACACGCTGCATCGCCACCGCATCGAGAAGCTGCCGGTCGTCGACGCGGACGGCACGCTGCGCGGCCTCATCACGGTCAAGGACATCCAGAAGCGCAAGCAGTACCCCGACTCGTGCAAGGACTCGCTGGGTCGCCTGCGCGTGGCCGCGGGCATCGGCACCGGCGGCGACTTCCTCGAGCGCGTGGTGGAACTGCTCAAGGTCGAGGTCGACGCGATCGTCGTCGACTCGGCGCACGGGCACTCGATCGGCGTGCTCGAGGCGGCGGCGAAGGTGCGCGAGATGCTGCCCGATCGCGACCTGATCGTCGGCAACGTGGCGACCTACGAGGGCGCGGCCGACCTGGTCGCACTCGGCGCCGACGCGGTGAAGGTGGGCATGGGCCCCGGCTCGACGTGCACCACGCGCGTCGTCTCGGGCGCCGGCATGCCGCAGATCACCGCGGTGATGGAAGCGGTGCGCGCCTGCGCGCCGAAGGGCATTCCGGTCATCGCCGACGGCGGCGTGAAGTACTCGGGCGACGTGGTCAAGGCCATCGCCGCCGGCGCGCACAGCGTCATGATCGGCTCGATGTTCGCCGGCACTGCCGAGTCGCCCGGCGAGCAGATCCTGCTCGAGGGCCGCGCCTACAAGGTCTACCGCGGCATGGGCTCGCTGGGCGCGATGTCCCGCGGCTCAGGCGATCGCTACTTCCAGGAAGGCGTAAGGGAGATGCGGAAGATGGTCGCCGAGGGGATCGAGGGCCGCGTGCCGTTCAAGGGCCCGCTCGCCGACTCGATCTACCAGCTCATGGGCGGCCTCCGCGCCGGCATGGGCTACTGCGGCGTGGCGACCATCGATGAACTCCGGACGCTGGCGAAGTTCGTCCGCATCACGAGCGCCGGCCTCCGCGAATCGCACCCGCACGACCTGACCATCACGAAGGAAGCCCCGAACTACGAGATTCACGGCTGAACGTCGCGCGAAGCGCGACGGAGGGCTCGAGTGGGCATCACGAGCACCAGCGCCGGAGACGCCAGTTCCAACATGCTCAATGCCCTGCTTGTAAACTCTGCCTTCGCCTATCTTGGCCCGCCCCCTCGCTCGATCCTTGTTCCGCTTGAGTCAATCGCATCCGTTCGAGCTTCGGGACATCTTCGAGCGAAACGAGCCTCCGTTCCAAATCGGTCTTCTTGCGCGGCGTGCTCGAGACTGCGCAGGAGGCGATGCGCATGGGACAGTCCCTGACGGCACTGTTCGGTGTCGATCGCGGGCGCAATCTCGCCCTGGGTCGGAGGGCAGGATCGGCTCTTCGTGTGCACGAGGCCCTGCAGTCCCGGCCATTGGCAACGATTCAAGTCCTCTGCGCCCGGAGCGGCCTCACCTTTCCGACGGTGTCGGCCGCGCTCGACGATCTGGCGTCACTCGAAATCGTCCGGGAGATCACGGGAAAGCAGCGCGATCGTGTGTTCGCGTATCGGGCGTACCTGGATCGCCTGAACGACGAGCCGGCGTCCTGACCTACCCCCGTTTCACCCCCCGCACCACCCCCGCATACCGCACGTAGCTCACCCGTCCCTTGTCGCCGGCGTACTTGCGGAACAGCGCGCGAGCCTGCTCTTCGACGGCCTGCTTCTGGTCGACCGGCATGCGGCCGAAGGCCAGCGCGAAGGGCGGGCGCCCATCGCGCATGCGCGTCCAGGCTTCGTCGACGTTCGCGTACTCGAGCGGCACCTCGACGTCGCTCCAGGCGACGGAGTCGAAATGCGGGGCGAGGCGTGTGGCGGCGGCGGCGGGGTCGCCCCAGCTGTCGCGGGTCGTCGCTCCCTCGGGGGACGGCGGCAGGATCCCGGCGAGGAACTCCGTCAGGTCGACCGCGATGCCACGCTCGACCCACGTCGTGAACGCGAACGTGCCGCCCGGGCGCAGGACGCGTGCGATGGTCTCGACCATGCGCTCGGCGTCAGGTGCGAAAATGACGCCGAAGTTCGAGATCGCCGTGTCGAATGCGGCGTCGGGCACGCCTTCGAGCGCCTCGGCATCGCCCTCCATGAACGTCACGTTGATGAACCCCTCGGCCTGCGCACGACGTTCGGCGTGGGCGACCATCTGCGGCGCGAGGTCGACGCCGAGAACGCTGCCGCCGGGGCCCACGCGCTTGGCGGCGCGCAGGGTCGCGGTGCCGGGCCCGCACGCGATGTCGATCACGGAGGAGTCCCACGCCGGGTCGGCGATCTCGATGAGTCGATCGGCAGCCGACCCCAGCTCCGGCATGCTGTGCTTCGCGTAGCCGTCGACGCCCATGCCCCACGCCAGCTTGTTTCGTGCCTTGACCGCCTCGAAGCTCATCGTGATCCTCCCTGGCATTGCGTCGAGTCCCGGGCGCTCGAATCGCGGCGCACGCGCATGTAGGTCATCCCGGCGTGGGCCACGAGGCGCCCGCCGTCGTCGTGCAGCTCGGCCAACGGCGGGCAGAGCGTCCTGCCGGCCTTGAGCACGCGCGCGGTGACGACCACGCGGTCATGCACCGGCGCCATGAAGCGGATGTTCATCTCGGTCGTCGTCACCGCCTCGTCGGGATCGACCACCGCCATCGCGCGCTCGCGCACGCGCGCCACCTCGTCGTCCGTCATCGGCGGCAGGTGGGAGAAAGGTGAGGGATTCATGGCGGGGACCCTAGCCCGCGGGGCCGCGGGCGTCGAGGGCGAAGTCGGTCATGGGATCGTGCAACGGCGGGAGTAGACTGGCGGTCACTCTTCACCACCGTCCCGGAGGCTTCCTGGCCATCGCATCGCCACCGACTCGACTGCGCATGTCCGCCACCCTCGCCGTCGCGCTTCTGGCTCTGCTGGCCACCGGCTGTGCGACCATCCGGCGCCCTCCCGTCACGCAGTCGCAGCTCGAGGCCGACGGGGCGACCGCACGAGCCGAGCACCGGCGCGTCGTCGACGGGCTGGTCTCGGCGCTGGTCCGCCGCGCCGAACGCCGCGGCGACCGCACGCTCGATGTTCTCTACCTTTCGGGCGGCGGACAGCATGGCGCGTATGGCGTCGGCTTCATGCGCGGCTGGAAGGCCCGCAGCGACGAGCCGATGCCGACCTTTGACCTGGTGACCGGCGTGAGCACCGGCGCGCTGCAGTCGTCGCTGGCGCTCCTCGGGACGGCGGCGGCCCTCGACACGCTCGACCAGATGTACGGTCGCACCGCGCTCGACGGCATGCCCACGATCGACCCGTTCTTCCTGCTCCGTCCATCGGGCGGTGTGCTCGACGTGACGAAGTTCCGCAGCATGATCGAGCGCACGACGAACCGCAGCCTCGTCGAGGGGCTGGCCGGGGCGTTTGCCGAGGACCGGCGCCTCGTCGTCGCGACGTCGAATCTCGACCTCGGTGTGGGACGACTGTGGGACGTGTACCGCGAGCTGGCGGCGTCGCCGGCGGGCCTCGCGCGCTATCGGGACCTGCTGCAGGCGAGCTCGGCCATTCCCGGGGCATTTCCGCCGCTGATGCTCGACGGGCACCTGCACGCCGACGGCGGGAACATGTCGAACCTGGCCATCGCCCTCGACGAAGCGGCGCTCCGCGACCTCGCAAGTCGGCTGCGGGCGCGCGGCCTGGCGAGCCCGGACGCGCCGTTCACGCTCCGCATCTGGGCGATCGTCAACGTGTGGACGCACCAGGGCCCGGAGGCCATCAACCCGTCGAGCCGGACGGACGTCGAGATGCGAGGCCGCTGGATGATGTTTTACGGGCAGCAGATCCAGGGGCTCGCGCACCTCACGCAGCTCGCGCGTGCGGTGAGCGCGACCGAGCCGGGCCTCGTGGTTCGCTTCCGCGCGACCTCCGTGCCGTCCGAGCTCGCCAGCGAGCCGGATGGCAAGGCGTTGATCGATGAAGGGTGGATGTCGCGGCTCAAGAAGATCGGCGAGGAACGCGCCCTGGGCGCGCAACCGTGGGACGAACCCGCCGATCCCTACGAGCGACCGCGATCGGTCGAAACCGGGGGGGAGTGACGCCATGGGCACGAAAGACAAGCGTATCGATGCCTACATCGCGGAGTCGGCCCCGTTCGCGCGACCGATCCTCGCGCACCTGCGCGCGGTGGTGCACGCCGCATGCCCCGAGGTCGAAGAGACGCTGAAGTGGAGCATGCCCGCGTTCGACTATCAGGGCGCGCTGTGCAGCATGGCCGCGTTCAAGCAGCACGCCACGTTCGGCTTCTGGAAGGGCGCCCTGATCGTCGACCCGAAGACGCGCAAGCCCGCCGAGGCCATGGGAGACCTGGGGCGGCTCGCCTCGATCGACGACCTCCCGTCGAAGCGCTTGCTCACCGGCTGGATCAAGCAGGCGATGAAGCTGAACGAGGAAGGCGTGAAGGCGCCGGTGCGGAAGTCCGTGGCTTCCCGGAAGGTTTTGCCGGTCCCGGCGGACTTGAAGGTGGCGTTGACCCGTAGCAAGAAGGCCGCCGCGACCTTCGAGGCGTTCCCGCCGGGCCAGCGCCGGGAGTACGTCGAGTGGATCACCGCGGCGAAACGCGAGGAAACGCGTGCCGCGCGGCTCAAGCAGGCGATCGAGTGGATGGCCGAGGGAAAGCCCCGGCACTGGAAGTACCGGGCGAAGTAGGGTGCGGCTTCATCGGGGGGCCGTTGTAAAACGTGCATGTGCAGTCGACATGCCCCCGGGGCATGTGATTTCGCACATTCCCGGGACTACTCCTCCGCCCCCGGCCTGCGCCGGTTCTCCTTCACCGACGCCCGTCGCTTCTTCGCCTCGACGCGCACGCGTTTCGACGCGAGCGTCGGCCTCGTCGCAGTGCGCGGGGCCGGCCGATCGAGCGCGCGGTCGAGCAGATCGGCAAGACGTGCCAACGCGGTGCGTCGATTCTGCAATTGACTTCGCTCCCGGGCCGAGACGACGCGCAATGTGCCGTCCGCCGTGAGGCGCTTGACCAGCGCCTCGGCCAGCAGCATGCGTTGCCGGGGCGAGAAGGAACGCGAGCTCAGGGGCGCGAAACGCAGCTCGACCCGCGTCGACGTCTTGTTCGCATGCTGGCCGCCGGGGCCGCCGGAAGGGTCGGCGCGAAACTCGATCTCCTCGAGGGGGATGGCGACGCCGGGCCGCACGACCAGCCGACCGGCGTCGTCGATGCGCCCCGGCGCGCTCACGGAAATCTCACAGCGAATCGATGCGGACCACGGTGACGATCGTGCCCCACTGACGAATCGACATGGCGCCCTCGACCTTGCGCAGGTCGAAGCGCACGCGCATGCCGTCGCGCCGGAATCGTGGGTCGAGTTCTGCCGGGTCGTAATGCGACGAGTCGTCGGCGACGATGCCGT
Organism: Candidatus Eiseniibacteriota bacterium; assembly: GCA_046596055.1. GTDB lineage: Bacteria > Eisenbacteria > RBG-16-71-46 > RBG-16-71-46 > DASYSL01 > JANPEF01. The sequence goes on from JBKJNH010000325.1 coordinate 5,697, forward strand.
AGAAGCCACCCTCGAGGTCCAGGTAGTGCACGGTGCCGCTGCCGGTGATGAGCGTCGGGTCGCCAGGCGTGGGGGACGACGCGCCGCCGTCGCGGCTCGCGCCACCGCACCCGCCGGCGCCAGAGACCGCGAGCCCGGCGACCGCAAGGACGAACAACAGCGGAAGGTTTTTCATGTGGGCGATGCTAGCACAGCCTCGCGGGGCTAGTTCTTGCCGGCGTCTCCGGCATCCGGACGGCGTCGCGGACCGCGCGCGCGCGGACGCTTCTTCGCTCCGGGACCGGAATCCGGCTCGGACACGTCGGTCGCGGTGGCATCGATTGCGGGCCCGGTCGAGCGCGCGGCGCTCGCCGCGGGGCGAGCGGGGGGCGTCTGCGGCGCCGCGGTCGGTGTCGAACTCCCGGCGACCGTCTTCGGCTCCGTGTTCGAGCCCGCGGCTGTCTCCGATCGACGCCGCGACGTCACGCCGATCTTCGGGAGCGCGAAGCGGAACGACGGGGTGATCTGCTGGATCTCGCCGACCAGCCGCTTCACGTTCTCCTCGATTTCCGCAGACGGGGCTTGCTGCCACTGCGTGTAGAGCTCGAGCAGCTGGTCCTGCTTAGCCTTCAGCACCTCCTGTCGCGCGGACTCGTCGACCGAGCGCTCGAGGTGGTAGACCTCGCCGTCGCTGAAGCGCTGCGCCAGGTCGAGGTATTCCCCGCGCATGTGCGACAGGATCTTGATGTACTTGTCGAAGCCCAGCGAGAGTTTCTCGAGCACTTCCGACACGCCCTGGTTGCGGCGGTGGATCTGCTGCGAGTACGTGTAGGCGAAGTGGTAGTACGTCTTGCCGCGACCGATGTACGCCTCCTCGGCCGGCGCGACCTTCGTGCGCGTGCCGGGGTCGGGAGCGATCGGATTGTCGAAGATGCCGATCGAGACCAGAAGGAAGTCGGCGTTCGTCTTGTAGATGGCGTACTTCAGGCGCGCGTCCGAGGAGGAGGCCAGGCGCTTGAACACGTCGGCGTCGTACTTCGAGAGGTACTTCTTCGACTGCTCCACGTAATCGGGATTGATGAACGAGTGGAGCAGGTGCGCAAGGTAGACGTTGACGTCCTCGTCGTAGAAATCCTGATTCGAGACCAGCCCCGTCTCCATCCGGGAATAGAGGAGACAGTTGATCATGAAGTAATACGTGGGCTGGAGATTGCGACCTGTTTCCTTCAGGTCCACGTAGCTTCTCGGATTCATCGACGCCTCCCATGCCGCGAGCCCGCGCGCCTCGACGGCGCTGCGGGCCGGGGCCCGTCCTGGGAGATTGCACGTCGCGTGCCACGCCCGCCAAAATGGCCGATCCGGTGCGTCGAAGTTACGATCGAGCGCGCTCGAGTCCATGAACTGAGCCATGGTTTACGCACACGGCCTCTGCGCGGGGCGCGGGTTTGCGCGAGGGTGCTGCGATCGCGTCAGGGCCCCCAGGCGCTGGGGGAAAGCACCCCCGCGAGGGGCCGCTTCGGCGTACACTGCACGCATTCTTGACCGTACACGCCGGTTGCAATTTGCCCGGCGGCACCCATGTGTCGTGCAGAAATCGGCCGACACGATCGTGATCTCCCGCTTCCTGCTCGGGTTTGCGCGCATGAGCCCTCGGCCGTCGCTGAACGACAAGCTCGCTCTCGGCCTCGTGCTTCCGCTCGCGGCAGGGGCCGCGGTTGCCTCGTTCCTGCCCTGGCCCGACTGGCGCTGGGTCGCCTTCGCGGTTGTCGGGGCCGCGGTCGCCCTCGCGGTCTGGTTCTGGCTGCGTCGCATCGTCGTCGATCCCCTCACATCGCTTTCCGAAGCTCTCGTCGCCGGCCATGCCGTCGAGGCCCGTGACCTGCCGCCGGCCGAAGGCCCGCAGGAGATCGCTGCGCTCGCGGACTCCGTGCAGGACATCCTGCGGCATCGCCGCAGGTCCGAACTCGAGGCCGAGGAACTGGCCGCATTGCGGGCCTGCCTCGCCCGGCTGGCCGCCGACGTTGCCGCCTGGTCCGAGCGTGACGAGACGCGTGCGCTCGGTGGCGCCGCCGACAACGCTGACCCGGGCGCCGTTCCGGAGGCGGCCCGCGCGCTCGTCGAGGGGCTGCGCGAGGCCGCCCGGCATCTCGAGGCGCGAGCCGGCGAGGCG
>JBKJNH010000163.1:0-3058 GCA_046596055.1 Candidatus Eiseniibacteriota bacterium
CGCCCCGAGGAGTGCGTACGTCAGCACCTGCGCCGGCACGTCGTCGTCGGTCGCCGTGGCGGTGAACGTGTAGGCGACTTGCTCGGGGATCGTCGCCGACGCCGGAACGTTCGCGAGAACCGGCGCGATGTTGGCCTCGGTCACCGTGAGCGTGATGGGGGCGTCCGTCGTCGCGACGCTATCGCTCACCTGCACGGTGAACGGATACTCGCCCGGGCCCTGCGCCTCGCTTGGCGTCCAGGTGAACACCCCGGTGTTCGCATCGATTGCACTGCCTGTGGGCGCCCCGAGGAGTGCGTACGTCAGCGTCTGGGCTGGCACGTCGTCGTCGGTCGCGGTGGCGGTGAACGTGTACAAGACCTGCTCGGGGATCATCGCCGACATCGGGACGTTCGCAAGCGCCGGTGCAATGTTCACCTCGGTCACGGTGAGCGTGATGGCTGCGTCCGTCGTCGCGAGTCCGTCGGAGACTTGCACGGTGAACGAATACTCGCCCGGGCCCTGCGCCTCGCTCGGCGTCCAGGTGAACTCGCCAGTGCTCGCGTCGATTGCAGTGCCGGCGGGCGCCCCGAGGAGCGCGTACGTCAGCGTCTGGGCTGGCACGTCGTCGTCGGTCGCGGTGGCGGTGAACGTGTAGGCGACTTGCTCCGGGATCGTCGCCGAGGCCGGAACGTTCGCAAGCGCCGGTGCAATGTTGGCCTCGGTCACCGTGAGGGTGATTGCGGCGTCGGTCGTCCCGACGCTGTCGCTGACCTGCACCGTGAACGGATACTCACCCGGGCCCTGCGCCTCGCTCGGCGTCCAGGTGAACTCGCCGGTGTTGGAATCGATTGCAGCACCCGCCGGCGCACCGAGCAGCGAAAACGTCAGCGTCTGCGCCGGCACGTCGTCGTCGGTCGCGGTGGCGGTGAAGGTGTAGGCGACTTGCTCCGGGATCGTCGCCGACATCGGAACGTTGGCGAGAACCGGTGCAATGTTGGCCTCGGTCACCGTGAGCGTGATTGCGGCGTCGGTCGTCACGACGCTGTCGCTCACCTGCACCGTGAACGGATACTCGCCGGGGCCCTGCGCCTCGCTCGGCGTCCAGGTGAACACCCCGGTGTTCGCGTCGATTGCAGCACCCGCCGGCGCACCGAGCAGCGAGAACGTCAGCGTCTGCGCCGGCACGTCGTCGTCGGTCGCGGTGGCGGTGAAGGTGTAGGCGACTTGCTCGGGGATCGTCGCCGACGCCGGGACGGAGGCCAGCACGGGGGCGCCGTTCCCTTCGCTCACAGTGAGCGTGATCGCAGACTCGTCGGTGTCGATGCCGTCGCTGACGACGACGCTGAAGGTGTACTCGCCGGGGCCCTGCGCTTCGTCCGGGGTCCAGGCGAAAACGCCGGTCTCAGCAACGATCGAGGTACCGGCCGGCGCACCGACGAGCGAGAAGGTGAGGGTCTGGACCGGCTCGTCCGGGTCGGTCGCGGTCGCCGTGAAGGAGTAGGCGGCGAGTTCGGGGATCGCCGCCGCCGCCGGCACGTCGGCGAGCTCCGGCGCGACGTTGGCCCCCGCCTCGGCGGGCGCCGTCATGACTACGCAGAGGGCAACCAGGACGGCCGCGAGTCGTCGAAAGGCGGGCATGCCGAAGCCCGCGCGGCAGGCTGCGCCCACACGCCGGCTGGAACTCGAAGTGACGTCGATCTCGTCGCTCAAGGGGCACGCCTGACGAAGAAGAATGGATGACTCGGATGCCGGGGGGACGGGATCGAAAGCCTGATGGCACCGACGATTGTGAGGCATGCATGCAAAAGCGCAACAACGAATTGGCCACTTCTTACCGCCCCAGCGGCCCCCTCTGCCGGGACGCCCACGCCCTGCGCATTTCCCCGCGCAGGGCACCGAACAGCCCGTTATCATGCCGGGACCATGGCCCGTGAATCCGCCCCCCCCACGACCGATCGCCACGCCACTTCAAGCGGTCTCCTGATCGCCCCCGTCTACCGCCCGGCCGACGCCCCCGTCGACTACGCGCGCGACCTGGGCGACCCCGGCGCGCCGCCGTTCACGCGCGGCGTCTACCCGACGATGTACCGCGGCCGGCCCTGGACGATGCGCCAGTACGCCGGCTTCGGTTCGGCCCGGCAGACCAACGAGCGTTTCCACGCGCTCCTCGCTGCGGGGCAGACCGGACTCTCGGTCGCCTTCGATCTGCCGACGCAGATGGGCTACGACTCGGATCATGCGCGCGCCGCAGGCGAGGTGGGCCGCGTCGGCGTGGCGATCTCGACGCTCGCGGACATGGAGGAGCTGCTCGACGGGCTGCCCCTCGACCGCGTCTCGACCCCGATGACCATCAACGCGACGGCGCCGATCCTGTTGTGCCTCTACGTCGCCGTGGCGAAGAAGCGCGGCCTCCCGATCGCGCCCCTGTCCGGCACGATCCAGAACGACCTGCTCAAGGAATACATCGCGCGCGGTACCTACATCTATCCGCCGGGCCCGTCGCTGCGGTTGACGACCGACGTGTTCGCGTGGTGCGCGGCCGAGCTCCCCCAGTGGAACACGATCTCGATCTCGGGCTATCACATCCGCGAAGCGGGAGCGACGGCCGCGCAGGAACTGGCGTTCACCCTCGCCGACGGGGTCGCGTACGTGCAGGCGGCAGTCGCGCGCGGGCTGCCCGTCGACACATTCGCGCCGCGTCTGTCGTTCTTCTTCAACGCGCACAACCAGTTGTTCGAGGAGGTCGCGAAGTTCCGCGCCGCGCGACGCATCTGGGCGCGCCTGATGCGCGAACGCTTCGGCGCGAAGGACCCGCGCTCGTGGATGCTGCGCTTCCACACGCAGACCGCCGGTTCGACGCTCACGGCACAGCAGCCGCTCGTGAACGTGGTGCGCACCACCGTGCAGGGCCTGGCGGCCGTGCTCGGCGGCACCCAGTCGTTGCACACCAACTCGTTCGACGAAGCGCTGGGTCTTCCGACCGCCGACGCCGCACGGCTCGCGCTGCGCACGCAGCAGGTGCTGGCCGAGGAGAGCGGCCTGACCGACGTGGCGGATCCGCTCGCGGGCTCGTGGT
>JBKJNH010000302.1:0-7509 GCA_046596055.1 Candidatus Eiseniibacteriota bacterium
CTCTCGTAGGTAGTTGAACGTGTCCCACGCCGGCAGGGGCACGAACACGTCATAGGAGAAGACCGCGTCGACCGCACCGTCGCCGACCGCGGCGAGCGTGCGCCCGTCGAGCAGCAGCGGCCGCACGCCCGGGCGGTCGTGGAACCGCTTCGCCAGCAGCGTGAGCATGGTCGGCGCCGCATCCCCGGCGAGCACCGTCGTCGCCCGCTCCGCGAGCACCGCCGTGAAGCGCCCCCCGCCGGCGCCGATCTCGAGGACCGTCCCGATCGGCTCGAGCGGCTCGAGGAACGGGGCGAAGACCTCCGCATCGAGATGCGCCACCAGCCCGGCCGCGTCGACGTCCGCCCCGATCACCGCGGGCGTGTTCCACTCGTCGCCCAGGTTGCCGTCGATCGCGCCCGTTCCGCGGGCGTGGTTGCGCGCGTACCATTCCCATTCCTCGACGACGGTGGTCGCGGGAACGAACCGCCCGAGCGCGCGCTTGAGCCACGCCCGGGCGGAGTCGGCGATCGACATCGAGCGGCTCAGCGCACGCGCACGGCGCGCAGCGACTCGTCGCCCGCCGGAGTCGTCGCGCGCACGAAGTACAGGCCGGCCGCCGTGTCCGCCCCACGCTCGTCGCGACCGTCCCACGACATCGTCCGGCGGCCTGCGGTGAGCGGCCCGTCGTGCAGGGTGCGAACCAGACGCCCGCGCCCGTCGTACACCGCCAGGCTCACGATGCCATCGACGGGCAACACGAACGTGAACGCCAGCGCCCCGCGGAACGGCATTGCCCCGGCGATGCGCAGCAGGCGGCCGTCGAAGGGCGGCACAACGGGCGGATCGAAGCCCAGCGGCGCGGTCGGACTGAGCTGGGTGACGACGGTCGCCACGGCGATCGAGTCCGGATCGATCGTCCCGAAGTCGAAGCCCAGGGCGAGCGCCAGGCGGGCGGGCCCCGCCTCGAGCGCATCCGAGAGCGGCAGATCGGCGGCGACGCGCGCCTCGACGGCGGTCTTGGCGGCGACGTCCTGCGAGATCGTGGCCCCGGACGCGAGTCCCCGATGCCGCAGGTACTTCGTCGGCGCATCGCTGTCGAACTGAACGAGCAGCCCGCTCTGCCCGCCGGTCGCCGGCTCGAACGTCGCCGCACTGTCGTCGTCGCCATCGAGCCACGCGGCGATCACGTCGCGGAACGAGAGCGGCTGCGCCCCGACCGCGCGGTTGGTGAAGGTGAACGTCCGCGTCAGCCTCACGCTGTCGGGATCGACGCACGAGGTGACGTCGAGATCCCACGTTCCCAGGCGCAGCGGCGTCGTCAGGCAGTCGCCGGCGAAGACCGCGCAGCCCCGCGGCTGGGCGTCCCGGAGGTACCCCGTGCCAACGATGCGGCTTCCCGCGTCGGCGTACGGAGCGATGCCGGGGAGGTGGGCGTTGCCGGGCGCGCTCGCGCCGAGGACGTCACCGGACGACGCGAGCACGCTCAGGGCGGGCTGATCGGCCTCGGCCACGGGAGTGCGCGGGACGATCTTGTAGACCTGGCCGCCCAGGTCGCAGATGTAGAGCTCGCCGAAGGCATCCTCGCCGAAGCTCGAGATCTGGTCGATCGTGTACCCCGTCCCCGAGGCGAGTTCCGCGTTCCGGTCCACGACTCCGGTCAGCTCGTCGCCGGCGAAGAGCCCGGTGTAGATCTGGCCGCCACAGTAGTCGGCGAAGAAGTACGTGCCCTGCAGGTCCGGAATGGCACACCCGCGGTAGACGTACCCCCCGGTCACCGAGCAGCGCCCCGCCGAGTGGTCAAACTCGAACGCCGGAAACACGAAGCACGCGACTTCCGAACAGGAAGCGCAGGGCGTGTTGTCGCTCGACCCGAAAGGGTGGTCGCCCTCCCAGCACTTCCAGCCGTAGTTGGCGCCGCGCCCACGATCCGGGGCCTTGGCGAAGTCGATCTCCTCGTAGGCAAACTGTCCGACGTCACCGATGATCAGGTCCCCCGTCGCGCGATCGAAGCTGCAGCGAAACGGGTTGCGCAGGCCGAAGGACCAGATCTCGGGCAGCGTGCCGACGACGCCGGCGTACGGGTTCGAAGCCGGCACCGTGTAGCCGGTCTCCCCGCTCACGTCGAGGCGTAGCATCTTGCCGAAGAGGGAGTTGAGATTCTGCGCCCTGTCGCCCGGGTCCCCGGCGTCGCCGCCGTCCCCGATCGAGACGTAGAGATACCCATCGGGCCCGAAACCGAGCCAACCGCCGTTGTGGTTGATGAACGGCTGCGGAATGCTGAGGAACACTTCCCCCACGGAGTCGGCGCGATCGGGATTCCCCGTCGAGACCTTGTGCCGCGCCAGACGCGTCGTGCCCGCCCCGCCGAAGCTCGTGTAGTTGATGTAGAACACGCCGCTGGTCGCGAAGTCGGGAGGGAACGCCAGGCCGAGGAGCCCCTGCTCGTTGCCGGTCGCCAGCGGCGCGGTGGTCAGGAACGGGGTCGGCAGCATCGCGCCGTCCTTGTAGATCTTGATCCGGCCCCGCTGGTCGGTCCCGCGTTGCTCGACGATGAACAATCGCGAGTCACCCGGCGGCGACGTCACGATGACCGGCCGGATGAGCCCGGTGGCGATCCGCTGGACGGTGAGCGGAGTCGTGGCGCCGGCGTCCGCGGCGAAGCCCGAGGCGAAGCCCGAGGCGAGGACCGCAGCGCCGACGAGAGTGACGCGGATGGGCGAGCGAAGCAAGCGAAGCAGCGGGCTCATGAACGAAGGTCCTCCCTGAGAGATGATCGGCCTCCCCAGGGCCGGACTTGCGTCCAGACAGTTTACCGTCCCGCGGTCCGGATTGCATGGGGCCTCCGGGCCCCTCCTGTTGCGCCCCGGGCGTGCGGAATGCAACCCTCCGGTGGAGAGCCGGACGTCAGGCCTCCTCGCCACCCGGCAGGAAGCCCTCGGGCAGGGCCTCAAGCGCGCCCCGGAACTCGCCGAACAGGGTGGGATCCCACCAGCCCTTCGCCGTTTCCTTCTCCATCACCTCGAGCGCCTCGTGGCGCGTCATCGCGGCGCGATAGGGCCGGCTCGTCGTCAGCGCGTCGTACACGTCGGCCACCGACGCGACGCGCGCCAGCAGCGGAATACTGTCGCCCATCCGCCCCTCGGGATAACCCGAGCCGTCGTAGCGCTCATGGTGGTGATAGACGATGGGCATCGCCGCCTCGATCGTGCGCATCCCCTTGAGCAGCTCGCGCCCGGCGACCGGGTGGCGCTGGATCTCCTTGAACTCCTCGAGCGTCAGCTTGCCCGGCTTGAGCAGGACATCGTCGCGGATGGCAATCTTCCCGATGTCGTGGAACAACCCGCCGAAGTGCAGGACCTTCTGCTCCTCGTAGGTGAGGCCGATCTTCTTGCCCAGCATCTCGGCGTAATACGACACGCGCTCACTGTGGCCCGCGGTGTACGGGTCGCGGGCGTCGATCGTGCCGGCCAGGGCCACGATCACCTCCTGCGCCTCCTCGAACGCGTCCGTGAAACGCTTGAGGCGGACGAGGTTCCGCACGCGCGCGACCAGTTCCTCGCCATCGAACGGCTTTCCCAGGAAATCGGTGACGCCTGCCGAGATCGCGTCGAGCTTGTCCTTGCGCGTGGCGCCGCCGGTGATCATGACCACCGGCACGAACCGCGTGCGCGCGTCGCTGCGCAGGCGCGGGACCACCTCGTGCCCCGAGCGGCCCGACAGGTGCAGGTCGAGCAGGATGACGTCGGGGACGACGGCGGAGACGCGGTCGAAGGCCTCCTCGGCCGTCGCGGCGTCGTCGACCTCGAACCCCTCGTGGGACAGGAGATAGCGCAGCAGGTAGCGGACCTGCTCGTCGTCGTCGACCACCAGGATCCGCCCTTCACCCGCGCCGGCGCCGCGGTAGGTCGTGGGCTCGAACTCGCGCGTCGGCTGGGCTTCCATGGCGTCTTGCCTCCTCGGGGGTCTCGCGTGCAGGTCGCTCTCGGGCATCCTACGCGCTGGGTGCCGCCACCGCCAGCGGGGTGCGTTTTTCCATTGCGCCCCGGGAGCGAATGACCGATTATTCATCTCGATGCATTTAAATGCAGCCGGCCGGCGCAGGGGCGCCGGCCGTCGTCGTCTGGGGCCATGGGGCCCGTCGTTTCATGGAGGTCGTCCACGTGACCAGGACTCGCCGCCTCACCGTGCTCGCCCGGCTGCTCTCGGAGCGTCGGTACACGAGCCAGGAGGCGCTGGCCCGGGCCCTGGCGAAGGAGGGCGCTACGGTGACGCAGGCCACGCTGTCCCGCGACCTCCGGAACCTGGGCGCCGGCAAGCGCCCGGGCGCGGACGGCCAGGCCGCCTACGAGCTGCCGACGCCGGCGGTCGAGGCGTTCGACCGCGCGCGTCAGCGGCTCGACCTGCAGGCGTTCGTCAATGGCGTCGAGGTGGCGCAGAACCTCGCGATCGTCCGCACGCCGCCGGGGCACGCCAACGGCGTCGGGCGGGCGATCGACCTGCTCGGCTTCGACGGCATGCTCGGCTCGGTCGCCGGCGACGACACGCTTCTCGTGGTCCTCAAGGACTCCGCGTGCGCGCGGCGCCTGAAGAAGCACCTGGAGGGCTTCGCCGCGACGAACGGCGTGGATGGAGGAAAGCGCCTGTGAGCGCCCCGCCCGTCCACGCCCGCGTCGCCGTCCTCGGCGCGTCCGGCTACGCCGGCGCCGAGTTCGTGCGCGCGGTCCAGTTCCACCCGGGCGTGACGGTCGTCGCCCTCGGCTCGCGCGACGCGGTCGGTCGCGCGGCCGGGGACTTCGATCCCGGCCTCGATCCCCGCGCAGAAGGACTCGCCCCCGTGCTCGACCTGGACGGGATCGCGACCCTGCTCGAGGACGGCGCCGCCGATACGCTCGTCACCTCCTTGCCGCACGGCGCATGGCGCACGCTCGCCGCAGAACGGCCCGCGCTTGCCGCCACCCCCGTGCGCATCGTCGACCTGTCGTCCGATCACCGGGACGGCTCGGCGGGCTATCTCTATGGCCTGCCCGAGGCGTTTCGGCGTCAACTGATCGGCGCGACACGGATCGCCAACCCCGGGTGTTACCCGACCGGCACCGCGCTGGCGCTGCTGCCGGCCGCCGCCGCGGGCCTGCTTGCCGGCGACGTCACGGTCGTCGCGATCTCGGGCGCCAGCGGCGCGGGCCGCGCACCGTCGCCGCGCACCCAGTTCGTCGAGCTCGACGGCGGGGCCGCGTTCTACAAGGTGGGCACGGAGCACGCCCACGTGGCCGAGATGACGCGCTCGCTCGCGGCATTCGGCGCCCCGGCCGCACGCGTCGCGTTCGCGCCGCAGCTCGTGCCGATGGCGCGCGGCATCCTGCTCACCGCGCAGGCGCCGCTCGCGCGCGCGACGAGCGAAGCCGAGCTCCGCGCGCTGTACGAGGCGCGCTACGCGGACGAGCCGTTCGTGCGCCTGCTGCCCCCCGGAACGTGGCCCGAGACGCGCGCGGTGCGCGGCTCGAACCGCGTCGACGTGCAGGTGACCGCGCTGTTCGACGGCTCCACCCTGCTCGCGACCGCGGCGATCGACAACCTGTCGAAGGGTGCAGCGACGCAAGCGCTGCAGAACCTGAACCTGATGCTGGGCTGGCCCGAGACGACGGCGCTGCCGCGTCACGGGAGGGCATGGTGACCGCTGCGACCGCCCCGGTCGTCATCAAGCTGGGCGGCCGCGCGCTCGAGTCGAGCGGTGCGATCGACGGACTCGCCCCGGACCTGGCCGCGCTGGCCGGGCGGGCGGTCGTCGTCCACGGCGGTGGCGCCGAGGTCACCGCGTGGAGCGCGCGACTGGGGCTGTCCGCCAGATTTCACGAGGGCCGTCGCGTCACCGATGAGGCGACGCTCGAGGTGGCGACCGCGGTGTTGGCCGGGCTGGCGAACAAGCGCCTCGTCGCGGGGCTGCGCGCCCGTGGCGTCGACGCGGTCGGACTCGCGGCGCTCGACGGCGGCATCGTACAAGTCGTGCGGCACGCCGACGCGGCCGCGCTCGGCGCGGTGGGCACGGTGGTCGGTGTCGACGCGACGCTGCTCACCGCTCTGCTCGCGGCGGGCCGCACGCCGATCGTCTCGAGCATCGGCGCCGTCGACGGCGCGCTGCTCAACCTGAACGCGGACGATGTCGCCGCCGCGCTGGCGCCGGCGCTGGGCGCCGCGACGCTGGTGCTGCTGTCGGACACGCCCGGCCTCGTTCTCGGCGGCCGGGTGGTGAGCACGCTCGATCGTGCGGCGCTCGATGCCGCGCTCGCCGGTGGCGAGGTGACCGGCGGCATGCAGCCCAAGTTGCAGGCCGCCGCCGCGGCCGTCGACGGCGGCACGCCGAGCGCGTGGATCGCGGAGTGGACGGGAGCGGGTACGCTGGCGCGCCTCGTCGCAGGGGAGGAAGGGCCGTACGGCACGCGCATCGTCGTCGCCGTGCCGGGCGGCGCAACGCAGACCGCGAATGGATCGAAGGAGGAATCGGCCCATGGCCGCTGAGCTCGACACGACGACGACGCCCGCGGCTGCTCCCGCCGCGGCGACGAACCCGGCCATGGCGCACGAGGAGCCCGGGCTCCTCGCTCCGGTCTACCCGCTCCCCCGCCTCGCGCTCGCGCGCGGCCAGGGTGCGCGCGTCGAGGATCGCGCCGGTCGCACGTACATCGACTTCACCTGTGGCATCGCCGTCAACGCATTCGGTCATGCGCCGCGCGGGCTCGCCACCGCGGTCGCGAAGCAGATGAAGACACTGGGCCACGTCTCGAACCTGTTCGCCCACGAGCCGGGGATCGCGCTCGCCCGCGTGCTGAAGGAGGCCACGGGCTACGAGCACGTGTTCTTCTGCAACTCGGGCACGGAGGGCATCGAGGCGGCGCTCAAGTTCGCGCGCGTGCGCGCCCACGTCGCCGAGAAGCCGGGCCGCGGCATCGTCGCGTTCACCGGCGGCTTCCACGGCCGTACGGGCTTCGCGCTGTCGACGACCTGGAACCCGTCGTACCGCGCGCCGTTCGAGCCGCTGATCCCGGGCGTGCGCTTCCTGCCGTTCGGCGACACGAAGGCGCTGGCCGAGGGCATCGACGAAGGCACGTGCGCGGTCCTCGTCGAGCCCGTGCAGGGCGAGGCGGGCGCGGTCGTCGCGCCGAAGGGCTTCCTCGCCGCGCTGCGCAAGCGCTGCGACGAGGTGGGCGCGCTCCTCGTCTTCGACGAGGTGCAGTGCGGCACCGGTCGCACGGGGCGCTTCCTCGCGGCCGAGCACTTCGGCGTGCGCGCCGACGTCACCGTCCTGTCGAAGGCGCTGGGCGGCGGCCTGCCCCTCGCGGCGGTGCTGCTGAACGCCCGGGCGGCCGAGGGCCTCACGCCCGGCGTCCACGGGACGACGTTCGGCGGCAACCCGATCGCCACGACCGCGGGGCTGTGGGTCGTCGAGCGCGTGCTCAAGAAGTCGTTGCTCGCCCGCGTGCGGCGCCGCGGCAAGACGCTGGCAGCCGCCCTGAAGACCGTCGTCGCCGCGCA
>JBKJNH010000370.1:0-23446 GCA_046596055.1 Candidatus Eiseniibacteriota bacterium
GATCGAGGGGCGTCTCTTCAGCCCGCTCGGTCAGGCCTACGTGATCGCCATCGTCGCGTCGTTCGTCGTCTCGATGACAGTGACGCCGGCACTCTGTCTCTATTTGCTTCCCAATGCCAAGGCGACCGAACGGGGTGACGGGCCCTTCGTTCGCTGGCTCAAACGTGTGGATCGCCGGGCACTCAGCCGTGTCCTCGACCACCCGAAGCCTGTTCTGGTGGTTGCGGGGATTGCCTTTGCCCTCGCACTTGCCGTGGTGCCGTTCCTTGGCCGCGAGTTCCTCCCGCCCTTCAACGAGGGGACGGCGACGATCAATGTGCTCGCCCGCCCGGGCACGTCCCTGGACGAGTCGAACCGGCTGGGCAGGACCGCCGAAAGGCTGCTGCTCCAGGTCCCGGAGGTGCTCTCGACCGGCCGCCGGACGGGGCGTGCCGAGCGGGACGAACATGCCGAAGGCGTGCACTACTCGGAGATCGACGTCGACTTCAAGGCCTCCTCCCGATCCCGCGAAGCGATCCTCGCGGACCTTCGACAGCGCCTGGCCCAACTGCCCGGGGTCTCGGTCAGCGTCGGTCAGCCGATCTCCCATCGTCTGGATCATCTGCTTTCCGGCGTGCGCGCCCAGCTGGCGATCAAGATCTTCGGGCCGGACCTATCGGTCCTGCGTCAGAAGGCGGGAGAGCTCGAGGCGGCGATCGCCGACGTCCCGGGGATCGTCGATCTACAGACCGAACGGCAGGTGCTGGTGCCGCAGCTTCAGGTGCGCGTCGACCGGCAACAGGCTGCGCTCTATGGCCTGACACCGGGGCAGTTGAACGAGTGGCTCGAGACGGCCCTTTCGGGGCGGGTCGTCGGCCAGATCCTCGAGGGGCAGTTCAGCTACGACCTCGTCGTTCGCCTGCCTGACCGGCTCCGGGCCGATCCGGATGCGATCCGCGCCTTGCTGATCGACACGCCGGCGGGGGTCAAAGTTCCGCTTCAGGCCGTCGCCCGGGTGAATGAGACCTGGGGGCCCAATCAGGTTCAGCACGAGGATGCCCAGCGCCGCATCGTCGTCTCGGCCAACGTGGCCGGACGCGATCTTGGAGCCGTCGTCCAGGAGGTGGAGACGCGGGTCGACCAGGCGGTCAAGTTTCCGGCCGGCTACTTCGTCAGCTATGGAGGCCAATTTGAAAGCCAGCGATCGGCGAGCCGGACCCTTGGGCTGCTGTCCATTCTCGCCTTTGCGGCCATGTTCACCGTGCTTTTCGCGCACTTCCGTTCGATCCCGATCGTGCTCCAGATCCTGATCAACATTCCGCTCGCGCTGATCGGGGCCGTGCTCGCGGTGTTGCTGACCGGTGGCGTGTTCTCGATCGCGACTCTGGTGGGATTCATCACCCTGACGGGCATCGTCAGCCGCAACACGATCATGATGATTTCCCACTACCTGCATCTTCTTCGCGTGGAGGGGGAGTCCTTCAACCGCGAGATGATCATCCGCGGATCGCTCGAGCGCCTCGTGCCGGTGCTGATGACTGCATTGACCGCGGGCTTGGCGCTGGTGCCTTTGGCGCTGGCAAAGGGACAGCCGGGCAAGGAGATTCTCTACCCGGTCGCGACGGTCATCCTGGGCGGGCTCCTGACCACCACCCTGCTCGACATGCTTGTCACGCCCGCCGTCTTCTGGCTCTTCGGGAAGTCGGCGGCCGAGCGCGCCATCCAAGAACGAGAACTTGCCGCCCTTGGCTGTGAAGCCAAGGAGGATGCCGCTTGACCGGAGGTTTCATCACTGCCGGCGCCGTACCGCCCCACGACGTTCGCCGGCCCATACGCAGCTCCAGGGAGGATTCCGTCATGTGCAATGAATGGTTCGATCAGGTCCGACGCATCTGTGGATTGGTGAGCCGTGCCGCTATGCTCGCGGCCTTCGCTGTCGCGATGTCTGTGCTTGTCCACTCCTCGGCCGGCGCCCACGACGGGCATCCCGCCAAGACCACGAAGCCCGCCACTTCGACGGCCAGCGCCGAGCGCTATGAGATCAAGTTCATGAAGGACATGATCGAGCATCACCAGATGGCTCTCATGATGGCCGGGGAGTGCCAGGAACGAGCGACGCACAAGGAGCTGAAGGAAATGTGCCGCACGATGGAAGCCGACCAGGCGGCGGAGATCCGCCAGATGCGCACCTGGCTGCACGCCTGGTACAAGGTCCACGTGGACTCCGTCATGACTCCCGCCCAGATGAAGTCCATGAGTGGCATGGGCTCCATGAAGACGCTCTCCCGCCTGAGCGGTCGCGAATACGAGATCGCGTTCATGAAGGAGATGATTCGCCATCACCAGGCGGCCGTCCGGCGAGGCGCGGAATGCCAGAAGAAGGCCCGCCACGAGGAGCTGATCGAGATGTGCCGGGCGATTGAGACGAACCAGAAGCGCGAAATCGAGCAGCTGGAGGATTGGCTGTGCAAGTGGTACCAGCAGTGCCGATGAACGCGGCTCGCTGTGCGAGCCGCCTCTTTGCGCCGCCGACATCTGCCTTGCGTGTGCCCGGAGCTGCGAGAAGCCGGGGGATGGCGACGTGATGAAGCGCTGCGCGGACCTCTGCCACCCCTGGGCCAATCCTGCCAGCAGATGGCCGAGGCCGGGGCACGGTAGGTAGAACTCGCATGGGGCCGACCGGATGGCTGCCGGTCGGCCCCCGTCGGGACTCGCTCAGCTTTCGTGGGAGGTCGCATGAAAAGAGACGGCGGATCGGTTGGAGTTCGTACTCTCATCCTACTGGTTCTGTCTTTCTTCTTGGGCAGCCCTGCCCGCGCGCAGAGTCCGGCTGTGGACGGACAGTGGTCCGGCCCCTTCGGCCTGCCACTCATCGCGATTCATTCCTCCCTTCTGCCGACCGGCCAGGTTCTCCTCTTTTCGGCCGAGCACGGAGTTCCGGGCATCCATGCCTGGATCCTCGACCCCCTGACTCTCGGGCTGAACAACGTGCCACCCCCGGCGGGCTGGAATCTCGACTGCGCCGGACACAGCTACCTTCCGGACGGGCGTCTCCTGGTTGCCGGCGGAACGCTTCGGTTCAATCCCCTCCTCGGGTCCGATCGTGCCTACCTCTTCGACCCGTTCTCCTCTCAGTGGGTGCGGATCGAGGACATGGCCGACGGCCGCTGGTATCCGACCAATGTGACCCTTCCTGACGGGCGCATTCTCACGATGTCGGGGATCGACGGAACGACCGGCGCCCTGAATTCTGACATCGAGCTCTGGGATCCCAACGGCAGTTCCAACTGGGAGCTTCTGGGCCAGCGGCTCGTGCCCGACTATCCGAACCTCCACGTCATGCCGGACGGACTCGTCTTCCGGTCAGGGCCTGATCGGCAGACCGAAACCCTCGACCCGGGGAACATGGTCTGGACACCGGTTGCTGCGACCAATTTTCCAGCGCGCTATGAGGCGCCTTCGGTCTTACTGCCGCCGACGCTGGATCGGGTCATGCTCATGGGCGGCTATGTCGAGCCCAACGGGGTTCCGACTGCCTCCGTGGAAACGATCGATCTGGCGGTGCCGTCGCCGGCATGGACCCTCGGTCCGGGCATGCAGTTCGCCCGCATCCAGCACA
Source organism: Candidatus Eiseniibacteriota bacterium (assembly GCA_046596055.1). GTDB lineage: Bacteria > Eisenbacteria > RBG-16-71-46 > RBG-16-71-46 > DASYSL01 > JANPEF01. Next base: position 3,599 of record JBKJNH010000370.1, read on the forward strand.
ACGCCGTACTGCTGCCCACTGGGAGGGTTCTGGTCGTGGGAGGACGATCGGACGCGCCCGGCGGAGTGGCGGACTCGGTCATGGTGCCCGAAATCTTCGACCCTGTGACGTCGACCTGGGATCCAGTCGCGCCTCACCGGGTCGCCCGTATGTACCATTCCACAGCGCTGCTTCTCCCCGACGGGAGGGTCCTGGCCGCGGGCGGAGACTACCGTCCTTCCGGTGAGATCTACTCCCCGCCTTACCTCTTCCGTGGTCCGCGTCCGACGATCGGATCAGCTCCAGCCGCCATTGCGTATGGCCAGCCCTTTCAGATCAGTGTCGCCGGCGGCACCGGCCCCTACACTACCTCGTTGCTCGGCCTGTCGGCGGTGACTCACTCGAACAACATGACCCAGCGCTATGTCCGACTCGGCGAAACTCCGGCGGCCGGGACGTTCTCCGTTCCGGCGCCCTCGAGCGCCAACCTCGCGCCCCCTGGCTATTACATGCTGTTCGTCACCGATGCAACGGGCGTCCCCTCCGTCTCGAGGATGGTTCGACTTCTCACGAGGTTCGGCGACTTCAACCAGGACGATACTGTTGACGGGGCGGACCGGGACTCGTTCGAGACCTGCTTCACGGGTCCGGATGCCGGGCCCCCTGGTCGAAGGTGTGAACCCGGAGATTTCGACGCGGATCAGGACGTTGACTGCGAGGATTGGAGCGCCTTTCTCGCGGCATGGACCGGGGCTGGAACTCCATCGCCGCTTCTCTCGTGCCAGTCGACCAGTGCCGCCCCGGGCGCGTTCTCCGAGACCAAGCTGGCGCTTCTGCCGCCCTGGCCCAATCCCTCGCGGGGTACGGTCGGGTTCGCTTTCGCCCTGCCGAACCGTTCCGTGGTCCGGCTCACGATTCACGATGTGACGGGAAGGCTGATCGCCATGCTCCTCGATGAGACCCGGACTCCGGGATTTCACTCCCACCACTGGAATGGAACGGACCGATCGGGGGGCAAACTCTCACCGGGCGTGTACTTCGTGCGCGTGACAGCCGCGGGCTCGAGTCATTCCCGCCTGTTCGTGATCGGTGACTCGTAGGTCCGTCTGTCTCTCGGCGCGGAGCACGCTGACGCGGCAATCACAAAGGAGGCGCCATGAATGCGAAGAATCGCCGGATATCGCAGTTCAGTCTCGCGCTTTTCGTCACACTTCTTGTCCCCACGGTGGGCGGGGCGGCCGCACGGTCCGATCCAACCCAGGTTGCCGCTCGATACTTCGAGGCCATGCAGTCCTCGGATCTGTTCGCGGCGGGCAAGCTCTTCTCCCAGGCGTCGTCCGTGTTCGAATCCGGCGGCCGGGAAGGCTCCTGGACCGAGTACCGGGAACATCACATCGGCCCCGAGATCGACCAGATCAAGTCATTCTCCATCATCCGCGGTGGACCCGAAACAGTGGCCAGCAAAGACAGCAGCATGGCTTTCGTGGCTTGGCCAATCGAGTACCGCATCGATCTCAAGGATGGGAAGGTAATCGAAAGTCGGGGAACCGTGACGTTCATCCTCGTGAAGGAGGCGGGGAGCGAGTACCGGATCCGTCATCTTCACTGGTCTTCGCGGCGCAAGCCGACAGTCGTCCCGAAATAGAGCCCATCAGCACCATCCGGAGAAGTGTCCCAGTCCCCGTCCGGTGTATTCGAGACACTTGACGCGTGTGACCTCGAAGCCGCTCAACGCGACGCTGCGATGGGACGGCGGACCGGATGATGGAGGTGCGACGGATGGGCAACGCGCTTCTTGGATGGTCGGGTCCTCGCGTGACAAGTGGGCCCGCCTGGAGGATGCTAAACTTTCCGCCGAGCTTCTCGGGCCGCGGTGGACGAAAGGGCCGGGAAGTTGGCATCGGATTCGACACAACTTCGGGAGGATTGAGATGAAAGCAAACCGATGGAAGGGTGCCGTCGCGGCCGCGGCGCTCTTCGCCCTGTCTGCGTCCGGCGCCGTTGCCCACGAAGGCCATTCTCCCAAGGCTACCGTTCCCGCGGCCAAGGTCCAGACGGTGACCATGGAAGGTGAACTCATCGACCCGCAGTGCTGGTTCACCCACAACGGTGAAGGCTTGGAGCACGCTGGTTGCGCCAGGATGTGCGCCCGGGGCGGGCAGGATCTCGCCTTCCTCGACCAGGAGACGGGGGCCTTGTACGGAATCCTTGCCGCCGGACACGGCAAGAATCCGAACGAGGGGATGTACGTGCACGTCGGGATGCGGGTGCGCGTGAAGGGCACGGCGTACGACCGCGGCGGCAACCGCGGGCTGCTTGTCCAAAGTGTGGAACCCCTGGCAGTCGGCCTCTTTGAAGGCGTAGCAGCCTCGGGCAGTTCCCATGTTCGAAGAGCCCGCACGTGAGGCCACGATGAGAACGGATGTGCGCTTGTTGGGGATCCTCGCATGTGGAACGGCGCTTGTCGGAGCTTCGGTCCGGAGCCAGGGGGCGGAATTGCGCGGGACGGTCCTGAGCCTTGCAGGCGTCCCACTCCCGGGCGCGCGCGTGACGGCCATGACGCCGGACACGACGACCGCCCTGGAGGCCCGCACCGACGGGAGCGGCATGTTCGCCTTTGCGGGACTGGCAGCCGGTTCGTGGATCGTCGGCGCTTCCCGGTCAGGGTATTCCTACAGGGAAACGACCGCGGTGCTGAGCGGTGCGGACGTCGTTCGCGAGTTCAGGCTCGGACCAGATGCGCATCCCGGCCGATGGTCCACCATCGGAACAACCGACCCCGAAAATCTGTACGCTTCCAACTCGGGATCGCTGCTTCCCGACGGCCGGATCTTCTATTGCCACGACACGCTCGAGCCGGTCCTCTTCGATCCCGTGACGGGCCAGAAGTCTTTCCCGGCGGCCTCGACCTCCCAGCAGGGGTGCCACATTCCGACCCTGCTTGCGGACGGAGGGCTGATCTTCATTGGAGGCCAGGGGAGCGACGACTTTCGCGACGCCGTCCGCACCGTGAAGACCTTTGACTACCGGTCGGGATCTTGGAGCGGCCGCGCCGATCTGCTCGAAGAGCGATGGTATCCGGGAATCGCGCGCCTGGCGGACGGCCGGCTACTCATCATGGGCGGGGGTCAGTCGCCGAACGCGCAGCGTACGGCGTCCTGTGAGATCTACGACCCGGCGGCCAATGCCTGGGCATCCACCGCGGCCATGTCGAATCCGTCCGACTATCCGCCCGCGGTTCTCCTCTACACGGGCGACGTGCTGCGGTCGTGGTGGCCATCCCAGCTCTACGACACGAACTCTGGTCAGTGGCGGAACACCGGGTCGATGGTCCAAGCCGATCGCGGTTGGCCGGGCCACTGTGACCACACGTTGGTTGTGCTTTCCGATGGGCGCGCCTGTGCCGTGGGGGTCGAGCGCCAAGTGTCTCCGCCCGCGAGCATGCTCGAGTTCTACGACGCGTCCACCGAGACATGGACGCTCGGTCCCAACGCCACGGTGACGCGTTCACGCCCCGAAGTCCTGCTGCTTCCCACCGGGCAGGTTTTCGTCGCCGGGGGCAAGCTCGAGGGGACCAATCCCGGCGTGCCGATCAACGCCTTCGGCCAAACCCGCCTGACCGACTTGTTCGATCCCTTGAGCAATTCATGGCGCCGCTGCGCAGACATGAGCTGGTTTCGGGAGTACCACGCCGTCAGCGTGCTCGTGCCCGATGGCCGTGTGGTCACGACGGCGGGAACCGGCGGGCCCGCGAGCCCCGGGGTGAGCAACGACATCGAGGCCTTCGAACCGCCGTACCTGTTTCGCGGACTTCGCCCCAGGCTTGCTGCCTCCTGGCCGCTCAACTTGCGAAGCGGCTCCGAATTCTCCTTCAGTGTCACGCGCACGAATCAGGTCACGGCTGTCGTGCTGGTCGGCACGAATGCGGCCACGCACTGGGTCGATGGTGGCGTGCCGCGCTCGATCGGCCTGTCCTATCAACAGGTTGGAACGAAGGTAACGGCCTCGATTCCGGCCGATCGGAACCTCGTGCCGGTGGGCCACTATCTGCTCTTCGCCCTGGTTGACGACATCCCATCGAATGGCCTTGTGGCTCGGGTCCTCGACGACACGGTCGTGGATGTGCTTTCGCCTGTGGAGGGACGGTTCACCGCTCGCCTTTCTCCGAATCCGTCCCGAGGTGGAGTCGGAGTCGAGTGGTTTCAGCCGCGGCCGGGGCCGGTCGCGATCCGTCTGATCGACGTGTCCGGCCGGCGCCGCGAGTCCTGGACGGTCGAGGAGGGGCCGGCCGGCGTGCGCTCGTGGCGGTGGGAAGACGGAGCCGCGCCACGCCCGCCCAGCGGTGTTTACTGGGTTCAGCTCGTCGCGGGAAGCGACCGCTGGACCGCTCGGGCCGTGGTGCTGCCGTGACTTCCTGTCGGTCGAATGCGGCCCCGCGCATGCATCGGGCCGTATCGAACAAAGATGGCGGAGGAAGGAGATTCATGACTCGGTGTCTGTTCATCCTGGGACTCGCGGCAGCGCTTCGCACCAGCGACGCTTGCGCCGCGAGCCTTCGATCCCTTCCCATGCCGGCTCCTTCAGGCAGCGCCGAGCCCCGTTTTGCGCCCGGCCCTGACGGCACCCTCGCCCTGAGCTGGCTCGAACCCCGCACGGGAAGCGGCCATCGACTGCGCTGGTCCCACTGGACCGGACGACAGTGGACCAAACCCACCACAATCGCCGAGGGGGACTCGTTCTTCGTCAATTGGGCGGACTTCCCGAGCATCCGCTGGCTCGACGGGAGGCGCTGGGTCGCACACTGGCTGTGGCGGAATGGCGGCGACACCTATGCCTACGAAGTGCGGCTCAGCTTCTCGGAGGACGCGGGGAAGACTTGGGGGAGGCCCGTCGTGCCTCACCGCGACGGCACGCAGACCGAGCACGGATTCGTCACGCTCCTCTCCGAGGCCGGGTCGGCGCGTGTCGTCTGGCTCGATGGCCGCAACTTCAAGGGGCGCGACGAACACAGCGAGCCCGGGCCCGAGATGACCGTGCGGACAGCACTGGTCGCTTCCGATGGGGAGATTCGGCAGGAAGCGGAGCTCGATGATCGGGCGTGCGACTGCTGCGCCACGGCGGCGGCGTCGACGGGCACCGGCGTGGTCATCGCCTATCGCGATCGCTCGGCCGATGAAATCCGCGACATTTCGGTTGTCCGACTGGGTGAGGGCGGATGGAGCAAGCCCGCCTCGGTCCATGCCGACAGCTGGAAGATCGCCGGTTGCCCCGTGAACGGGCCGGCCCTGGACGCCGCGGGGGACGATGTTGGCATCACGTGGTATACCGCGGCCTCGGAATCGGCCCGCGTCCTCACGGCATGGTCGAGCGATGGTGGGCGGACGTTTGCTCCACCTGTTCGCGTGGATGACGGCGCACCGCTTGGCCGCGTGGGGATGGCGCTCCTGCCTGACAAGAGCGCGTTCGTCACCTGGCTCGAGGGCGGCGCCAAGGACTCCCGCGTGCTCGGCCGTCGCGTCACGCCAACGGGTGAGCGCGGAGAGGGGCTCACGATCGCCAGGACATCAGCCGCGCGCGCCAGCGGTTTCCCTCAGGTTGCGCGTGTTGGCATGGACCTCTTCTTCGCCTGGACCGAGGCCGGGCGGGTACCCCAAATTCGCGGCGCACGGCTGCGACTCGGGCCGGGACTGGGGAACAAGTGAGGACGGCGAAACAGGGGGCCTATGCCTGCGTCCCTCGCTCAAGCGGCACTGGATCCACGTGCGGAACTACTTCGATCATCGCATCACTAATGCCGGCGCCGAAGCCATGAACGCGAAGATTCTTCAGGTGAGAGCGCGCTCAGGCGGCTTCCGCAATCGCGAGCGGTTCCGTCAGGCAATCTTCTTCCACTGCGGCGGGCTCGACCTCTACCCGGCCAGTGTCAGGCGCGCCCAATGAATGAATTGAGCCACACCAAAGCCGGATGAGCCCAAAGAAGAAGGCATCCGAATGACGCTCAACATGCACCGACCGGACGGCGTTCCAAGACTCACAGTGGCCACGCTCATGCTCGCCGTCTTCACCGTCTCGGTGGGCTATGGTGTCGTGCTTCCGCTCCTGCCCTACATGATCGAGCGGCTCTTGGGGGCGGGTGCAGGACCAGCTCAAGTGCCCTGGAACACCGGGCTCCTGACGGGCGTCTACACGCTCGCTCTGTTCCTGTTCGCTCCGTTCTGGGGCCGACTTTCCGACCGACGTGGACGTCGTTCCGTTCTCCTGTTCGCACTCATGGGCTTCGGCATCACGATGGTGGTTTTCTCATTCCTCGAGGGCCTTGCCACAGCCTACGCCGAGCGGTTCCTGAGCGGGGTGTTCGCTGCAGCGGTGACCCCTGTTGCCTCGGCCGCGATCGGGGATCTCGCCGACACAGAGGAGGCGCGGGCCCGTCACCTGACGATGATCAGCCTGGCCGGGATCAGCGGACTCCTGCTCGGTCCGATGCTGGGCGTCTTCATTGCACGCTCCGCTTCGAAGGCCCTCGCGATCTCGGCGCCGGTCGGATCCCTTGGCCTTCCGTTGGCCGCGACGGCGGTCCTTGCTTTGTTGGCAGCAGGCGCCGTTGCGCTCACGCTTCCGGCGGTCAGGCGCGCGGCATCGGTCCTCAACGTCGACGTCGTCCCGCCCCAGGGCGGACCGGGGATTGTTCCCAGGCTGCTCGCCCTATCCTTCATCGTTTCCGCGGCCGTCGGCGTGTTCGAGGTGGGGCTCGCCCTACGCGGCAAACAGCAACTCGGCCTGACGCAATACGAGATCGCGATGATGTTCACCGAGTGCAGCTTGGTCATGTTTGTCGTACAGGCGATCGTCTTCTCGCCCTGGGTCAGGCCGGAAGCGACGCGGTGGCTGATTGCGCCGGCGCTCGCCGTGCTGGCGGCGGGATTGTTTCTCGTGCCCCGCGCGTCGGACTTCCCCTTGATGCTGACGGTCGTCGGAGCGGTCGCAGCCAGCGCCGGCATCCTCTCGCCGATCCTGACCACTGGATCTCGAGCAAGGCCGGAAAGGCCCAGGGGGCCGAACTCGGAAAACAGACGGCGGCCGCTAGCCTGGGGGCAGCTGTGGGGTCAGCCGCGGGCGGACTCCTCTTCGGGATCCAGGCTCTTCCGGACGTATCGTTCGTGATAGCGTCCGTGCTCACGCTTCTCGGAGTCTTCCTGAGCCTCCGTTTGCCGCGGACACTCGGGGCGCGGACTCTTGGGGAGCGCCTTCTCGATCACGGGATCGATCGCTCGAGGAGACAGGAATGAGATACCACTACGTGTGGCTCGCTTGGTCGGCGGCGTTTCTCATTCCCTGGAGCATCCTGTTCCTGGCGAGCGCGGCGCACCGGAGGATCATGTGGCGCACAAGCGCTGTGACCGCGTTGTTTGGCCTGACTGAGCCCATCTTCGTACCGTCGTACTGGAATCCGCCCAGCCTGTTCGAGCTCGCGCAGCGGACCCGGTTCGATATCGAAAGTCTGATCTTCTCGTTTGCGATCGGGGGTGTGGGTACCGTGCTCTATGACACACTGACTCACCGGACAATGGTTCCACTCAGGGTCGCAGAGCGGCAGCACCCGCGGCATCGCCTTCACCGGCTGGCCTTGTTCGTGCCCATTGTCCTGTTCGTGCCGCTGTACTTCCTGCCGTGGAACCCGATCTATCCGTCCGTGGTCTGCCTCGTCGTCGGCGCGATCGCCTCTGTCCTTTGCCGGCGCGAACTCCTCGGCAGCACGTTGATCGGTGGCGGCCTGTTTCTCTCCATGTACTTGGTGTTCATGCTGGTGCTGCTCTGGTTTGCGCCGGGTTACATCGAAGAGGTCTGGAACCTGCCTGCGCTGAGTGGCGTGCTGATCGGGGGGATTCCGATCGAGGAACTCCTTTTCGGCTTCAGTTTTGGGCTTTACTGGACGGGGGCGTACGAGCACTTCACTTGGCACCGGAGTGATCGTCCCCGTGGTTTCGGGGGACGGACCTCGGCGTCGGACCATCGTGACGGAAGACGCGGAGAACTGTGATGGCGGGCTTCGCTCCGGAGTCACCCGCAGGAAGCGGCCTTGTATGAACCAGCCACTCCTTGACGACGACATGTTGGAGAACATCCAGAGAGATACCTTTGCCTACTTCCTGCAGCGTTCGAACCCCGCGAATGGACTTGTCCTCGATCGGACGGAAGACGCCGCACCGGCCAGCATCGCCGTGGTCGGTTTTTCGCTGGCCACGTATCCGGTCGGGGTCGAGCGCGGATTCTGGACGCGCGCGAAGGCGGTCGCGCGTACGCTGACAACCTTGCGTTTCTTCTGGAACAGCCCCCAGGGACCGGAGCCGGACGCGACCGGGTACCAGGGCTTCTACTATCATTTCCTCGACATGCAGAGCGGCCGCCGAGCGGGGGACTGCGAACTATCGACCATCGATACGACATTCCTGCTCGCCGGGGCACTGACCGCCGCGGCCTATTTCGACCAGCAATCCGAAGCCGAGGTCGAGATTCGAGCGCTCGTCGACGCGCTCTACCGACGTGTGGATTGGGCGTGGGCGCAGAACGGTGGGACTACGGTCACCCACGGATGGAGGCCAGAGAGCGGCTTTCTCGCCTTTCGGTGGGAAGGCTATGACGAGTCGCTGCTCCTGTACGTGCTGGGCCTCGGCTCACCGGAGCACCCGCTATCCGAAGCCAGCTATGCGGCGTGGACGGGGACGTTCGACTGGACGACGATCTACGGCCACGAGTTCCTCTATGCGGGACCCCTGTTCATTCACCAATTCTCTCATCTGTGGATTGATTTCCGCGGGATTCAAGACGAGTTCATGCGCGGCAAAGGAGTCGACTATTTCGAGAACAGCCGCCGCGCGGCATACGTGCAACAGGAGTACGCGGTGCGTAACCCGCTCGGGTTCGAGGGATATGGCAAATGCTGCTGGGGTATCACGGCCAGCGACGGCCCCGGACCGGACGCACGCCTGATCAACGGCGTCGAGCGCCACTTCTTTGGATACCGAGCGCGTGGCGTACCGTACGGCCCCGACGATGGCACACTCGCCCCTTGGGGAATCATCGCCTCGCTGCCGTTTGCGCCGGAGCCCCGGCGGCCACCCAAACTCCTCCACCTGTGGCCACCCCAAACTCCTCCACCTGAGTTGAGCTGAGGGCGGTCCACGCCCTTGGCGGTGCGACGGGACGTTACCCTCACCCCTCACCACTTCGAGGGGGGACAGGAGTGAACGTCTTGAAGAGCCATCTACGGATCACGATTGAAACGCTCCGTAAGCGTTCTGTGACGCCCATGGTCCCACGGGCGCTCGGCCTGCGGCAATCTGCCCGGCATGACCCGACAAGACCCGCAGAAGATGGCCGCGTGGCTGAGCAAGCGCGAGCGCAACGGCTGGAGCTGGGCCGAGCTGTCGCGTCGTTCCGGCTTGCCCTCCTGGAAACTCCGCTGGTGGCATGAGCGACTGAAGAAGAACCCACTGCCGCGTTCCCCCGTCCACCCGTTCGTCGCCGTCGAGATCGACCGCGCACAGCTGTCGATGCTGCTCGAAGGAATCGACTGGAAGAGCGCGAAAAGGGCTTCGCATTACACACGCGCATTTGATATCAAGAGTCACTACCGTCCGGTTTAATGGTCTGAGGCAGAGACAAGAGCGGCCACTGGCGCGGGTTGCGTGCTGATTCTGGTTGGTGTCGATTTGAACTTCGACGGGCTGGGATCGCGTAGCTTCCCGGGGTTGACAACCCCGAGGAGGGCGCGTGAATGCAGGCAAGACGCTGTTCGCGCAGATCATGGAGTTCGTGCCGTGGACGAGCTTCGCGCGCATCGTGGATCGCTACTCGGGCAACGCGGGGGTGCGCACGCTTTCGTGCGCCGAGCAGTTCCGAGCGATGGCTTTCGCACAGCTGACATGGCGCGAGAGCCTTCGCGACATCGAAGCGAGCCTGTCGGCCAACTCGACCAAGCTCTACGCGATGGGCTTTCGCTCGTCGGTCAAGCGCTCGACGCTGGCTGACGCGAACGAGGTGCGCGATTGGCACATCTGGTCGGACCTTGCAGCTGTGCTGATCCGTCGCGCGCGCAAGCTCTACGCGGATGATTCGCTCGGTGTCGAGTTGGACAACACCGTGTACGCCCTGGATTCGAGCACCATCGATCTGTGCCTGAGCCTGTTCGAATGGGCACCGTTTCGCTCCACCAAGGCGGCCATCAAGCTGCACACGCTGCTGGATCTGCGCGGCGCGATCCCGGCCTTCATCCATATCAGCGATGGCAAGCTGCACGACGTGAACGTGCTGGACTTGCTCCGCTTCGAGGCTGGCGCCTTTTACGTGATGGATCGCGGCTATCTGGACTTTGCGCGACTGTACGTGCTGCATCAGGCCGGGGCCTTCTTCGTCACGCGAGCCAAGGCAACCATGGACGCGCGGCGCGTGTACTCGGCGGCTGCCGACCGCAGTACCGGCGTGGTCTGCGATCAGCATGTGATGCTCAATGGCTACTCCTCGGCCAGGAAGTACCCCGAGCATCTGCGGCGCATTCGCTACAAGGACGCCGAATCCGGCAAGACGCTGGTCTTCCTGACCAACAATACGGCGTTGCCGGCTCTGACGATCTGCGCGCTGTACAAGAGCCGCTGGCAGGTCGAGCTGTTCTTCAAGTGGATCAAGCAGCATCTGCGCATCAAGCACTTCCTGGGCACCAGCGAGAACGCGGTGAAGACGCAGGTGTGGTGCGCCGTGGCCACCTACGTGCTCATCGCCATCGTCAAGAGGGAGCTTCATCTCGAGGCCTCGCTCTACACGTGTCTACAGATCCTGTCCGTCTCGGTCTTCGAGAAAACCCAGCTTTCATGCGCCTTGCGGCCCGATGAACCCCCCAGCGAGCAGGCGGACAACCCTAACCAGTTGATCTTGTTCGACTTCTAACCGGACAGTAGTGATCAAGAGTCATCATGGATCGCGCGCTCGAACTCCCCCGTGATGTCGAATCGCTGAAGCTGCTGGTGCTCTCGCACCGCCAGACGATCGACCACCAGCGCGAAGAGATCGCCCGCCTCGAGCACAACAACCAGCTCCTGGCGAAGCTCGTCTTCGGCAAGTCGAGCGAGAAACGTCTGCCTTCTCCGATCGACGCCTCGCTCCAGGGAAACCTGTTCCTCAAAGAGATCGCTGCCGAAGCCGCACGCCTTGCCGCGCAGTGCAACGTCGCGGCCACGGTCGAGGTGCACGCTCACACGCGTGTGAAGAAGGGCCGGAGATCGACGTTCCCCGAGCACCTGCCCACGGTGCGCACGGTCTGCGAGCTGAAGGAAGAGGATCGCACGTGCGCCTGTGGCGGCACCCTGAAGGAGTTCGGCGAGGAGACCTCGCGCGAGCTCGAGCGGGTCGAGACGACGGTCGTGCACGAGATCGCCCGCAAGAAATACTCCTGCGCCACCTGCAAGGAAGGGGTGGTCACCGCTCCCTGGCGGGGCCGGGTGATCGAGAAGGGCCTGCTGGGTCCGGGCTTCCTCGCCCACGTGATCACCGAGCGGTTCTTAAACCACCTGCCGTACTACCGACTCGAGGGGAAGTACAAGTCTGAGGGGCTCGAGCTCTCGCGCTCGGTGCTGTGCGAGTCGATGGCGCGCTGCGCCGAGCTCTTAGAGCCGATCGCCGAGGAGATCCGAAAGGACGTGCTCGCCTCGGAAGTGATCCACACCGACGACACGCCGGTCACGCTGGCACAGTCGGCGACGGGCGGCTCGAAGCAGGCGCGCGTCTGGGTCTACCTCAACCGCGAAGGCCGCACCTGGTACGAGTTCACCGAGAGCCGAAAGCGCGATGGCCCGGTGCGCGTGTTCGCCGACTTCACCGGCTTCATCCAGGCCGATGCCTACGGCGGCTACGACGGGCTCTACCTTCCCGGCGGGGCGACCGAGGTGGCGTGCTGGGCGCACGTGCGGAGGAAGTTCGTCGACGCCGAGCCGACCGATCCCACGCTCTCGACGGAGGCCGTCGATCGCATCCGTGCGCTCTTCAAGATCGAGGAGGAGGCGAAGGAGCTGTCTGATGACGCCCGGGCGGCACTGCGCAAGGAGCAGGCTCGTCCGCTGCTCGCGGAGTTCAAGGCCTGGCTCGAGCTGTCCGACACGCAGGCGCTGCCGAAGTCTCCGCTCGGCCGGGCGATCGTCTATGCCCGAAACCAGTGGCCGGCGCTCGTGCGCTACGCCGACGATGGGCGGCTTGCGATCTCGAACAACGCCGCCGAGCGCGCGCTCCGGCCTCTGGCCGTCGGGCGCAAGAACTGGCTGTTCTTCCAGCGGGAAGGTGGCGGCAAGACGGCGGCGATCCTGATGAGCCTCCTCATGACGGCGAAGGCCGCCGGGGTCAACCCGGGCGACTACTTCAAGGACGTCCTGCTGCGGATCTCGACCTGCAAGGACGCCAGGCTGCTCACGCCGCACGGGTGGAAGGAGCACTTCGAAGCCGAAGTCACCGCCCGCCACAACGAGATCCTGAAGAGAATCCTCGCCACCTGAATCACCCCGTCAAGACGGGCGTGAGCGAACGGTTACAACGCTCCTGGGTTGTGGCGTCAGCCAGCGCGAGATCGAGCGTCGCACCGGGGTGGACCGCAAGACCATCCGCCGTTACGCGGCGTTGTCAAACTCCCCCGGGGTGGCCACCGGCTCGGATCTCTCGTCGGAGCAAACTCCTCCACCCCGGCCACCGGCTCGGGCGGGCGAGACGGCGGTGGCGTCGTCGGGTCTCTCGGCCTGCGCGCCGCACCGGGAGTGGATCGAGTCGCAGGTCGGGCTCGGGCGCAACGCGCAGAGCCTCTACCAGGACCTGGTGGAGCAGCACGGCTTTGCGCACCGGTACAACTCGGTCAAGCGCTTCGTGGCGCGGCTGAAGGCGCGGGCTCCGGAACGCTTCGACGTGCTGGAGTTCCCGCCGGGGGAAGAGGCGCAGGTGGACTTCGGCCAGGGCGCGCCGACGCTGAAGCGGCCCGGCCAGTACAAGCGCCCGTCTCTGTTCGTGATGACGTTGAAGTACTCCGGCAAGAGCTTCCGCAAGACCGTGTGGAAAGCGGATCAAGAAACCTGGTGTCGCCTGCACGAGGAGGCGTGGCGGAGCTTCGGTGGGTCGAGCCAGTACGTGGTGCTCGACAACCTGAAGCAGGGGGTGATCCGTCCCGACATCTACGAGCCGGAGTTGAACCCGGTGTATCGGGCGATGCTCCAGCACTACGGGGTGGTGGCCGACCCGTGCCGGGTGCGCGATCCGGACCGCAAGGGGACGGTGGAGAACGCCATCCAGCACACGCAGGGCACGGCGTTGAAGGGGCGCAAGTTCGACTCGATCGAGGCCCAGAACGCCTGGCTCGCGCACTGGGAGGAGCGCTGGGCGGCGCCGCGCATCCATGGCCGCAAGAAGCGCCAGGTGCTCGAGATGTATCGCGAGGAGCAGCCTCACCTGAAGCCCCTGCCGCTGGAGGGCTTCCGTTCCTTCACGCCGGGAACGCGCACGGTGGACGACGCGGGGCTGGTGCAGGTGAGTGGCCGCTACTACGCGGCGTTACCGGCGGCGCTGCGCAGCGTGGTCCACGTGCGCATCTACGCTCGCGAGATCGAGATCCTCGACGGCGAGGGCGGGGTGCTGCGCCGACACGCCACGCTGGAGAGGAAGGGGCAGTTCGCGATCGAGCCCACGGATCGGCTGTTCAATCCCTCGCGCGAGACGGTGCGGCTGCTCGCGAAGGCCGGCAAGATCGGCCCCAAGACGGCGCAGCTGGCGCAGACACTCTTTGATCGGCTCGGCCGTCCCGGCCAGCGGGCCCTCTACGGCCTGACCAACCTGCCACGGACCTATGCCTGCGCGGACATCGAAGCCGCGTGTGGCCGGTTCCTCGAGGCCGACTGCGTCTCCTACCAGACGATCAAGCGGGCGCTCGAGCGACAGGCCGCGGCTCCCCCTGCGCCGGCGCTGGCCCAGGATGGCCCGGCCATCCGGGCGATCGCCGAGTACCAGTCGTTCTGGGAAGCGCACGCCCAGGGCGCGCCCACGAAGGAGGACGCCGATGGCCATGTCCATCCCTGAGCTCGAGGGCGCCCTGCGCGGTCTGCGGCTCTCCGGAATGATCGACACTCTCGAGGCCCGGGCCCTGCAGGTGGCCAGCCACGAGATGGACTTCATGGAGGCTCTCTCCTGGCTGGTGCAGGACGAGCTCGACCGGCGGCGCAGTCGCCTCGAGGTTCGCCGTTACGCCCTATCGGGGTTGCCCGAGCGCAAGACGCTTCGGGAACTGGACTGGAGCTACAACACGCGCCTGCCCAAGCGCGACGTCCTGGAGCTGGGCACGCTGAAGTTCGTCGAGGCCCGCGAGGATCTGCTCTTGCTCGGTCCCCCGGGCACGGGCAAGAGCCACGTCGCCAAGGCGCTGGCTCTCATGGCGGTCGAGCGCGGTTACAAGGTCCTCTATCGCGAGGCGCATCAACTCATCGAGGACATCACCGAGGCGCGCGAACTCGGCGCTCTGCGCAAGTACCGCGCGCAGCTCAAGGCGACCGAACTGTTGCTGATCGACGATCTGTTCCTGCGTCGGCTGCCTGCGAACGCCGGGGACGAGCTCGCCGACGTGCTGATGAGTCGACACGAAAGGAGCTCGACCATCATCACCTCAAACCGTCCCCTGGAAGACTGGGGAAAGCTGCTGGGCGACGTGGTCGTCGTCGCGCCGCTGCTGGACCGGCTGATGCATCACGGCCACCTGCTGCGGTTCGAGGGCAAGAGCTGGCGACTGCGGGAGGCCGCAGCCCGGGTTGCCAGGAAGGCAACGCAGACCTAAGATCCAATCGTTCTGTCGTCGACCGGGTGGAGGACTTTGACCCGGCCACAGGTGGAGGAAGTTGAGGTGGCCGCCGGGGCGCCGGAGATCGTACTCCCGGCAATCCGGCACTTTCAGGACGTGTATCCGGAGACCAGGACCACCGATGGCTTCGCAGGCAGCTTCAATCCGACCTATACTGCGGAGTCTGGAGACGGGTCGGCCTGGGTATGCCGAGTGCATTACAGTCTCAACCAGGGGCCAAACGTGCTGATGATCGAAAACCACCGTTCGGGTCTGGTCTGGCAGCTCATGCGGCGTTGCCCCTATGTCGTCCGCGGGCTGCGCCGGGCCGGGTTTGCGAATGGCTGGCTCTGATGAGAACCTGCGGGGCTCTTGTAGTAAGTTAGAGACCTCGTCGTTAGTGCGCGCGAGCACGATGGCCGCTGGTCCTCGCGGGCCAATCACAACCGGGCGGGTTCACAATGTGCTTCTCCGCAGAAGCTAGCTTTCTTGCCGGGGTCTCCTTATCCGTGACTGGCGTCGCGACCTTAAGAGTTGCAAAGGTCAGAAGCGAGATCCCGTTTGCCGCGATTCCGCTGCTATTCGGGATCCAGCAGATCACCGAGGGCGTGATCTGGCTCACCTTCCGCCATGAGGCGCCGCTGCTCAAACAAGCGATGACCTTCGTGTACTCAACGTTTTCGCACGTCCTGTGGCCGATCTACGTGCCGTTCGCGATAGGTGTCATGGAATCGGCGCGCTGGCGCAGGAGGAGCATCGCCGCACTACAGATCGCCGGCCTCACGGTCGGGCTCTACTTGCTCCATTCGATCGTGGCGCGTCCGCTGGTTGCACAAGTGGTCAACATGCACATCGTCTACGCGTCGCCGCATTTCTACCTGGTTCCCGTGATGGTGCTCTACCTCGCGGCGAGCTGCGTATCGTGTTTCTTCTCCAGCCACAAGTTCATTAATCTGTTCGGCTTCCTCCTGCTCTTCTCGTTCATCGCGGCGTACCTCGCTCACGCGCTCGCTTTGGTCTCGATCTGGTGTTTCATTGCAGCGCTGTTGAGTATTCTCGTGTACGCCCATCTGCGCTACCGCAACTTGGGGGGGAGTTCCGGATGAAGCGTCCGTGGGAACCGGCGGGGGCAGATGATCGCCGGTGGGGCCGATGCGCCCGTGTCAGGCTATTGAATGCCGGGCACGCGACAACCCCACTCGGGAGAATCTCACGCTGCTGCACACGCTCGCAGAAGGGTCAGGCTTTCGCGCCCCACGAGGGAACCGCATGACAACGAGCCTAATCGAAGTGAACGGGATGCTCTCGGCTTTGAGTTCCCGGGGAGTGGAAAAGCGACTGATCAAGATCCCCGGCGTGCGTCACGCCACGGTCAACTACGCCGCCGGAAACGTCTTGGTTCAGTACGACGACTCGCTGATCACGGACACCGATCTGAGAGTCGCCGTGCAGAAGTGCGGCTACCATTGTGCCAACGCACCGCACTCGGAGCGTGGAAGCGAAGCGATGTCCACACCGGAACACACACCGCACACCAGCCAGGGGGTTCACGATGCGCACGCGAATCATGGCATAACCCCGGCCCCAAACCTGGCGGCTACGCCCGCGGCTGGACTCGTGCGAGCCGCTCCGACTTCCGAGGCGCCTAAACCAGACGCCACACCACAAACTCCCGTAGCCGCCGGCCACAAGGGGCACGGAGCGCCCGGCGGTCAGCCGGCCATGTCGGCGGAAACGGCTCAGGAGATGGGTCATGGCGGGGGCATGGATCTGCCAGCCATGGTGCGCGACATGCGCAACCGATTCTGGATTTGCTTGCTTTTCACGGTGCCGATTTTTGTCTACTCGCCGATGGGAAACCTCTTCCCGGCGCCGGCGCCCCCGTTCGGGCTGGCGCTCAATCGATGGCTGTTCATCCTCGCGAGTGTCGCCATCCTGTATCCGAGTTGGCCGTTCGTGGTAGCAGCCTGGAGGGCGCTCAAGACCGGCACCCTGAACATGGCCGTGCTGATCGTCTTGAGCGTTGGCACCGGATACCTGTTCAGCGTCGGTGCCACGTTTGTCTTCGAGAGTGATCAGTTCTTCGAAGCGTCTGCCGTGCTGCTGGTGTTCATCCTGCTGGGTCACTGGCTTGAAATGCGCGCCCGTGCGGGCGCGTCGTCGGCGATTCGGGCGCTCATGGACCTGACTCCGGCAAAGGCATCCGTGTTCCGCAATGGCGCTGAGGTCGAAGTGTCGACGGGCGAGGTCGTGGTGGGAGACATTGTGGTGATCAGGCCTGGCAACAAGGTCCCGGTGGACGGAACGGTTGAGTCGGGTGATTCGCTGGTCGACGAGTCGATGCTGACCGGTGAGTCGATGCCGGTGCAAAAGAGTCCCGGTGCCACCGTCGTCGGAGCGTCGATCAATACCAGCGGCAGCTTTCGCTACAAGGCGACGAAGGTCGGGGCCGACACCGCGCTGGCCCAGATCGTGAAGCTGGTGCAGGAGGCGCAGAACTCGAAGGCGCCGGCGCAACTCCTGGCGGACAAGGCCGCCCATTGGCTTGTTCTCGCCGCGATCGTCGTCGGGCTCGCGACGTTCGCGGTCTGGTTTTGGTGGCTTGGACAGCCGTTGTTGTATGCGTTGACTCTGACCATCACGGTCTTCGTTATCGCCTGCCCGGATGCATTGGGGCTCGCCACGCCTATGGCAGTGATGGTAGGAACCGGCTTGGGCGCGATGAACGGCATCTTGTTCAAGAACGCCTCCGCGCTCGAGGATGCCACCAAGCTCAACGTCATCATTTTTGACAAGACGGGAACGCTCACCATCGGCAAACCTGATGTTGTGGAGATCGTGACGGCGGAAGGCAGCACGGAAGACGTTGTACTGCTCGCAGCTGCCGCGGTGGAACAGGGATCCGCTCATCCACTTGCGCAGGCTATCTTGCGCAGGGCCTCGAAGCTTTCCGTGGTCGCCGCGACAGGATTCAAGAGCATCGATGGCATGGGCGCGCAGGCTGAGACGGCAGGGGGCACCGTATTCCTAGGCAATCGACTGCTGATGGACACGCAAAAGTTCTTACTCGGGCCGCTCGAGGCCGAGGCTGCCCGGATGCAAGGCGAAGGCCGGACCGTGGTCCATGTCGCCGAGAACGGCCAGGTGATTGGTCTCATTGCCATCGCCGACGCGGTCAGGCCGACCGCCAGGGCCACCGTGGAGAGGCTGCGTGAGCGCGGCATCGAAGTCGTAATGCTGACCGGCGACAACGCCGGGACTGCCAAGCGCATCGCCGCGGACCTGGGCATCGAGAGCGTGCTGGCCGATGTGCTGCCCGGACAGAAGGCCGAGAAGGTGAAGGCGCTGCAAGCAACGGGGAAGAGAGTCGGCATGGTCGGTGACGGTGTCAACGACGCACCCGCGCTGACCCAGGCGAATGTCGGCTTCGCGATCGGGGCCGGCACGGATGTCGCGATGGAGAGCGCCGATGTCGTGCTGATGAAGAGCGATCCCTACGACGTCGTCGCCGCGACTGAGCTTTCGCGCGCCACCTTGCGGAAGATGCACCAAAACCTCTGGTGGGCCGTCGGCTATAACGTGATCGCGTTCCCCCTGGCGGCTGGCGTCTTTTACCCTTTCACGCTGTCTCCCGAGATCGCCGCGCTGTCGATGTCGGGCAGTTCGGCTATCGTAGCGATCAACGCGCTGTTGCTGAAGCGCACGAAGCTTGACGAATTCAAGAGTACGCAGCCACCGCGTTCTCAAACGCCTGCTTCCGCTGAGGCCGCGGCATGAACATCCAAGTTGCGTTCCACACTTTAAGAGCACCCAAAGTGGCGTCGTAGTAGGCAACGACCGCCTCGCCAGTGGGGGCAGCCCCACATCCTGGCCAAGTACACAGCGCTTGGAATCTGGAACGTGCACCGGAAGAACGGAGGTCTCCGACCCCGAGAGGACTGGGTGGTGGTCGAGAACGCCCACCCGGCAATTCTGACCGCCGAGGAAGCACTGCCGATCGCCGGCGCGCGCCGCCGGCAGACGCGCCCCACACACTTCCTTCCCGGCGGTAGGAGCCGGAGGTCGCCCTACTTGCTCTCGGGCGGCGTCTTCAAGTGCGGTCGGTGCGGCGCGAACATGGTCGGGCAGAAGGGGACGGGTGGCACCTACTACGTCTGTGGCAGCCAGCCGTACCGGCGGGGCATGGGCTGTGGACGCGGCACGTACGTGCCGGTCGACTGGATCGAGAGTGAAGCGATCTGGGGCCTACGCGCCCTCGTCTCCGACTGTGCCGATCCGAAGGGATTTGCGAGGCGGGTGAACGAGGAGATCGCAAAGCTCGGCGGGGAACAGCCGAGGCAAGACAAGGAAGTGGAGAAGCAGATCGCGGCCTTCGACGCGAAGATCGCGTGCGTGCGCCAGGCCATCGAGCAGGGTCTCGAAGACGTCGCGTGGGCAAACGCGCGGCTAACGGAGCTGCGCGCTGAGCGCGAGCCGTTGGTACAGGTTCAAAACCAGCTTGGCGTGCAGGTTCAAGACCGTGACGCACGCGCTACCAAAGCCAGTGTCGAGGAAGCGATGCGGTTGCGCGGGGAGGTGGAGCTGTTGTTCGAGCACGGGGATCTCGAGGACAAGAAGCGGTTGCTTCGCATCTGGGTCCAAGAAATGAAACTGGCCCCGGAACGTCGAGAGGTCGAACTGACCTGCCGTGTTCTAGGGCCAATCATGATTAAGTTGGTAGCGGGGGCGGGATTTGAACCCGCGACCTTTGGGTTATGAGCCCAACGAGCTACCGGACTGCTCCACCCCGCATCGATGTCTGCACCCTACCGGGTCGGGGTCGGGGCGTCAAGCTCGAAGTCCCCTCCGGGCAGCGAGCGTGGCGGCATGCGTCGCTTCAAGCCCCAGCCGTCAAAGCACTTGCCCCGTGGGGATTCCGGGTTGCCAACCCCCGGAGGGCAGGCTATCCTGCCGACCTTGCATGGCTGTCGCCCCACGTCTCGGTCCGCCGGGATGCCTGCCGGGGGGCGACGGTTTCATCC
>JBKJNH010000346.1:0-13993 GCA_046596055.1 Candidatus Eiseniibacteriota bacterium
CGCTTCGGCGCCGACGCCCTGCGCTGGTACCTGTGCCGCGAAGTCGCGTTCGGGGCCGACGGCGACTTCACGTGGGAGCGCTTCGTCGAGCGCTACAACACCGATCTCGCCAACGACTACGGGAACCTGCTCTCGCGATCGGTCTCGATGCTCCACAAGTATCGCGGCGGCGTCGTGCCCGCCACGTGGACGCCCACGCCGCTCGAGGAGGAGATCCGCGTGCTGGCCGCCACGCAGGCGGGCGCGGTGCGCAAGGCGTACGCCGCGTTCCAGCCGTCCGACGCGCTCGTCGCCGCCTGGGCGCTCATCTCGCGCGCGAACTTGTACGTCGAGGAGACGAAGCCGTGGGCGCTGGCCAAGGACGAGAAGGCCGGTGACCCGGCCGGCGCGGGGGCCACCGCGCGGCTCGACACGGTACTCGCGACGCTGCTCGAGGTCGGCCGGCTGGCGACGCGCTGGTCGTGGCCCGCAATCCCGACCAAGGCCGAGGAGGCGTGGCGTGGGCTCGCGCTGGGTGGCGCGCCCGGCGATGCGGGTGCGAACCCCGATGCGTGGTTTGAAGGCGGCGAATCGCCGGTCGGTGCGGGAGTGACGCTGCCCCCGGTGACGATCCTGTTTCCGCGCATCGACGTCGAGAAGCTGGGCGAGGTCTAGCCGAACAGGTCCCGCCGCGCCACGCGCGTGAGCTCGAGCACCGCCGGGTGCTTGATGCGCCGCTCCACCGATACCGCGAAGAACCGCTCCCGCACGCCACCCAGGACACCGATGCGGCGCAGGCCGTACTGGGCTCGCATTTCGCGCTCGATCACGACCGGCGAGGCGACGACGCCGAAGCCCGCCTGCCCAAACGACTTCATGAGCGCGCTGTCCTCGAACTCGCCGACGACCTGCGGGTGGATCTCGCGCCGGTCGAACCAGGCATCGACCTGGCGACGGATCGCCGTCCCCTCGAGCGGCAGGAGGATCGGCGCGCCCTTGAGGCTGGCAGGGAAGCGGGGGCGCAGGCGCCGGGCCATGGCCACGGGCGCGTAGAGTGCAACGTCGCACGCGCCGAGCAGGTGCGGGTACGCGCGCAGCGGCGCGCCCGCGCCGGGCGGCGTATCGGTGAGCACGAGGTCCACCTCGTGCACCGCGAGCGCCGCGAAGAGCCGCTCGACGCGGTCCTCGCGCACGGTCAGGCGCACCGGAGTGGGGAGGCGCAGCGCCGGCTCGATCAGTCGCTGGGCGAGAAGCTTGGGCAGGACGTCGGCCACGCCGACGGTGAACGGGATCGGTCGCCCGGTCGGCCGGTCGCGCAGCGTGTCGAGCATCTCGCGCCCCAGGCCGAAGATGTCGTCGGCGTAGCGCTGCACCAGCCGGCCGGTCTCGGTCGGCTCGAGCCCGCGCCCCACGCGGCTGAACAGCGGTGCGCCCAGGAAGTCCTCGAGGCTCCGGATCTGCCCCGACAGCGTGGGCTGGGACAGTCCCAGCGCGCGCGCGGCGCGGGCCACGCCGCCCTCGCGCGCCACCATCCAGAAGTAGAACAGGTGATGGTAGTTGAGCCGTTCCATGCGGACATTCTATCGGAATAACCGATGGGTCCGATCCAAATAATCGACTATTACGAATCATGGTTCCGACCTCATTCTCGGCAGGTCGGCGGCCCCCGCAGCGGAGGGTCCGCCCCAACGACCCTTCCGAGGAGAAACGCATGAACGAATCGATCGGCTCGCCCGCCCTGTACGCCGGCTTCACAGCCCTGGTCGCGGCCCTGCTCGCGCTCGACCTGGGCGTCTTCCACCGCAAGGCCCACGAAGTCCGCTTCAAGGAAGCGCTGGTCTGGAGCATCGTCTGGATCGGCATGGCCATGGCGTTCAACGCCTGGGTCGGGGCCACGTTCGGGCCGCAGAAGGGCCTCGAGTTCACGACCGGCTACCTGATCGAGAAGGCCCTGTCGGTCGACAACGTCTTCATCTTCCTCGTCATCTTCGCGGCGTTCGGGGTACCCGCGGCGTACCAGCATCGCGTGCTGTTCTGGGGCGTGCTGGGGGCGCTGATCATGCGCGCCGTGTTCATCGCCGCAGGCGCGGCGGTGATGGATGCATTCCACGGCGTCATCTACGTCTTCGGGGGGATCCTGCTCCTGACCGGCATCAAGCTCCTGCGCAGCGGGACCCACGAGGAGCACCCCGAGCGGAACCCGGTCTTCCGCTGGCTGAGCCGCATGATTCCGTCGACCAGCGAGTACCACGGGCCGAAGTTCTTCGTCCGGGTCGACGGCCGGCGGCTGGCGACGCCGCTGTTCATGGTGCTGGTGCTGATCGAGATCACGGACGTGATCTTCGCCATCGACTCGGTCCCGGCGATCTTCGCCATCACCGACGACCCGTTCATCGTCTACACCTCGAACATCTTCGCGATCCTGGGGCTGCGCTCGCTGTACTTCTGCATCTCGGGGTTCGTCTCGCGCCTCAAGTACCTGAAGGTCGGGCTGGCGCTGGTCCTCATCTTCGTCGCGGCGAAGATGCTCCTGTCCGAGGTCTACAAGATGCCGATCGGACTCTCCCTGGGCGTCATCGCCGCGATCCTTGGCGGCGCGATCGCGGCGTCGCTGTGGGCGACGCGGAAGAAGGCCTGACGAGTGGCTGGGGGAATCGCTACGAATCCGCCATCCATTCGTCGATCGCCTCGAACGGCAACGCCCTTGACCCGAACTCGAACGTGCCATGCTCGGCGATCTCGCGCGATGCGGTGACGAAGGCGCCGTAGGCCGTGCGCACCAGCGCCGAGCCCAGGCTGATGCGGCGTACGCCGACCGCCGCCAGGTTCGCCACCGTGAACGCCGGGTTCCGGCCGGTGGCGAGCACGTTTACTGGTTTCGGTGCGACCGCCTCGCACACGATGCGCACGGTGTCGAGATCGGGCAGGCCGGGCGCGTAAAGCACGTCGGCGCCGGCGTCGGCGAAC
This sequence comes from Candidatus Eiseniibacteriota bacterium, assembly GCA_046596055.1. Lineage (GTDB taxonomy): Bacteria > Eisenbacteria > RBG-16-71-46 > RBG-16-71-46 > DASYSL01 > JANPEF01. The sequence goes on from JBKJNH010000346.1 coordinate 2,947, forward strand.
GCGCGCAGCCGCGCGGCCGTGTCGTCGAGGTCCGCTCGGCCGTGCAGGAAGTTCTCGGCCCGCGCGACCAGCACGAACGGGAAGGGGAGCGCGCGCGCGGCCGCGACCGCGGCTTGAATGCGCTCGAGCGCGTGCGCCGGATCGTAGATCGGGTTTGCAACGTCGCCGCTGGAGTCCTCGATCGAGCCGCCGACGACGCCGGCGGCCGCGGCGAGCCGAATCGTCTCGGCGACCGTCGCGGGTTCCGCGCCGAAGCCGTTCTCGAGGTCCGCGGAGACCGGAAGGTCTGTCGCCCCGGCGATCGTGCGCGCGTGCGCCAACGCCTCGTCGCGGCTCACCAGCCCGACGCCGTCGAGGCGACCGAGCGAGATCGCGAGCCCCGCGCTCGTTGTCGCGACGGCCTGGAAGCCCAGCCCGGCCAGGATGCGCGTCGTCCCGATGTCCCACGGATTCGGCAGCACGAACGTCTGCGGTGCGTCGTGCAGCGCGCGGAAGCGCCGCGCGCGATCGGCCTGCGTCCCGCTCATGCGAACCTCGCCATGCGAATGTTGATCGAGGGCCGGTAGGTCACGCCGGCGGCGGGCACACGCGGTTCGCGACGGGCACTGAGGAGCGCCGTGACCGCAGCCGCGGCGATCGCAGTTGCAAGCGTCTCTCCGGGGCAGGCGTGCGGACCAAAACCAAAGGTGAAGGACTTGCGCTCCGCGCGAGTTGGATCGAATCGATCGGGATCGGGATTTGCCGCCGGGTCGCGATTCGCGGCCGCGAGCACGACGAGGATCGCATCGCCGAGGGACATGGGTTGCCCGGCGATGTCGCCCGGAGTGACGACCCAGCGTCGGGTATTCTGCACCGGGGCGTCGAAGCGCGCGACCTCGCGCACGACGTTCTCGACCAGCCCGGCCTCCGAAGTCCGCACACGCTCACGCAGTTCTTCCCGCGTGGCGAGCGCCAGCAGTGTGTTCGCGATCAGCGCAGCCGTGGCTTCGCCGGACTGGACGAGCAGGCCGATCCCGTTCGCGACCGCGTCGTTGATCGCGCCGGGGCGGGTCTCCGTGACCGGCGCCACCAGGTCGAGCAGTCCCATGGCGGCGTTCTCGCCCCGCGTGTGCGCCTTCGACTTGCCTTCGGCCGCGAACGAGGCGACCAGGTCGCGCGTGCGCGCCGCCACGTCGGGCAGGCGCTGTCCCGGCAGGCCCATGAGGTCGCCGACGACGCGGACCGGAAGCTCGAATGCGAACTCCTCGAACGGAAGCGTCGTCGCCAGCGCGTCGGCGTGCATGGCGCTGACCGCGGCGACCCGTGCGGGGGCGAACGCGTCGATCATCTCGACGGCGAGATGGCGCCGGGAGACGTGCTCGGCGCCGTCGCTCATGCGGGCGAAGCGGCCGTAGATCGAGCCGGCGGGCGTGTCCGCGATGGCGTGGGGAACGCGCTCGGCGGGCGGGCGCACGCCGCACAGCGGGCTCGCGAGCACGGCCTCGACATCGACAGCAGCCGCGGCGACCCATGTGTCCAGCGTTTCGTCCCGTGCGATCCCGCCACGCGCGACAAGTCGCGCGTAATAGGGATAGGGATCGGGATGGACGACCGCCGCGACCGCGTCGACCGGATCGTCGCTCACTCGCCGAGCAGCGAAAGCTGCCTCGCCTCGCCCCGGGCATCGGCCACGGCGGCGCGCTCGTGATCGAGCAGGGTGCGCTTGCGCGACATCCCGCCGGCGTAACCGGTGAGCGAGCCGTCGGCGCCGATCACGCGGTGACACGGCACGACGATCGCGACCGGATTGCGACTGTTCGCGAGACCGACCGCACGCGCGGCGCCCTTGCTGCCGATCGCCTCGGCGAGCGCGCCGTATGCGCGGGTCTCGCCCGCGGGGATCGTGAGCAGCCCGGCCCACACGCGGCGCTCGAACTCGCTGCCACGCAGGTCGAGCTCGAGCTCGTCACCGCGCGGCAGGTCCCCGGCGAAGTAGCGGCGCAGCCACGCGCGCACGGGCGCCAGCGGACCGCCGCGGGCGCCCGCTTCGACGAGCGAGTCGGGCGCGCCGCCCAGGTCGGGACAGCGATCGGCCAGTCGCGCCGCGAGCGTGCGGGCGCGGCGCAGGCCGTCGAACTCGAGTTCGCAAAGGCCGAGCGGCGACGCGACCGCCAGCAGCGGCCCCATCGGCGACTCGACGATCGTCCAGGTGAACTGGTCGCTACGCGGGGCGCGCGGGGCGCGGGCGGTGGGACGGGGTGTGGCGACGGCCATGGTTCCTCCTCGGCGACTGCGTGTCTCGGGACCGACACCACCGTACCGCCGCGCGGGGACGTTGTCCCGCGGGATCCGGGCCCGGCGGGGCGCCACGTCCGAAAGCGTCCGGTTCGAGGGTCGTCACGAGGCAAGCCTCGACCCCGCCCCCTCGCGGCGGCTACGATGGGCGGGTGATCGACACCCATTGCCACCTCGGTTCCTCGCGCTTCAAGAAGGATCGGCCGGACGTGATGGCGCGCGCCCGGGCCGCGGGCGTGACGGCGTTCATCGAGGTCGCGTACGACCTGCCGACCTCCGAGCGCTCGCTCGCGCTGGCGGGGGAGCACTCCGACGTGTGGGCGACGGTGGGCATGCATCCGCACGAGGTCGCGACCGCGCCGGCCGATGCGTTCGAGCGCCTGGCCGCGCTGGCCGCGCAGCCGCGCGTCGTCGCGATCGGCGAATGCGGTCTCGACTTCTTCCGGAACCTGTCGCCGGCCGACCTGCAGCGCGACTGGTTCGAGCGGCAGATCGCGCTGGCGCGGGAACGGAACCTGCCCCTCGTCGTGCACAGCCGCGACGCCATGGACGAGACGATCGACCGCCTGGAGCGTGGCGCGCCGCCGCGCGCGGGCGTGCTGCACTGCTACTCCGGGAATGCCGCCCAGGCCCGCCGCGCCGCCGATCTCGGCTTTGCGCTGGGGTTCGGTGGCGCGCTCACCTACGGCGACGCCGACCTCGAGGAGGCGGCGCGCACGGCGCCCGACGATGCGCTGCTGCTCGAGACCGATGCGCCGTACCTGGTCCCCGAACCGCGTGACACCAAGCGCAACGAGCCGGCCCTGATCGGTCGGGTGCGCGCGAAGCTGGCCCGCTTGCGCGGGACGAGCGAGGAAGCGATCGATGAACTCACCACGCAAAACGCCACGCGGCTTCTTGCGCTTGGGACGGCCTGAGGAGAGGACTCCTTTCGCCGATACGACGAACGTCCACGATCGCCTGCTCGCGCGCGGCATCAAGCCGCGCAAGAAGTGGGGCCAGAACTTCATCACGCGCCCCGAGATCGCCACCAAGATCGTCGATGCCGTGCACCTGAGCGGCGACGAGGTCGTCGTCGAGATCGGCCCCGGCGCCGGCGCGTTGACCGGCCTGCTGGCACAGCGCGCGCGGAAGGTCGTGGCGATCGAGTTCGACGAGGGGCTCGCCGACCTGCTGGTCGAGGACCTTGGCGAATGGTCGAAGGTCGAGATCGTGCGCGGCGACGTGCTGGACCAGTCGCTGGCCGCCATTCGCGAGCAGAACGGCGGCGGGAAGCTCGTCGTCGTCGGCAACATCCCGTACTCGATCACGACGCCGATCCTCGAGTGGCTGATCGCCGGCCGCGAGCACGTCTCGCACGGTTCATTGATGATGCAGAAGGAGTACGCGGCACGCCTGGCCGCGGCGGCCGGCAGCGAGGACTACGGGTCGCTCACCGTGTTCGCGCGCTACTTCCTGATCCTCGAGCCCCTGTTCACCGTGCCGCCGGCGGCGTTCTGGCCGCGTCCGCAGGTCGAGTCGATGGTCGTCCGCCTGCGCTTCCGCACGACGCCGCCCGTCGAGGTGCCGGATCCGGACCGCTTGTTCGCCATCGTGCGCGCGGCGTTCGGACAACGGCGCAAGACGCTGACCAACGCGCTCATGCCGCTGTACGGCGACGATCGCGACCGGGTCGAGCGCCTGCTCCGCTCGGCGCACGTCGCCGGCAACCGGCGCGGCGAGACGCTCGACATCGACGAGTACGCGCGGATCGCAAGGCACGAAGCGCCGTATCGCGTGCCCGAGGAGCCGTGAGCGACGACACCCGCCGGCCGTGGACGTCTCCGTCCCGGCTCGCGACGTTCCGCGACTGCCCGCGCAAGTACCGCTTCCAGCACGTCGAGAAGCTGCCGACCCGCCCCTCGCCGCACATGGACCTGGGCTCGAACGTGCATGCCGCGCTGCGCGACTGGTTCCGCCTGCCGCGGATTGCGCGCACATGGGAGGCGATGCTCGAGCTCTATCGCGCGGCGTGGCGCACGAACATGCCGGCCTTTCGCTCCCGCAGCCGCGACGAACTGCGCGACTTCGGCGAGCGCGGCAAGGCCATGCTGCGCCGCTTCGTCGACGAGACGCCGGCCGATACGGAACCGCTCGCGATCGAGAAGTGGGTGGGCCTCGACTTCGGCGACCTCGAGGTGAAGGGCAAGGTCGACCGCGTCGACCTGCTGCCCGACGGCAGCCTCCGCGTCGTCGACTACAAGACCGGCAAGTTCCCGACGGACCCCGGACGAACGACAGCCGAGGATCTCGCCGCGGTCGTCTACGCCGGCGGCGCCAGCCGGGACTTCGTCGGCGCGCCGGTGGGCGCGATCGAATACCTGTACCTCGCGAGCGGGGACCGGCTCACGTTCCCCGTCGACGAGGCCTGGCGTGAGGAGCGCGAGCGGTCGGTCGGCGAACTCGCGCGCACGGTTCGTGCGGCCGAGATCGCCGACGCGTTTCCTTCGGCGCCGACGAAACTTTGCGGCTGGTGCGACTTCGTGCGGCGCTGTCCGGAGGGACAGGCGTTCCTTGACGCGCACGGCGCCCGCCGATAGCGTGCCGCCCATGGCGCGTGCACCGCGGCGGGGGCGGAGCGGACGCACTTCCCCCCGCACGCTCGTTCTCCTCGTTCTCAGCGTTGTCGGACTGTATGCCCTCGGCGAAGCCGTGCTGTTCGGCCGCTCCGAGGACGGCCTCGTCGCGCGCGCCAACTTCGGGCTTCCGGTCGAGGAGCGCGCGCTCACCCGATCGCTGTCGAGGACGATCAAGTCCACGCTCACCGAGTTCGGGATCTCGTCCGGCGCCCAGGTGATCCGCCAGCTCGACGGCAGCGAGGGGGCCGGCGCGCGCGTCGAGTGGATCGCGTACCTCCCCGGCCGCGCCTCGACCCTGCAACTGAACGCCCGCCTGACCGAGGCCCTGACCGCCCGCAACGCCCGCGTGCTCGACGCCTGGGAAGACACTCTCGCCACGCCGGGTTCGTCGGTGCACATGCTGATCGGGGCCGGGAAGATCCGCACCCACGAGCTCATCCTGCAGCGACGCAACGACACCGTGGGCACCCGCGAGTACGAGCCGGCGCGGCTCTTTCTCGTGGTCGACGCGTTCGGCAGCGCGCCCAGCGATACGCTCGGCGCGCAGTTCCTGGCACTCGACGTGCCGCTCACCGGGGCGGTGCTGCCGCGCATGCCGTCGACCAAGGAGTGGGCCACGCGCCTGCACGGCGAGCGCCATGACGTGCTCGCCCAGATCCCGATGGAGCCCGAGGGGTTCCCCAAGCGCGACGCCGGGCCCGGGGCCGTGCTCGTCGACATGCCGGCCGGGCAGATCCAGCGGACCGTGCGCAAACACCTGTCGGACATTCCGTTCGTCGTCGGGGCGACCAGCTACCAGGGCACGATGGCGCTCGCCGACGGCGCGGCGATGACGGCGGTGATGTCCGAGCTGGATCGCGCCCGCATGTTCTGGCTGGACGCGCGCATCGTCCCGTCCTCGGTCGCCGCCGAGCGCGCGGCCGAGGCAGGCGTCATCACGTTCCGCATCGACCAGATCCTCGAGGCGCCGGGCCGGCGCGATGCGGAGATCAAGGCGCTGGGCCGCCTGCTCGACGACGCGGTCAAGCTCGCGCGACGTCGCGGCTACGCCATCGTGCTGGTTCACCCCGATCGCGCGAGTCTCGACGTCCTGCGCCGCGAAGTCCCCAAATTGCGGCGCTCCGGAGTGCAATTCGAGCCCATCTCGACCCTGTTGAAGCCACAGGCGTTCTAGCCTTTCCCATTCTGAAACAGATCCAGCGCCGCGACCCCCCTCGACCCTCGGGGGCACGGGAAATGCGTTCCGGAGAGGCGGCAGGGCGCTTTGCCTGCGGGTCGGTCGGGCGTATTCTCAACCCGGCCGCACTTGCCACGGCTGAATTGGACTTCGCGCCCCTGTCACCCTCCAACGAATCGATGCCCGATTTCGAACCAGGAGAAATCCCATGCACTCCTTGATCTCGCGCGCCCTCCGTCTCGGCCTGTTCCTCCCTGTTCTCGTCGTGGGCGCGGTGGTCCCCGCCACGCCTGCCGCCGCGGCAGTTCTCTCCTACATCACGACCTTCAGCGGTGCGAGCGAGGCCCCGCCCAACGCATCCCCGGCAACCGGCACCGCCCAGCTCGACATCGACACGGACCTGAACACGATGACCATCTCCGCGAACTGGACCGGCCTGCTCGGCAACACGACCGTGGCGCACATCCACGCCCCGACGGCGGTGGCCGGCACGGGAACGGCCGGCGTCGCGACGACGACTCCGACCTTCCCCGGCTTTCCGGCCGGAGTCACGGCCGGCAGCTACAACGTCGTCATCGACCTGACTCTGGCCTCGAGCTACAACGCTTCTTACATCACGGCCAATGGCGGGACCGTGGCCGGGGCGCGAGCCGCGCTCCTGCTGGCGATCGCCGACGGCAAGTCGTACTTCAACATCCACTCGAGCGTGTTCGGCGGCGGTGAGATCCGCGGCTTCTTCGTGCCGAACCCGAGCACGCCGGCCACCCCGCGGACGTGGGGCCGGATCAAGAACAGCTACCGCTGAACCCTGCTTTCCCACACCCGGAGGACTCTTCGATGAACTCGAAGCATGCACGGATCGCACTCGTCGTCCTGACCTGTTGCGCGGCGCTTGCCGTCGATGCGCCGGTTCGCGCCCACGACGGCGCCGGCGGTCATGACCGCGGCAAGCCCGCGAAGGCCGCGGCGAAGTCCGCGGCCGACCCGGCGCACGACGCGATGATGGCCGAGATGATGAAGAACGCGGTTCCTGGCCCGGAGCACGATGCGCTCGCAGCGATGACCGGTTCGTGGAAGGCAAAGCTGAAGTCCTGGTTCGCCCCCGGGCCGGCGGAGGAATCCGAGGGCACGATGGTGAACTCGATGATCCTCGGCGGTCGCGTGCTCGAGGGGAGGTTCAAGGGGACGTTTGCCGGAATGCCGATGACGGGCGTGAGCCTGATGGGCTACGACAACGCGAAGAAGCAGTTCTGGTCGTTCTGGATCGACGACATGAGCACGACGACCATGCTGCAGACCGGCGGCGCGATGAAAGACAAGTCGATCGTGCTCCACGGTCTCACCGACGGGATGGACGGCAAGCCGATGGAGTGCACGTCGACCACGATGTTCGTCAACGCGAACACGCACGTCTACACGATGACCTCGAAGATCGAGGGGAAGAACGTGCCCATGATGGAGATCACCTACACCCGCTGATGGGTGGGCACCCGCGCCGGTGGCGCGCCCGGCCCCTTGCCGGGCGCGCACCCCGCGGCTATCCTCGGGGGAGCCGTTTCCCCTGACGCAGGAGCCCGCGCCCCATGAGCTCGACGCAAGCCACACCCGCCAGCAACGTCGCACCGGCCGCCCCCGGCAAGCCCGGGCTGCGCCGCCAGTTCGTCTCGTTCTACGGCCTCAAGATCGATCCTGCCTGGCGCGGCCTGTCCGATGCCGAGAAGGCAAGGGGCCGCGAGGGATTCATCGCCGCGTGCGAGGCGTTCCGCGCCGAGGACGGCATTCTCGTGCCCTATTCGCTCGTCGGGGTGCGCGGCGACGTCGACATCCTGCTGTGGCGCATCCATTACGAGCTCGAGCCGCTGCAGCGCCACGGCGCCGCGCTCATGAAGAGCGCGATGGGCCCGTACCTGCGCACGCCGTACGCCCTGCTCGGCATGACCAAACGCTCGACGTACGTGGACCACATCCATCCCGGTCACGAGGACGAGCGTCTCACCGTCGTCCCCGGTACGCAGAAGTATTGCTTCGTGTACCCGTTCGTGAAGACGCGCGACTGGTACGGGCTCGATGCCGAGGCGCGTGGCAAGATGATGCGCGAACACATCCACGTCGGCACGACGTACCCCTCGGTCAAGCTCAACACGACCTACTCGTTCGGCCTCGACGACCAGGAGTTCGTCCTGGCATTCGAGACCAATCGCGCCGACGACTTCCTCGACCTGGTGCAGGACCTGCGCGACACCGGCGCGAGCCGCTACACGCTGCGCGACACGCCGACGTTCACCTGTGTGCGCGGCACCTACGAGTCCGTGCTCGACACGATCGGATGAGGTCGCTCAACAGGTGGGTTGCACGATCGCCCTGCGCAAGCAGCGGGACCGGTTCGCTGGCGGCACCGTCGAAAGTGGCTGCGGCATCGAAGGCACGCTCACGTTCTCGAAGTCCGAGATCACAGTGCTCTCCGATCGGATTCTCGTGCTGGAGCGTATTCACACCAAATCCCCGCTGTCCAGGAAGTCGCCGAAGGGCGCCACCGAGTTCGTTCGCGTCACCACCGACAGTCGGTAGGTCGATCTCTCGCGTCCCGCGCTCGCTGGAAACGAAAAACCACGGGCCTCCCTGACAAGGAGGCCCGCGGTTTTCGTGCTCGAGGTGCGGTGCTAGCGAGGAGGCTCTGCGGAGTCTGAACTACTCGCCGGTCATCTTGCGGCCGCTGGCGATGGTGCCGCGACCGGAAGCAACGGTTCCACGGCCGCTGGCGACGGTGCCACGACCGGAGGCCACGGTGCCGCGACCGGAAGCCACGGTGCCACGACCGGAGGCCACGGTGCCGCGACCGGAAGCCACGGTGCCGCGACCGGAAGCAACGGTTCCACGGCCGCTGGCGACGGTGCCGCGACCCGAGGCGACGGTTCCACGACCGGAAGCGACGGTGCCACGGCCGCTGGCGACGGTGCCACGGCCCGAGGCGACGGTTCCACGACCGGAAGCGACGGTGCCACGGCCACTGGCCACGGTGCCACGGCCCGAGGCGACAGTTCCGCGGCCGCTGGCGACGGTGCCTCTGGCGCTGACGACGTTGCCCTTGCTCGTGATCTTCTTGTCGGTCGGCGTCGAAGTCTTCGCGACGACCTTCGGGGTCAGCTTCTTTGAAGTCATGGCTGGTATCTCCTCTTGAGAGTTTCGGGCGAACCCGCCGGCCTCACCTCGAGGGAAGGGCCGGGATTCGAGGACTCCTCATTGCAGCCGGCGTGCCACTCTGGACCTGGGCCCGGGACTTCGTGTAACCCCAGTCCAGATGGCCCTTTGGGGAGGGAGGGGGGAAGAGTCGCCAGCCCCCCCGGGACATCCGCCACGGGAATTCCCCAGCCCGCGGAGAAGCTGGGTGGGGAACTCCCCGCGACTTCCGGGGTGCGCCGAAGCTACATCCAGAAGCTCATCCGAATCCACCGCCAAAGTCCGCGTCCCCATCGCGCGAGCAGAGTATCGGGGGCCACGTCGATCCGGGCCCGACCGGTCATGCCGCTGCGGAGCGTCGGGCCGGGATTCGCCACCCACCCCAGGACCTTGAAGACCGCCGGGTGGCCGGGCTTGACCGGGTCGCCCTGCCACGCGACTTCCGTCACGCGCCCGCGGAACTGGCGATCGGGAAAGCCGAGTACCTTGAGCCGCAGGGTCCTCCCGGGCCGGATCCGATCGACCTCGCTCTCGCTGATCCCGATCTCGACCCGAAGGGTGTCGAGCGGGGACACCTGGCAGAACACTTCGCCGGCTTCGAGCCGCACGCCCTCCTGTTCGGCCAGGTCGGGCGTCAGGACGTATCCGGCCTGGGGCGCCGACAGCTGCGAGCGCGCCGCGTCGCGTTGGGCGGCGGCCAGGCGGGCGAGTGCGACCTCACGGTCCAGATCGGCTTCGCGGCGGCCATAGGCGTCCATCCGGCCTTCGGCGGCCGCACCGGCTCCCCGGGCGCGGTCGGCCTCGGCGCGCAGGACCGCCATGCGGGGCGACAGTCCCTCGGGCTCGAACGCCGCAAGCCTCTGGCCGGCGATCACGAACTGGCCCGACCGCACCTCCACGTCGCGGACGATCCCGTCGATCGCCGTGCGGACCGCGACCTCGCTTCCGGGGAGCACCTGTCCATCGCCGCCGATCGCCGCCGGGAAGGGCACCACGCCGACGAGCAGAAGCGCCGCGGCCGTGCCCAGGAGGATGAGGCGCCGCCGGCCCGGAGCCATGCGCTCCCAGCGACGGCGCCGCGCCGCGAGGGGCGCGAGCGCCCCCACCATCGGAAGCTGGCGATAGAGTTCGGCGTTGCGGATGGCGACCGCGAGCTGGCCGCTCAGCACGCCCAGCGCCTCGCGATCGCTCGCGATCGAGAACGCGCCGTCATGGAAGGACTCGAGCAGGAGCACGCCGACGGGGCCCTGGTCGTCGCGCAGGCCGATCACGTACAGGGCGCGCATCTCGCCCTTGAAGTACTCGAGCAGCACGTCCCGTCCCTCGTGCGCCTCGTCCGCCTCGACCTCCGAGAGCCGCGCGATGAGGCTCTCGGGCTTGCGGTAGCCCAACCACTCGAGCAGGCGGTCGAGGCCCAGCTTCTCGCTCGTGTTCGAGTCGACACGCGAGTGGTCGTTGACCGCGCGGATGCGCAACCGTCCGCCGTCGAAGAGCGCGATGACGGCCCGCTCGCGCGGCACGATCGCGCCCGAGAGATTGACGGCCGTGATCAGCACGTGATCGAGGTCGAGAGTCGAGGCCAGCTCACGGCTCACGCGCAGCAGCGCGTCGAGGTCCTCGATGCGGTTCTGGTTCTGCTGGAACAGCAGGGCCCGGTCGATCGCCAGCGCCCCCTGGTCGCCCACGTGCTCGAGGAACAGGCGATCGCTCTCGTCGTAGCGCGCCCCGCCCGGTCGGCCGGCCAGCGCGAGAATCGCCACCGTGCGGTTCTCGAGGAGAAGCGGAACGAACAGGTCGAGGT
>JBKJNH010000037.1:0-3439 GCA_046596055.1 Candidatus Eiseniibacteriota bacterium
CCCGCCGCCCCCGCCGCCCCCGGAAGCGGTGCAGGATCTGGCTCCGCCGGCCGATATCCCCGGGGAAGGGGTGGCCCCGCTCCAGGCGCTCGTCGCGGACGATTCGTTCACGGCCCGCGTTTTCCTGCGTCGCCTGCTGGCGATGCGCGACATCGCGGTGGACGAGGCCGAGAACGGGGACGCGGCGCGCGCCGCGCTGCGGGCCGCGCGCTACGACCTGGTGTTCCTCGACGCCGACATGCCGGGCGGAGGCGCGCTCGCCATGGCGCCCACGATCGACGCGGTCGACCGGGAGCGTGTCGTCGTGCTGGTGCGTGACGACGCCGAGCGTTCCGCGGCTGTCGCCGCGGGATTCGCGCAGGCGCTGTACAAACCGTTCGCCGAAGACGAAGTCGCGGCCGCCCTGGCGGCACTCGCGGAGGTTCCTCGTCCCGGCGCTTGATCGCTCGCCGGGAGAACCCATCGTGTCCGACTCGACGCCGCCGCGCACCGACCGTTACGACCGCCTCGACGCCCGTGGCATGAACGGCGCGACCATCCTCGTGGTCGAGGACGACCCGCGCGTCGTCGAACTCCTGCACATCGCGCTCGGCGCGCACGGCTTTCGCGTCCTCTCGGCGCTCGATGGCGACGAGGGCTGGCGCAAGCTCAACGACGAGACGCCGGACCTCGCCATTCTCGACGTGCGCCTGCCGCGCCGCTCGGGCCTCGACCTGGTCGAGGCCATCCGTCGCGAGCCCGCGCTGGCTCACTTGCCGGTGATCATGGTGAGCGCGCTCGCCGAGACCGAGTCGCGGTTGGCCGGCCTGTCGCGCGGCGCCGACGACTACCTGGCGAAGCCGTTCTCGCCGAAGGAACTGGTGGCCCGCGTGCGTCGCATGCTCGCGCGCGCCGAGGACACGCGCGCCCTGCTGCGCCGCAATCACGAGATGGAGGCCGAGGTGGAGCGCTCGCGCGGTGACCTGCGCCGGCTGAACCAGGACCTGCGCCGCGAGTTCTGGGTGAAGGACGCGTTCCTCGCCCTGTCGCAGGAACTGGCCAACGCGCGCCGCGTCGAGGACGTCGCGTCCACACTGATGTTCTCGCTCACCGGGCAACTCGGCGTGCGCGCCGGCGTCGTGCTCGTGGCGCAGGCGGGCGCGGTCGACGCGCCCCTGCGCGCGATTGAGACCCGCGGCTTCGCGCAGGACGCATTCCACGGGCTCGAGGTGGCCGTCGACGGCGAGCTGGCGCGCATCGTCTCGGGGCTGTCTCGCCCCGTGCGGCGCGGCGAGCTGGAACGGTTCAAGGAACTCGAGACGGAGAGCCGGCCGCTGATCGCCGCTGGCGTCGCGCTGCTCGTGCCGCTGGTCACGCGCGGGCGACTGGTCGGCGCCGTGCTCCTGCCCGAAAAGTCCGACGGCAGCACGTTCGGCGCGGCCGAGCTCGAGGTCGCCGAGGTTCTCGCCGCGGCCGGTGCGACCGCGCTCGACAACACGCGCCTGTACCGCCAGGCCGAGCAGACCTACCTGCGCGCGATGCAGGCGCTGCTGCCCGCGATCGAGTCGCTCGATCCGGTGACCGGCGGACGCGCCCGCGGCATGGCGGACGCCGCGGCATCGCTGGCGCGCGAACTGGGACTCGAGACTGCGGCGATCGATGCGGTCCGCGTCGATGCGCTGACGCGCGTGCTCACCGGCGAGTGTGCCGCCGGGGACGCGCCGCCGCCGGGGCGGGGCGCCCTCGAGGCCGAGATCCTCGCGGTGGTGGAGTCGTACTTCGATTACCTCGCGGGCGCCGCGCCCGGGCGTCCGGCGCCCGACGACGTGCGGCGCTGGTTCGAGCGGGGCGGATCGGGGCGCGGCTACGACCGCCAGGTCACCGAGGCGCTCGACGAGTTGTTGCGGCGTGGGGATCCCGCCGTCGGCATCGCGGCCTGAGCTCCCGGTTCCCTCCGGAACCCGAACGCCTTAGACTTGAGTTGTGGCCACTTAATTGTGTGTGCGGGATCGGACGCTGCAACCATTTGCAAATGAATGAGTTACCATGTGAAGCTTCGCCAGGGCGGGGGCTCCACGAGGATCCCGGGTGGCCGGGGGTCTCACGATCTCCGCCTGTTCCTCGATCTCAGGGCTCCGGGGAGCGGCTCTCGTCGCGCCTTCGAGCGACCAGGGCTGGGGTCGCAATGCGTTTCATATCATTGGGTTAAAGGAGATTCTGCGGCCTCGGGCCGGGCACACAATTTAGCGGCCACAACGGGCGGATTGGAGGAGTGTCATGACGATCATTCGAATCCCGGGACTGGCGGTGATCGCCGTCGTCCTGCTTGCCCCTGCCGCCGTCGCGGTCCCCGTCGACGGTGTGCTCGACCAGGAGTACGGCCAGGCCCGCATCACGCAGTCGATCCAGACCGGGCTCTCAGCCGGCCAGATCATCGGCGACAACAATCGCGGCGAACTCGACTTCGCGAACGGATCGGAGCTGGACGCCGCGCACGCGTACATCGCCGACGACATGCTGCACCTGTTCATCGCCGGCAACCTCGCCAAGGTGCTCAACGCCAACCAGAACGGAACGATCCGTCACGTGCTCGAGATCTTTCTCGACGCCGCTCCCGGCGGTCAGAACACGCTGAACGGGAACGGCGCCGGCGACGTGATGAACGGACTCGGCTTTGACCCCGGGTTCGAGGCCGACTACCGCCTGCAGTTCGAAGGGGACGACAACGGGTTCTCCGGGCCGCGCGAGTGGACGGCGCGCCTCCAGGCGCTGCCGTTCAACGGGGGCGGAACGCTCGTGACGCTCGGTCGCGCTCCGGCCGGGGGACCCGGCACGTTGATCGGCGGCACGAACCCGCACGGCATCCGCGCCACGATCGACAACCGCAACGTCGGCGGCGTCACGCTCGGTTGCGCCGACGCGATCGGCGACGGGGTGACGAGGGGTATTGAGTGGGAGATTCCGCTCGCGGCGATCGGGAATCCCGGGGGATGCATCCGCATCACGGCGATGGTGCGCTCCGGGAGTTCGCTGTCGAACCAGGTGCTCGCACCACTGCCGATCGGCACCTGCCCGCCCGGACAGCCCCAGTTCATGAACTTTGCGACTCATGCCGGAGATCAGTTCTTCACCGTCTGTCCCGGGACCACCGGCGCGCCGGGCGGGCCCGTCGCGGCGCCCGCCCTTGCGTTGGCGTCCGCGAATCCCTTGCGGGCGGACCGTTTGCGCGTGACGTGCCAGTTCGCTTCATCCAGGCCGGCGCGGCTCACGCTCGTGGACGCCGCGGGTCGCACGTGGCGGGAGTCGCGGATCGATGCGGCGGCAGGACGGTCGTCGACGGCGGATCTCTCGGCCGGCCGGACGCTCCCCCCGGGGATCTACTGGCTGCGCCTCGTTCAGGACGACGCCGTCGTGACGCGAGCCGTCACGGTCGTGGCGCGCTAGTCGGCGACCCGCCGCG
>JBKJNH010000047.1:0-3765 GCA_046596055.1 Candidatus Eiseniibacteriota bacterium
CGCTGGAGGAGGAGCGCGGCCGCGACGGCGAAGACGGCGAGCGCGGCGACGATCACGGACGCGCGGCTGGACACCGCGAAGCGCGGACGGCGCAGCGCGGGCGACGCGACGGAGGCCGGACGCGGCCGACGAGCCGACGACGCCGGGTTCGCCGCGAGCGGCGTGGGTGACGAGGAGTCCGCGGCGGCTTCATCGCGCAGCGCGCCGAGCACCGAGGCCAGCGGCGGACGATGATGGATGGCGAGCGCACCGGCCGGGCCGGCACATTCGAGGCGCCACACTTCCTTCGCATCGGCTTCGCCCCACTCGAGGCCGGCCGTGCCGACCGGATGCCAGTGCACGCGCCCCGGCGCTCCGGTCAACTGTTCGAGCGTCGCGTCGACGCCCGCGCGAAATGCCCACAGGCGCCCGTCCTCGAGACACAGGCCGACGACGCCCACCTGAGGGTCGTCGCCCCCCATCGACCACAGGTGCGTGCGCAGGAAGTCGAATCCATTCAGAAACTGCAGGACCGCCGCAGGCGGTCCTGCGGTGAACTCCAGCCCGGAAGTGACACTCGCCTCCCCAGAGTCCGCCGACTTCCTTGCCGCGAGGGCGGCCAGCTCGAGATCGCCCAGGGCCGCCGTCAGCTCGGCGCCCTCGATCTCGCCACCCAGGACCCACGCGTGGCAGAAATCCGACCGGTACTCGGCAACCCCTGAGACGGGGCGGCCACTCAAGGCAAGACGGTCCGGGGATGGCCGTCCTGCACGGTTCTCCGCCGTCGGGCGAGCTTCATCGGATCCTGAGATCGGGCTCGAAGAGTTCACGGCAAGTCCTTTGCCTAACGTTCGTTGGCTTTATGCCCGCGCGAGGAATCACGGTTTCGCGGCATGCATCGTGCTTGTCTTTCTGCCCGCAGTGCCAGGACCGCCGTGGATGGATCCATCGGGGGCTGGCGCCGGACACCGGGGCTTCCTTGCAAAACGCAAGCCGGGTTCGTAGACTTCCATCAGGTTTCTGCGTTCCCGCCCGTGGAACTCAGGATGGGTGGATCCGACGGAGGAGAACGGATGACGAACCGGACACCCCGGAGCGCCGTCGTCGCACTCGGAGCGGCCGTGCTGCTGCTTGCCGTGCTCGCCCCCGCCGTCCGCCCGGTCGCGGCCGCCCCGAAGGCCCGCGCCAGGTCCCGCCCCGCCCAGTCCGCCTACGACGCCGGCAGGGTTCTCCTCGCCGCGCGCAAGGATGTCGCCGCCGCCGAGGCTCACCACGCCGGCCGCCGCGACGACCAGGCCGCCGTCCTTCTCGAGAAGACCGAACGCAACCTCCAGCTCGCGCTCGCCAGCAAGCCCGAGAAACGGATTCGCGACGGTCTCGCGGACGTGCAGAAGCAAGCCGCCCGGCTCGACAAGAAGGTGACCGCACGCCGCATCGCGCTCCTCGCCGCGCTTCCGCCCGGTCACGCGCTGATCGGCCCGACCGATCCGGCCGAAGTCGTCGCCGATTCGACGAGGCTTGCCGCACTCCCGACCACCGAGGTCGCCCCCGCGCTCGAGTTGCCCTTGCCCGGCGAGGAGGACGATGCGGTTTACGCCCTTCCCGCCCTCGAGGACGATGCGATCGCGATCGAGGAGCATCCGCTGGTCGACAAGTGGCTCGACTACTTCACGGGCCGCGGGCGCCCGACGTTCGAGCGCTGGCTGGTCCGCTCGGGACAGTACATGGACGCGATGAAGCTCATCCTCGAGAAGGAGGGCGTGCCGACCGACCTCGTGCACCTCGTGTTCGTCGAGAGCGGATTCAATCCGCAGGCGCGCTCGGTGGCCTCGGCAGTCGGGCCGTGGCAGTTCATCCGCGGCACGGCGAATATCTTCGGCCTCAAGGTGAACTCGTGGGTTGACGAGCGGAAGGACCCCGAAGCCTCGACGATCGCGGCCGCACGCTACCTGAAGCACCTGTACGGGCTGTTCAACTCGTGGCCGCTGGCGCTCGCCTCGTACAACGCGGGCGAGGGCGCCGTCGGCCGCGCGATCAAGCGGCAGGGCACGCGCGACTTCTGGTCGCTCCGGCTGCCCGAGGAGACGCGCAACTACGTGCCGAAGTTCATGGCCGTGCTGGCCATCTCGCGCGATCCGTCGCGTTACGGCTTCGACCAGGTGACGGTCGCCGCGCCGCTGGCCTTCGACGAGGTCTCGCTGCCCGGGCCCGTGGACCTGCGCGCGCTCGCCGCCGCCTGCGAGACCGACCTCGACGTGATCAAGGACCTCAATCCGCAGTTCCTGCGGCATGCGGCGCCGCCCCGCGGGGACGCGGTCATGGTGCGCGTGCCCGACGGCGCCGGCGAGCGCCTGATGGCGAGCCTGGCCGCCGGCACGCTCGAGTTGCCGAAGGTCGCGGTGCCGGCCGACCCGCTGGTGCTGCGCCACAAGGTGCGCCGCGGCGAGAGCCTGAAGGGGCTGGGACTGCGCTACGGGGTCTCCCCCGCCACGATCGCGAAGAAGAATCGCATGAGCAAGTCGGCCCGCCTGCGGGTCGGCCGCACGCTGCTCATCCCGCAGTCCGACGTCGTGATACGCGAGGCACGTCCGGGCGGCAAGAAGGCGACCGCGAGCACCGCGAGCGGCGGCGACGCGAGCCCGGCGAAAACGGTGAAGGTGAAGAAGGGACAGACGCTGAGCCAGATCGCCGCGGCGCACGGGGTCACCGTTGCTGCGTTGCGCGAGGCGAACGGGCTGTCGAAGTCGCAGTCGCTGCAGGCCGGTCAGCGCCTCAGGATTCCGCGCGCGGGCTAGTCGGCTCCGTGCGACACCGATGCGCCCGGCGGGGAGTGCACATGCGCCCCGTCGGGCGTTTCGCTTGCGTAGCAGGCGTCGGTCGCCTCGGGGTCGATGCGCACGTTGCGCCCCACCACGCGGCCGGGCGGCACGGTGGCGCGAGTGCCGAGGAGCGTCAGCCCGCTCGTCAGATGCTCGGGGCACAGCCGATTCGGCGCCGGCGTCTCGCCCGGTTCGATCGCGCCACCGACGCGCGCCCCCTCCCCGATCTCGACGCCCTTGTCCGCGATCACGCGCGTCAGCACCGCGTCGCGCCCGACGTGCACGCCCGGGAACAGGATCGAGTCGACCACGCGGGCGCCGGCCTCGATGACGACGCCGGGGAACAGCACGGATCGTTCGACCTGACCCTCGACGCGTGCCCCGTTGGCCGCGAGGCTGGTGCGCAACCGGGCATCGGCGCCGATCCTGACCGGCGGCAGGTCGTGGCTCACGGTGTGGACAATCCACTCGGGATCGGCCAGCTCGATCGGAGGGCGCGGTCTCAGCAGCTCCATGTTCGCGCGGTAGAACGAGTCGAGTGTGCCGACGTCCTGCCAGTACTGCGGGAACAGGTGGGCGTAGACCTCGATGCCGCGCGCGAGGAAGCGCGGGAACAGGTCCTTGCCGAAGTCGTGCGACGAATTCGGGTCGTCGGCATCCTCGGCGAGCGCCATCTCCAGCACCTCGCGACGGAACAGGTAGACGCCCATCGACGCGAACGTCGAGCGCGCCTCCCCCGGCCCGGGCTTCTCCTGGAAGCCGGTGATGCGCCCGCGCGAATCGAACTCGACGATGCCGAACTGGTCGGTGTGCTCGACGGGCACCGTCGTCACGGCAAGCGTCACGGCGGCTCGACGGTCGCGGTGGAACTCGTACATCGGGCCGTAGTCCATCTTGTACACGTGGTCGCCGCAAGCGCGCCGAGGACATCCTCGTCCTCTCCGGCGACCACGTCTACAAGATGGAC
>JBKJNH010000125.1:0-5240 GCA_046596055.1 Candidatus Eiseniibacteriota bacterium
CGCGACGTGTTCGTCAATGTCGCCGGCGGACTGCGGCTCGCCGAGCCGGCGATCGATCTCGGCGTGGTCTGTGCGATCGCATCGTCCGCCCGCGGCCGCGCGATCGACGCCAAGACCGTGGTGTTCGGCGAGGTCGGGCTCGCCGGTGAGGTCCGCGCCGTCCCGCTGTGCGAGCAGCGCCTCGGCGAAGCGGCGCGTCTCGGCTTCACGCGAGCTCTGATCCCGGCGCAGAACCGCCTGCGGATCGAGGAGAGCTTTGGCATGGAGCTGGTCTCCATCGATCGCCTGGTCACGGCGCTCGGCGAGCTCTGACGTCGCGCGGGCTTGCGGAGCCTTCGTCGAGTGGCTCTTCGCACCACCGTGCACCAGCGTGCCCCCAGCGTGGCGGTTGATCGTCAGCGCCGCTAGAACGTCAGCATCAGGCGCGACTGGATCGTGTGCGCGGTGCTCGCGTCGCCGATGTTGCTCGCGCCGGTGTCCTGGTCCGTGCCGTAGCCGAACGTGGTGCCGCCGATCTCGTCGGCCGGGTGCGCCATCGCGCCGAACGGGAACAGCACGCCGTAGGACAGGCCGATGAAGAAGCCGTTGCTCGAGTAACCAACGTCGGAGTCGAACTCCGTGCCGTACATGCGCGAGTTGCCGGGCGTGGCGATCGGCTTCAGGGCGAACGAGGTCACGTTGGCGACCTTGAAGGTGATCGACTTGGTCACGTCGTACTGGAGGTACGGCTTGACGTAGCCGGCGTTGGTCACGGCGCCGAGCAGGTGCCGGAACAGGATCATGTCGACCTTGTACTCGCGGTTGAACATGAACTGCGTCAGCTTCGAGTCCTGCGGGCAACCGGGGTTGCTCACCGGGCAGGTGCCGAGGAGGTTCGCGAACGCGATGTTCGTGTTGCCCTGCGGGGTGTTGTCCCACTGATCGCCGGAGGCCGCGCCGCCCTCGATGCCGAGGCGGAGCTTGCCCTCGAGGCCCTTCCAGCCGGCGCGCGCGGTGGCGCCGTACTTGCGGATGTCGACGCTCGACGGCTTTCCGAGATCATCGAGGCGCGAGATCTTGCCGAGCTGCGCGACGACCTCGCCCTCGATCTGCCAGCGGCCGTAGCCGAGCTTGCCCCACAGATCGGGCGTGTACGTCTTCATGCTGCGCGGGACGTAGCCCTCGATCGGATCGAGAGAGCCGCCGAGCTTGAAGTCGCTGAGGTTGTTGTCCCAGTCCTGCGTCTTGTACTCGAAGTAGACGCCGTAGTTGAGCGCGAGGTCTCCGCGATCGACGGTGTCCTTGAACTCCTGCGGTGAGTCCATCTTCGAGATCACGCCGACCCAGCCGTCCTCGTCGTCGCTGTCGTCGAGATCGAACGGATGACCCTCGTGGCCCGTGTTCTGGCCGGTCTGGTTCGAGGCCAGCCGCGTCAGGCCCCAGTCCGCAGCGAGCATCGCGCGGAGGTTGGTGCCCGGGATCAGCGCCGAGAAGCTGACGCGATCGACGGTGTCACCGTAGTCGGCATCGAGGTCATACGTCCCGCTGATCGGGTCGAGGCCTCCGCCGTTGTAGAACATGCCCATGCCCCAGTGATTGGGCTGGCGGCCGAACTTCAGGATGCCGAGCGGGATCGCGACCTCGGCCCACGCGCGCTTGATCGTGATCGAATCGCGGTCGCTGTTGACGCCCGCTGTAGGCGGCGCCTGCGTGTTACCGAACGCGCCGAGCGGCGGGAGGTTGGTCGAGCTGTAGATGCCCGAGAGATCGGTACCGGTCGGCGTGGAGCCAAGGACCAGGTTGTCGAGCACGTCGGCCTGGACGTGGATCGACGTTCCCTCGTCGAGATTGATCGTCGGCTCGAGGCGGAGCCGCATGTTCGCGCCCGAGAGATTGCCGCACGGATGATCGAGGTTGTCGGAGTAGCAGCCGAGCGCCCGCGGGTAGGGCGCACCGCCGAGGTCGGTGCCGTCCTGGGCGCGATCGTAGAACCCGAGGTTGAAGTTCTTGAACCAATCGGTGCGGAGGCGGAAGTAGCCGTCGATCTCGAACAGCTTCCAGCGCTTCCGCCGGCCCTTGGGAGCGGGGAGGGCCGGCGTGGTCGGCAACAGGCCCGGGGCCTTGGGTGCCTCCTCGGCGACGCCGTCCTTCTTCTCTTCGCCCGCAGGCGACTGGCCCATGCCGGGACCCATGCCGCCACCGGGCGAGATCTGCGCTTCGGCCACGGCGGTCGTCACGAGGAGAGCGCCGACGATGAAGCGCGAAATGCTTTTGTAAGACATGGTAATTGCGCCGGTTTTGGGCATCAGACGACCGCTCTCAGGCGGCGGACTATAGACAGGCCATTCCGGCCGGGTCAAACGCGCGGGGCAACGAAGTCATCAACTAGGCGCGTCTAGATTCCAGAGGTTATGGTTGATGTCGATGCCTACTGACCGCTCCGCGCTGCAACGCGTTGCCTGGCTCGCGCTGGTGATCGCGCAAGCCGGGTGCCCGGCGCTGCGCCCCCCCGCCCCGCCCCCCGAGCCCGGCCCGGTCGGCAAGCTGGCGCCCCGCCGGGGCCCGGTGACCAGCGGCAGGCAGGTCATGGTCGGCGAGATGTGCCCGCAGGGCGCCGGGGGCCGTCCCGCGGTGGTCCCCTTGATGATGCGGACCATGCAGTGGACCGACTCGCCCGCCGAGATCTCGGAGGTGGTGGAGCGCGGGAGCGTTCCTCGCTGGATCGTGTTCGGCACCGATGGCAAGTCCGCCGGGGCGTTCGAAACGCTCGGCGTCACCGATATCGGGATGCCGCAGCAGGTCGCCGCGGGGACCTACGTCGGCGCGTCGCCCTGCACCGCGGATGCAGGCGGTGGTCAGCGCACCGAGGAGACCGCGTGTGTCGGCGCGACCGAGGGCTGCGGCCTCGCCGTCGGCGAGCTGACCCGCGCCGACGATCCTCCATCGACGCCGGTGCTCGCGACCGCGGGCGCGTGCCTGTCCGGAGATGCGATCGCACTGGATATCGATGGCGATGGGGCGATCGAATCGTTCCCGCTCGCGAGCTTGCTCGACAGTGTGCGCGGGCCAGCGCAGGAGTGGTCGGCGGCGCCAACCGCAGGTGCCGCGTGCAAGCCAACGTTCAAGCTGTTCAACATCAAGCTGGTCCGGCCGCCCGAGCCGGGCAAGCCGGTCGATCCGAAGTCGCTGGTCGTGCTCGACGTGCTCGGCGTCGTCGATCTCGATGGGGACGCGCGCAAGGAGCTCGTGATCGCCCTGCGGTTCCCGACCGTCCGCACCGTCGTGGTCTACGCCGCGTCGGGATCGGCGCAGCGCCTCGAGCTCGCAGCCGAGGGCCAGTCGTTCGCGAGGTAGGTCCTGGTGGGGCCAACGCCGTTGGCGCGAGGCTGCCGCAGAAGGGCAGCGCCGTCGTGGAGCGGCGGGGCGCGCTTCAATCAGACCGGCGAGTTAGCCGCTGGAACCCTGGTTGCAGTGAGAGACTGTCCTATGCGTCGACTCGCCTGTGCGGTGCTGGTTCTGTCCGCGTCGGCGTGCGGTGACTCGGGCCCGAACGAGGGCGCGATCCTGACGTTCGACACGCCCGGCGGCGCGATCACCGCGACCCGACTCGAGGTGATCCTGGCGAATGCGTCGCCCGACTCGATCGCCGATGTCGATAACCAGCGGCGCGAGCCAGGCTCGGGTGCCGAGGATGCGGTCCGCTATTACCGGCAGCGCGCGCTCGGCGGAGTGGTGGAGGGGATGACGACGCTCGCGGGCTTCAAGCTCCGCATCGAGCCCGACACCGAGACCTCGATGGACGAGCAGTTCATCCCGTTCGTGTTCGTCTATAACGGCGAGACGCTGGTCGGCATCGGCAATGTCGAGGACGCGGCGGGCGATCCGACGCACGTCCTGATCATGCCGGGCACGCTGACGAGCTACGCGATCGTGGTCACCCCGATCACCGTGCGCGATGGTGACGAGGACGCCGTCGATCGCGGCACCGCGCGCGTGGTGACCTGCGGCAATCGCGTGGATCAGATGCGCTGGAAGAGTGGCGTGGCCTGGTTCCCCATCGCCGATCCGACGCGCCCCATGGGTCGCGCGCACCAGCTGCGCCTCCTGCTCCCGGACCTCACGAAGAATCCGGCGGCGACCGACGCCACGATGCGCGAGGACGACCTCGACTGTGATCTGCATCCCGCATCGAACAACGACTGCGACGATCTGCGCGGCGCGTTCTTCGAGGGCGCGCCGGAGAGCTGCGACGGGCTCGACACGAACTGCGATTCGCAGCGCTACGTGCCCCAGGGATGCACGCAGTCGCTCACGACGTGCAGCTCGGCGGGCGCGAGCTCGGGCGTGCAGATCTGCAACGACGACCAGGGTGTCCTCGGCGCGTGCACGCCGTCGGCGCAGTGTCTGTGCAACACGAGTGGGGGATCATCGATCTACTGCACCCGCTGCAAGGTCGACTTCACGGGACCCATGGCCTCGAAAGCCGCGTGCTCTCCGTCGGTCGGCAAGGTGCTGCTTCCGTCGACGTGCGCGAACACGCCGTGCACGGTGGAGGTCGCGGGCGCGACCAACGGGTGGCGCGCGTACATCGGCACCACCGAGACCGCGTCGTTCACGACCCGGCTGACCGGCGTGCACAGCGTCGTGTATCTGGAGGCCAAGCAGGGCCAGACGATGGCGGCGACGCTCGGTGGGATCGGCGAGATCTACCTGCTGGTCACCGATGCGCAGGGCACGACGATCACGTTGCCGATCCAGATGGAGATGAACAGCGAGCTCGGCACCGCGTGCACGCCCGTCCCCAATGGCATGGGGACCTCTCGGATGACCTGCATGCCATGAGCTGCTAACGTCGCCGCGTGCGCGACGATATCGGTCAGCTCCTCTGGGTGGGATTTCCGGCGACCACGGTGCCGCCGGCGCTGACGGCCAGGCTCGACGCGGGTCGAGTCGGGGCGACGATCCTGTTCAAACGCAACCTGGCGATCGAGGTGTCGACCACGGACGGGGTCAACCAGGAGGTCACCGATCTCGATGCACTGGTCGGGCTCAACGCGGCGCTGCATCGCACGGCGCCCGACGGGACACCGGCGCTGATCGCCGTCGATCAGGAAGGTGGCCTGGTCCAGCGCGTTCGCGCACCCGCGACGCAGTGGCCGCCGATGCGCTCGCACGAGGGCCTCGCGTTCCCCGCTGACGGCGAGCTCGCCGAGCTGGTCGGCCGCGCCATGGGGGAGGAGCTGCGCGCCCTCGGCTTCGAC